>CAZWQJ010000057.1:0-5267 GCA_964635825.1 uncultured Victivallales bacterium | reverse complement strand
CCCGATCGGGTGTGCCTCTTGACCGAGGTGGATGTCTCTCATATCCTTGTTGTTGCGGTATGCATGTGTGTGGTCACCGTGGGGCTCGGGATTGGGCTGTGGTGAGGCACAAACGGCGATTGTTTTGTGGTGTTCGCGTATTACCCCAGTAGCTCAGCTGGATAGAGCACGGGATTTCTAATGCGCCCCAAATTGCCATGTTTTCTTAGGAAATTCGAGAATCCTAATGAATTCGCGTCGTGTTACGGGCGCGTTGCGGCGCGGTGCGGCATGTTTGCTGGTGCATACCCGTAACAAAGGCGTAACAAGTAAGGCGCCTCGCCCCTTGGTTGGCATGTCCAGCCCGGGCGATGCGTTGTAGGGGCGTAGGCGTGAGCTGGTGGCAGGGAGGAGTGTGTGTCCGTTCGGCTTTTCGCGTCCCGCTGAACCCCACTCCGCCGGGCGCGGCACGAAGGAACACTTTGCCCGCTCAGCTCACCGCGGACCTGGGGGCAAGACATCCTGGAAGCCTACGTAGTCGTAAGCGTTGTAGTCCGGAGAGTGGCCGCCCGCCGCGAAAGTCAACCCGGCAGCCGTAGGCGAGAGGCTGACCCAACCGCCTCCGTGAACCACGCGGTCCGAGCCCCCAACACAACCACTAGGGTCTGACAAGGACGGAAAAGCGCAGTAGTCATCGCGAAACCAATCCCAGCACCACTCCCGACCGTTGCCCGCTATGTCGCAGAGCCTATACCCGTTCGCCGCAAAACGCCCCACCGGACTCGTATACGGCTGTACCGCGTTCGTGAATGCGGGGTGATACGCGCCTGTGCGGGAAACTTCGGCTTAATTCCGTCCATTCGGATGGAATAATACCCTGAGCGCACCTTACTGGTCGGTGCCTCAATCCCATCCTGTGTTGGACCGCTTTCTGCGGTTCATGTCTTCTCACAGGGGCGTCCCGCTGTTTCACACCCCAGTGCGGCAGCTTCAGACAAAAGCGAGGGCCAGTTTTCGAACGATCAACTGGATCTACCCCAGCGTTCGGGGGCACCCCGGTTAGGGACCTCTCCCTGTCGCCCAGGTGCACGCAAGCATCCGTTGGTGCCGAAACCATAGAGAGCGACCGCCCAACGCGGATCTCACTCCGCCCCCCGCCCATTGGACCCCCAGAAGCAGCCAGGAGGCCCGACAAAGTGGCGCCCTGCTCCGGCAGTCCGGCGGGCAGTGCTTCCACTGATCTCGATGTGTAGCTGAAAAAATCTACCGCCACGGGCGGTCAACCACAGGGTGGCCGCCCGCTGCATCCATGAGGGTGCAGTGTGCCGTCGCTCGGAAAGGAAACATGACGGCAGAAGCTGGAATCCTGCTGGTGCGGAGAATCCTACCCCTGATCGCGGGAGCTATTCACCGCGGTCGGGTCAAGTTCGTGGGTGCTGAGGATGGACAGGAACTGGTTCAGGACTGCGTGGCGATGGCGGCCGCGCAGTTGGATGCGGCCGAGGCCAAGGGACAGCCCTACACGCCCGGTACGATCGCATTCTACGCCCTGAGGAACATCAAGGCCGGCCGCAGGTCGACCGGCAGCAGCAAGACGGATGTGATGGCGGCCGGGACGCAACTGGCTGGACGTGCCGCTGTCCGCTCGATGGACGAGCCTCTCACGCTGGGCGACGACCATGAGGACGAGATGGACCTGCACAGCATCCTGGCCAGTCCTGGCGATGACACGGCTGTGGCTGCCGGCCGCAGGATGGACTGGGACGCCGCGCTGGATTGCCTGGATGACAGGCAGGCCGGTGTGGTGCGAGCGACGGCGATGGGCATGAGCGTGAACGAGACGGCCGCGACCTATCGCGTGTCAGCGCCCAGGGTGATCCAGATACGGCATAAGGCCGGACAGCGGATCGAGCAGGCCTGGGGCGCAACCGGGTTGGAGGATCAGACACCCGAGTGGCGGCGTGGAATGCGGGCCGTACACGAGCGGCGGGCCTGCCGGGCGGGCCGCGCGAGAGTCCAAGCGCAACGCACATGACGGCTCCCAGGCGTGAAATACCGCGTTTCCTGGCGATATTGGGCTCCTGGCGGGGCTCAGGCCGGGAATTCGGCTTAATTTCGCGCGTTTTGGAGGAATAATTATAAGTGTCCAACACATAGACATTCCGGACACCAAACAAGGCCCGTGGAGACCCCATCTTCACGGGCCTTTGTCTTGTGCACACGGAAAATCCCAAGGAAAGGAGGAGCCTCAGATGCAACGCTACGTCGTGGCGGCAGGAGTGCTGCTGCTGATCATGTTCGCGGGCCAATGCGGCCAATCAAATGGTCATCGCGAGAGAGACTCGCCGCCACCGGCCGCGAGTGAAGTGGAGGTGCGGATGGCCGAGACGCACCAGCAGGCCGTTGCTCAGTGGAGCCGGGAACGGGCCCACTCGGCTTCCCTGGAAGGCGAGGTCGCCAATGGCCGGGGAACGGTGGGTGTGCTGAGCATAACGGTGGTCGTTCTCGCTTCCGCGCTGACCGTGACGCTCAGCGCGCTCCTGATCCGTCGGGGGAGGGGGCAATGAACAGAACACCCCTCGCAGCCCTCATGGCCACCGCTGCGTCCATCGGCGTGGTCCTGGGCTGCGTCTTGCGGTCATCGCCACCTGTCAACGAGCGCTTGGTCGAGCTACTGGCGCGGATGATCGACGACAACCATCAGACGGGCCCCAGCGCCCTGGTTGTGCTCGCCATTACGGCCGTTTTGACGGCCGCCATCATCCCGGTGCTGACCGTGCTCGTTGTTATCAGATCACAGAAAGGAGAAGCCCGTGGATTCGCAGAACTACGGCCGGCACGAACGACTGGCCTCGATCATCCTGTGGCAGCTTCGGAACGGGTGGGCGCCGATGGCTGTCGCCATCGTGGTCGCGATCGCCGTCTCGGGGCTGGGATTGGGCCTCGTGGCCTTGTTGGTCGTCGTCCTGGCGATTCTGATCGCCATCGTCCGGTACCGGATCACGATTGAGCGCAGGCGCCGGTAGCGCCAGAGGCTCATCCAGGGATCAGAACCCGAGAGCCGGGGTTCCAACTGATTGCTGGCCGCCATCCATCGTGCTGGGATGACGCTCGGTCCGCAACCTGGTCGTCGTACACACCAAGTGCAGTTCAACTGCGGGACTGCCGTTTGGGCGGCCCCGTCTTACCTCAAGGAGATCGCATGAAACTCAGTCTCTGTCGCAGTTCACTCAAGCAGGCCGTGGCCGGCCTGAGCAAGATCGTTAACCCCAAGACCACGCTGCCCATCCTGGCCGGCGTCCGGTTCACTGCAGGGAAGTCGGGAGTCTTTCTGGACGGGACCGATCTGGACCAGCACGCCACGTTCCACGCGCAGCCCGCGGAACTGGATGGGGTCGGGGCATTCGTAATCCCGCTCACTGCCTTGAAGGGCCTGGACTGTGCTGGGTGACCGTTTATAGTCTGGCACGAGCCGGGCCGTTGTCAGGCAGATGCGCCATTGGCCGTTGGCCGAGCAGCATAGAGTCCTGAGCCTGGAGGTGAAGGGCCACTATGCATACTACGGCATTACGGGCAACGGTGCCGCGTTGACGCGGTTTCGGGACGAGGTGAAACGGGCGTGGCAGTACTGGCTGAACCGGCGTTCGGGTCAGCATGCGATGCCGTGGGAAAAGTTCAACTCCGTGGTTAATCGCCTGTACGTCCTGCCTCCGGCCCGCGTGGTTCACTCCGCGCTCGCAGCGAAACCATAACTTGACGAACCGGATGCAGGAAATCTGCTCGTCCAGGTCTGTGTGGGCGCCGCCGGGCAACCGGCGGCGCTACCCGGAGCACCCGCGGCTGACTCACGGAGTCAGTCCGCGGGGAGCCGATTCGGCTTCCTCATTCCTCCTTGAATAGGTGCGCAGCGCGTCCGATGGTACTGCGGCCTGCCAGCATCTATCCGCCTTGTTTCTTTGAAAATAGATCTGTAACAGGAAAACACAATTCTTGAAGTCCGATCTCATGGCTTGCTTTGCTGCTGCGAAGACAGGAATACTGGCCATGGCGCTGTCATCTACATCAACTCTGCCACTGTACAAGAGCTTCATACGGGCGGGGAGAACTCGGAGAGAGTCCTCATGTGGCGATATTTGCGCGGCAGCAGTCTGGCCAATGGCGCTCTTGATGCGTTCCGCCGCACAGCAGGAAATCCGCGTACCCGTTCTGGCGTCTGCAGGAGCGCACGCCGGCTCATCCTTTGACCGCGCCCTCGGTGAGGCCGCGGACGAAGAGCTTCATGGAGAAGACGAAGAGCAGGATAATGGGGATGCTGGCCATGGCGTAGCCGGCCATGAGCGGGCCCCAGAACTTGACGTACTCGCCGGCCATGCGCAGCAGTTGCACCATCACGGGCAACTGGTCGGGATCGCGCATGACGATCAGCGCCATCACGAATTCGTTCCAGGCGGCGATGAACTGCATGACGCCCACGGTGCCGAGGATGGGGCCGGAGAGCGGCAGCACCACGTGCCAGATCTGCCGCACGTGGCTGGCCCCGTCGATCTCGGCGGCCTCGTAGAGGTCGCCGGGGATTTCGGCCACGAAGTTGCGCAGCACGAAAATGGAGAAGACCTGGCCGGAGGCGGCGCCCACGAGGATCAGCGCCGCGAGTGTATTGAGCAGGTTCAGGTCGCGCAGCAGGCGGAAGAGCGGCACGAGGTTGGCGATCATGGGCATCATCATCAGAATCAGGATGGCGTTCCAGAAGAAGGTCGACAGCGGCATGCGCTGGCGGGCGAAGAAGTAGGCGGCGCCGAGGGCGAAGCAGAGCGTGAGAGCGGTGGCCGCGGTGGAGATGAAGATGCTGTTGGCGACGGAGGGCATCACCACCCGCCAGGCCTCCGCCCAGTTCTCCGGGTGCATCGGCTGGGTAAGCGTGGCCGGCGCGGCATAGAACTGCGTGTTGGATTTGAAGCTGACGATCACCATGAGGTAGAGCGGCAGGAAGGCCATTGCCAGTACGGCCCAGATCGCGGCGTGCTTGGCTGTGCGCAGGTAGAGATCGCCGAGGCGGCGCAGCGCCGGAGGCAGGGGGCGTGGCGCGCGGGGTACCCGGACCGCCGCCGTGACTGTGGTCGCGCGCGCGCCGCCGGCCGCTCCCGCGCGCCACCGCTGGCGCCACTTGGCGAGCCACGGTTTCTCGCCGCTCATCAGCCAGGTGAGTAGCTTCTGCAGGCTCAGCACGATCAGGGTCAGCACGATGCCCACGGCGCAGGCGTAGCCCATCTCCTGCTCGACAAACGCCT
>CAZWQJ010000056.1:0-22029 GCA_964635825.1 uncultured Victivallales bacterium | reverse complement strand
CCTTCTCCCTTCTCCCTTCTCCCTTCTCCCTTCTCCCTTCTCCCTTCTCCCTTCTTCCTTCTTCCTTCTTCCTCCCTCCCCCTCTCAATCCCGACTCCTTCACTCATCTTTCTCAATTTGGCGCTTTGACTTGCCGCCCCCTTTCCCCTACGATCATCTCTTCACAAGCAAGTCAAAGCGGACAGCCGGGTGGGGCCTTCCGCTTCCGCCCCGAACAACGCAGGCGGCTACTCAACAGCATCTCCTATGACGAAACGATTTACGCCCGGTGATTCGCTATTCCTGCGCGCCGAACAGCTCGCACACGACTTCTCACTCTTCCCGCGCCGTGAGGATCCGGCCGCTCATATCGAGGGGCTCCTTCCCCAGTTTGTCATCCGCAAGCGCTGCCGCGAGCTGGATGCCATGGATGTGGATACCTACATCCGCGAAACCGTCGCGCCCTCCGAGGACAAGTCCCGCGTCGACGCGCGCCAGATCCTGCGCCGCCTCAAGGTCCAGACTCTCACTCAGGGCGAACACGGCCCCCTCTACTGGGGCGAGGTCGTCCTCGAATCCGAAGGCCGCGAGCGCCGCATCGGCGTCCTCGCCCAGAACCGTGCCGCGAACAATGGCGTCTGGATGCCCGAGCACCACCGCCAGGCCGTCCGCGCCATCCGCCTCTTCACCCAGCGCCGCCTGCCCATCGTCACCTTCATCGATACGCCCGGCGCTGACGCCGGCGCCGACGCCAACCTCCGCAACCAGGCCCACTCCATCTCCCACCTCATCGCGGAGATGGCCCAGATCGACGTACCCTGCGTCGGCATTATCCTCGGCAATGGCTACTCCGGCGGCGCCATCCCCCTCGCCACCGTCAACATCCTCCTCTCCGTTCGCGACGGCGTCTTCAACACCATCCAGCCCCAGGGCCTCGCCAGCATCGCCCGCAAGTACGACCTCTCCTGGCAGGAGTGCGCCAAATTCGTCGGCGTCTCCGCCTACGAACTCTACGAACAGGGTTACATCGACGGCATCATCGACTACGTCCCCGGCGAACGCGCCAAGCTCTCCAACTTGCGCACGGCCATCCTCTCCAGCATCGATCACATCGAGCGCACCTCCGTCGATTTCGTCGCCCGCAACCCCGTCGTCTTCGATCACTACCGCCGCAGCATGTCGCGCTACCTCGACCCCGACCCCGAATTGCGCCAGATGCTCGCCGGCTCCTCCCTCTCCCTCGCCGAGTCGCCCACCACCCAGCTCAACATCTTCGGCGTCGCCTACCGCTACCTGCGCTACCTCACCCTCCGCAAACGCAGCCGCTCCATCTCCATCGAAAGCTACGGCCGCCTCAGCGATCTCGAAATCCCCAAGGGCGATCTCAGCAAACGCGCCGATGAGGAGCGCCGCCGCGCGTTCACCCTCTGGCTCGAAGCCCCACTCGAACTGCGCTACGACGACCACCTCCAGCGCGCCTGGCGCATGTACCGCCTCCGCCGCCGTGCCGTCAACGAACGCCCCAGCCGCTTCCGCCGCCTCGTCTTCGGCTCACCCCAGGACCACTTCGCCGCCGCCAGCGCCCGCCTCTGCCTCCAGTACGCCCTCTACCTCCTCAACCTCTGGAAAAAGGCCGCCCCAGGCAACTTCCGCGCCCTCATCGCCTTCCTCATCGAACACCCCGAACCCACCCCGGAAAAGGACGATCGCGAGATGACCGTGCTGGACGTCATCCGCCAGCCCAACATCCGCCAGGCCTTCATCGAGGAGTGCGAGGATCTGCTCATCTTCGACGCCACCTACGACAACATCATCGAAAACCTCCGCGCCGTCGCCCGCGAGGCCAAGGAAAGCAACACCATCTCCGAGGCCTCCGTCCGCCAGTTGCTCGATGTCGCCCTCCGCGAAACCGCGCGCGAACTCGGCCGCGAAGGCCTCTCCGCCGCCAGCGGTCCCGAAGAAACCCACGAGCCCCGCCTCCGCCAGCAATTCGAACTCTGGATCCGCCGCTTCCTCGCCTACGGCCGTCACCGCGAATCCCTCAAGGCCATCGAGGCCTGGAAGAAGCAGGTCTACCCCCGCCTCTCCGAAACCCTCTTCGCCATCGTCACCTTCTTCTTCGAGGAACTCCTCCCCCGCCACTACGCCGCTCTCGCCGGCAAACCCTTCGATGGCCGCCTCCAACCCAAAAATATCGGCATCAAGGATTTTTGGAACCGCCTCGCCATCGCCTACCGCGACCTGCTCATCCAGGATCTGCTCGGACGCATGAAGCGCCAGCACCCCGTCTCCGCTCGCGCCATCATCGATCGCTACTTCGGCAATTTCTACGAACTGAATACAAACCTGATGACCGCCGACCCCGTCGGCTTCCCCGGCTTCCGCCTCTCCATCGAAGAAGCCCTCTCCCGCAATGTGCCACCCTGCGGTCTGCTCACCGGCATCGCTCGCTTCAACGACGTCCCCGGCCGCCCCCTCATGGGCGTCGCCGTCTCCAACCTCGAATTCCAGGCAGGCGCGTTCGATATGGCCAGCGGCGAAAAATTCTGCGCCCTCCTGCGCGAATGCATGGAGCGCAATCTCCCCGTCGTCTGCTTCATCTCCTCCGGCGGCATGCAAACCAAGGAAGGCGCCGGCGCCCTCTTCTCCATGCCCATCGTCAACGACCGCATCACCCGCTTCGTGCGCGATCAGAACCTGCCCGTCATCTGCTTCGGCTTCGGCGATTGCACCGGCGGCGCCCAGGCCAGCTTTGTCACCCACCCGCTCGTCCAGACCTACTATTTCTCCGGCACCAACATGCCCTTCGCCGGCCAGATCGTCGTCCCCTCATACCTCCCCACCACCGCCACCCTCTCGAACTACCTCTCCAGCGTCGAAGGCGCCATGCGCGGCCTCGTCAAACACGACTTCTGGGCCCCACTCGACGAGGAACTCGCCCGCATCGATGCGCGCATCCCACTCCCGCGCGAATCCGTCGCCGAAGTCGTCGAACGCATCCTCGCCGGCCAGTTCAACAGCGATGCCGAAGACGAAGCCGCCGCCGCCGAACAGCCGCCGCTCCCCGCCGCCGCCACCCCCGTCGTGCGCCCCATCCGCAAAGTCCTCATCCATGCACGCGGCTGCTCCGCCGCCAAACTCGTCAGCAAGGCTCAGGAACTCGGCATCGCTGTCGTCCTCGTCCAGTCCGATGCGGATGCCGACTCCGCCGTCGCCGAAATGCTGGGTGACCGCGATACCCTCGTCTGCATCGGCGGCAATACGCCCGAGGAAAGCTACCTCAATGCCCCCAGCGTCATCCGCGTCGCCGAACAGGAAAAGGTCGACGCCATCCACCCCGGCATCGGCTTCCTATCGGAGAACGCCGCGTTCGCCGCCCTCTGCCTCTCCCACGGCATCAATTTCATCGGCCCCACCGTCCACAGCATGGAACTGATGGGCAACAAGTCGAATGCCATCAACACCGCCAAGCAGCTCGGCGTCCCCGTCGTCCCCGGTAGCGGCGGCATCGTCACCACCGCCCCCGCCGCCAAGCGGCTCGCCGGCCAGATCGGCTACCCCGTCATGATCAAGGCCGTCCACGGCGGCGGAGGCAAGGGCATCCGCGTCGTGCACGATGCTGAACAGCTCCCCGATGCCTTCCGCCAGATCCGCGCCGAGGCCAAGAGCGCCTTCGGCAATAGCGATGTCTACCTCGAGCGCTGCGTCACCTCCATGCGCCACGTCGAAGTTCAGGTCCTGCGCGACTTGCACGGCAACACCCGCGTCCTCGGCCTGCGCGACTGCACCGTCCAGCGCAACAACCAGAAGGTCGTCGAAGAGTCTGGCTCCACCATGCTCCCCGCCCACCTCGAGCAGGAAGTCTTCCGCGCCGCCGGGGCCATCGCCGACAAGATCGGCTACACCGGCGCCGGCACCGTCGAGTTCATCTACGACATCCAGCGCCAGAGCGTCTATTTCATGGAAATGAATACGCGCCTGCAGGTCGAACACCCCGTCACAGAAGCCGTTAGCGGCGTCGATATCGTCAAGGCTCAGTTCGACATCGCCGCCGGCGGCAACATCGCGGAGATCGCGCCCACCAACGTCGGCCACGCCATCGAAGTGCGCATCAACGCCGAATCCATGGTCATCGATGAACAGGGCCGCCTTGTCCTCAAACCCGCCCCCGGCGAAGTCACCGAATGCGTCCTGCCCACATCACCCGATGTCCGCGTCCTCACCAGCATCGCCTCCGGCAAGCGCATCACCCCCTACTACGACAATATGGTCGCACAAATTATCGTGCACGGGAGCGACCGCGCCGACGCCATCGCACGCATGCTGAAGGTCCTCGACGGCGTGCGCGTCCGCGGCGTTGCCACCAACATCCCCCTGCTGCGCACCATCCTGCGTGACGCCACCTTCTGCGAGGGCATCTACGACACCACCTACCTGCCGGGCCTGCTCGGACGCGTCGACGCCAAGGCCCTGGTCGAAGAGTCCGCCGCCAGCGCCGGCACCTCCGGCGCCGATCTCAGTATGGAAGCCATCCAGATTGCCGGCACCCGCGAACTCAAGGTCGTCTCCCCCGCAATCGGCGTCTTTTACCTCACCCCCGCCCCCAGCGAGCCGCCCATGGTCCGCGTCGGCGATGTCATCACCACCGACACCAAGATCTGCATGCTCGAAGCCATGAAGCTCTTCACCAACCTCACCCTCAATGGCTTCAACCGCCCCGATCGCGTCCTCTACCCACCCGACAAACGCTTCCGCGTCGTCCGCGTCCTCCCCACCACCGGCCAGGTCGTCAACACCAACGACCTCCTCTTCGTCGTCGAACCCACCGACGGGTAAACGAAAACGACGCTCGGCGCAGCCTCGCGCTCCACGGTCGATCCTGGAGCGCGAGGCTGCGCCGAGCGTCGTATGTCCCGCCATCCGCCCTACAGCGGCATGATCAGATTAACCCAGATCTTCTCGCCCTCGGCCCGGTTCTCCGTATCGAACTCCGCCTGGTACTTACCGACGACACTCATCTTGCCCATCTGGTAACTCACCGCCGGACCCGCCGCCATCGTCAGCCCCTCTTTGTCTTCGACCTCAACCCCGTCCTCTTCGTCCTTCGACATCTGCTGGTAATAATAGCCGCTGACTCCGACCTTCCACGCCTTCTTCAGCGCCACCCCGATGGCGCCGTCCACGTGGAACTCATCGCCCGACTTCACCTTGGTGTCGTCGTTCTCCATGTTGATGTCGTACATGGCCTTCGCCGAAACCTCGAACCCCTTCTCCAGGTACGTGCACGCCACCACCGGCTCGAAGGTCCAATAGTTGCGGCCGATGTTGGCCAGCTGGTCCACCTCATAGTCGCCCACCGGCACAAACACATCGCAGCCCACCGTCATGAACATGTGACCGCGCTTCCAACCCAGAATTACCGGATCCACAATGATGTCGCCCATCCCGAAGTTGTCGTCCTGCGTGCCATCCGGCGCCGTCACATCCACGTACAGCAGCGGCACAAACACGTGCTGCGCCCATTGCCCGCCCAGAAACTTCGTCTTGGTCACATTCACCAGGCGCGGAATCGTCCCGCACACCTGCAAATCGAATTGATTCTCCACCAAGTTCCCATTGGCATCCGGCACCATGGCAATCTCATTGCCGGACGCGTCCATCAGCGTGTCCGCCGTGTAGTACAGGTTGTAGTCGATCAGGTAACGCCCCGGCGGTGGCAGCGCCCCCGTCATGAATCCCTCGGCGCCGTTCGGATACGCCCCACCGCCACCCTCCGTCGCACGCGCCACCACCGCCGTCAACGCAATCGCCACCACAGACATCATCCATCGCGTCCTGCGCTGCATACCCTATCCTCCCTCCGGCTCACCGGTGGCGCAACCGCGCGCCAGTTCCTGTGTAGCCGTCATCCCCCCAAGATGGTGCATTCCCCCCCCGCGAACAAGCGAAACCGAGAGGCCTGCTTTCAACTTGGAGGGCCGACCTCCGTGTCGGCCGTGTATCGAAATGGGCCACAACGCATGACCGCCCCACGGTGGCCCGGCCGCTCCGCGGGCGGGCATTCACACTCACAGACTCGACGATCCGCTTGCCGGGCTAGTGGCCCGGCCGCTCCGCGGGCGGGCACGCGCACGATCACGCACCCCTCTTCACCCGCCCCTGCGCCGCCTCCGCCTCCTTCGCACGGTACGCCGCCAGCAACTCCCCGAACTGCCCATTCAGCATCTTGAACTGCCCGTCCAACTCCCGGTACAGGCCATCGCTGGTCCGATACGCCCCCGCCAACGCATCGTACGCCCCCTGCAGATCCTCCGCATGTTTTCGCAGCGCTTCATATGCCTGCTGCCCCCGGATCAGTTCCACGTACAGATCGTTGCGGTTCACCTCCAGCGTCTCCAGCAACGGCCCCATCAACGCCGCCGAATCCGCCAGACGCGCCACAAATCCACGCCCCGCCTCCGACAGCACCCCAGGGTCCACCAAAATCCCCATCCCAAAAATCGCCGGGATCGCGATCCACTGCCACGACGCCAGCGCCGGGTCCCGGCGCGCATCCTCGATCGCCGTCAGCACCCCGTTGCGCGAGCCGCCCTCGACTTCCGCCGCACTGAAGCCATACGGGCTCGTCCCACCCGCGATGCCCCAATCCGCCAACGCCGCCTGCCGCGGAGCGGGCCCTTTGTCGACCGAAAACGGATGCCGGAATTCCGCCGGAATCGAGTCCGGCGAGCAGTACTGGTCGCGCCGCGCCCACGGCCACGCGATGTCATGAAACACCATCACCGGATGATGCCCCGCATGTCGGCAAATCGCGCGGATCTCGTGCAGCACCGTGTAGTAGTTGTGATCGCCGTCGACGATCACCACATCCTGCGGCCCCAACGTCGCCAGCGCCGTCAGCGAATCCTGCCGGATGATCCGCGCGGCCGGCCCCCTATGCGCCGCGCAGAACGCGTCGCTGACGCTGGGATCGATACCCGTGTACACCGCGCCCAGTGCCGCGCCCTGCTCCAGTAGATACGCCGTGAGGTGCCCACGGCCAATGCCGATCTCGCAGATCGTGCGCGGCGCAAGCGCACCCAACAGCGGCGTCAGGATGCCCCGAAAGGAAGCCAACGAACACAGCAGCAGTTCGGGAGCACTCACACCTTCAACGCGGGCACATCCACCCACGCTCGCTTCTGCCAGGACTCAATACCAAGATCGGCCAGCTGCACGCCCTTGGCGCCTTCCAGCAGACTCCAGCGGAACGGCTCGTTCTTGACGACATGGCGCAGGTACATCTCCCACTGCACCTTGAACGCGTTGTCGTAGTCCGCATCCGGAACCGTCTTCCACCCCTCGTAGAAATTGAGCGGGCTGTCGATGTCCGGGTTCCACACCGGCCGCGGCGTCTCCGTGTACGACTGCGTCCAGCACTTGCGCAGCCCCGCCACCGCACTCCCCTCCGTCCCGTCCACCTGCAGCGTCAACAAATCGTCACGCCGCACGCGCACCGTCCACGAGGAATTGAAGTGCGCCACGATCCCGCCTTCCAACTGGAACGAGGCATAGGCCGAATCGTCCGCCGTGCACGCGTACGCCTTGCCCTTCTCGTCCCAGCGCGTCGGCACGTGCGTCGCCCCCAGGCACGACACCGACTGCACCGCCCCAAACAAATTGTCCAGCACGTAGCGCCAGTGGCACAACATGTCGATGATGATCCCGCCACCATCTTCCTTCCGGTAGTTCCACGACGGACGCTGCGGCGGCTGACGATCTCCTTCAAACACCCAGTAGCCGAACTCCCCGCGCACGGACAATATCCGCCCGAAGAACCCCGCGTCCTTCAGCGCCTTCAGCTTCAACATGCCGGGCAGCCACAGCTTGTCCTGCACCACGCCATTCTTCACGCCCGCTTCCACCGCCAACCGGTACAGCTTCAGCGCATCCTCGGTCGTCGTCGCCGGCGGCTTCTCACAGTAAATCGCTTTGCCCGCCCGAATCGCTCTCACCACACCATCCACGCGCCGGTCCGTCGTCTGCGAATCGAAATACACCCCATACGCCGGATCCGCCAGCAACGACTCCAGATCCGTCGACCACTTCAGCCCGCCCGCATCCTTCGCCAGCTTCTCCAACTTCTCCGCGTTGCGCCCCACCAGCACCGGGTCCGGCATGATCGTGTCGCCCCCACTGAGCTTCACGCCCCCCTGCTTGATGATCGGCACGATCGACCGCATCAAGTGCTGGTTCGTACCCATGCGCCCCGTGACGCCGTTCATGATGATTCCCACGCGATGCACAACGCTCATTCCACCCCCCCACTCCTGAATGCTTCCCCAACACTCAACGCCAAAATCTTCAACGCTCAAATTCCCCTGGAGGGCCGACCTCCGTGTCGGCCGCGACCGAACACCGATAACCGATAACCGACAACCGATAACTCCCCCCCACACACTCCCTACGCCGGCTTCTCCGTGCACTGCGGCCGCGCCCCCGCAGGCAGCGCCGGCGCCTCCACTCCCGCCTTCGGCAGCGTACCCGTCAACTCCTGGCGCCAGTGCGCCACGTCGCCCGCCGGCCCGTAGCAATACAACATCTTCAAAGGCGTATCCCCAAGATTCGTCATCTGGTGAAACACGCCCGAGGGAATGTAAACCGCCTGCCCGCTGCGAACCTCCAGCCGCTCGCTGCCCAGGCACATCTCCCCATGCCCCTCGATCACAAAATAGACTTCTTCCTGCTCCTGATTATGCCAGGGCACCTGCCCGCCGCGCGCTTCCAGCGTCACAAACCCCATGCTGAAGTTCGTCGCCTGGATCGGCGACATGCCCCCCACCAGGTTCTGCGTGCACCGCCGCGCCGGATACGTCCGCCCCGCAATCTGCCCCAAGTCCGCCACAATCATCGTCATTCCTCCGCATGCCATGCCGACCACCCACTCCTACAAGAAAAACCGCAATTCCGTTTCGCCCTTGGCCACGCGCTGCACGTACAGCGCCACCTCGCGCATGTGGTAGTCCCCCCACATCGACGACTCGCCGCACGGCACGCGCTGCCCCGACGGCACATGGTCCCAGCCATTGGGTCGATGATAAACCGAATGCACGATCAACCCCTGGTGCCCCGCATCGCGATTGAGATAGGTCTTCCCCAACAGCGTCTGCACCACCGTCAGGCCCGCCTGCCAATAGTGCGCGCCGGCCTTTGCATCGCCATTGTCGCCCAGGTAGCGCCCCAGCCGCAACAAGCCCTGCGCCGCGATCGCCGCGGCCGAACTGTCCACCGGCTCGTGCGCGTTGAACGGCTCCGCCGGACGCGCGCGCCAGTCCCCCAACCGGTGCAACTCCGGCGCACCGGTATCCCAGTACGGCACCCCATCCAGCGCCGTGTTCTCCAGATAGAAATCGCAGCTGGCCTTCGCCGCACGCAGCATCCAGCCCAGCACCGCGTCGCGGCCCCCATGCGCATCGAGCGCGCCCGCATCCAGCGATGCGATGAACGCCAACTCCTCGGCATACCCGCACATGATCCAGGCCAGCCCGCGCGTCCATGTGCTGAACGGCGAGTAGCCCTGCTGCGAGTTCGGGCAGCGGTACGCACCGTCGTTGGTATTGAACACACTCTCGTGCGCCACCCGCCCGCGCACATCGTACGAATCGCGCCCCTCGCCGTAGTACACCGCAAAATCCGCCGTGCTCTTCGCGTGCTGCACCAACCGGTCCAACAGTGAAATCGCCTTGTCGTTCTCCCCCATCAACCGGTGCCCCAACTGATGCGCCACCGCCAGCGCGCGCAGCGAACGGATCGTGTCGGCAAAAAGCGAATGCGGACCATTGAACGAGTACAAATACCCACCGCCGCCCCGCGTCGGCGTCCAGCGCGCCGCCTGCACCGCCCCCGAACACTTCAGCGCCAGCTCGCAAAATTCGCGACACCACGGCGCGTCCGGCGCACGGCCTTCGCGCACCAGCCGCAGCAAGTTCCCATACGTGCTGACGTTGTTGAACCCGTGATCGTGCACCCCCATGTGCGTCACGTGCGGCGCCATCTGCCCCACAATGTCCGCCACCGCACTGTCGAAGAACTCGCGCTCGCCCGTCGCGTCGAACTGCAGCAGCCGCGAACCGTATTCAAACCCCTGCGTCCACTCCGTCCACCCCCGGCTCGTGTAGCGCCCCGCCTCCGTAAACACAGGCGACCCACGCGAGCGATCGTACTCCCGCGTCAACGAACGAATCTTCGCCCCCGACGCCTCCCAGAGCACGTCGATCCCAGGCAACAAGTCCACCGCCGTCACATCCGGATTAATGCGCATCATGCCCTCATGCGTTCACCGTCATCCATCCCCCCCGCCACCTTCACAGCCATCCATGCTATACCACCCCCCCGTACCCGATCAACACCCCGCTGCCATCCCAAATGTGCGGCTAACGGTTCTGGCCCGCGCCACCGATGCGCACGATCGCCCTCTCCGACACGGCTCAGCCAGAGGCTTCGCCCTACCCACGCCTCATCAAGCATCGCGTGCGGACTCGAGGTAGGGCGAAGCCTCCGGCTGAGCCGCGCCCACAGGGCCGCATCGCCAACTCCCAACCAATGCGTCCCGCACGCTGCCGTGTTGCCAAGCGCGCCGCCCTGCGCTACAAACAACATCGATACACGCTGGGCACGAGGAGGCCTGACCATGAGAATGACCCTCACACACGCGGTCCTGCTGGTTCTCGCCGTCGCGGGCTGCTCCCGCGTCGCCCCGCCCGAACCCCTGCCGCCCAGCCCCACCTCCTTCGACATCGGCGCCACCAACGAACTCGTCCAGGCCGCCGACCTCCCATCCGCCCCCGCCACCCGCCAGGTCCGCGCCGACTTCAACCTCGACTCCCTCCCCGACCTCGCCGTCGCCGAAAAGGATGCCCAGGGCCGCAGCATCGTCACCGTCTACCTGCGCCGCGCCGCCACCCGCGACCTGCGCGAAGAATATGTCCGCGCCGGCGGCATCCACCAGTCCGGCGACTACACCATCTCCGCCCTCATGAGCAGCAGCGGCCCCGGCTACACCGACCTCATCACCATGTTCAACTACGCCGACGGCAGCAAACAGATGGTCCATTTCCGCAGCCACGGGCCCACCTTCGAGGAAGTCGAGCGCCAGAGCACACCGCCTCCCGCCCCGGCCCCCAAACCATGAACAATCGCCTCATCAACGCCATCGCCCCCACCCGCGTATGCGACCTCGGCGGCTGGACCGACACCTGGTTCGCCGGCCATGGCGCCGTCTTCAACATCGCCGTCTATCCCTACGTCGAAGTCCAGATCCGCCCCGTTCCCCGCCGCAAAACCGGCCCGCGCGTCGAAATCGCCGTCGAAAATTTCGATGAGTCCTACCAGATCGATCCCGAACACATTGCCTACCACAAGCATCCCCTCATCGAAGCCGCCATCGACTTGATGAAGGTCCCCACCGACTGCGGCTACCGCATCAACATCTTCTCCGAAGCACCGCCGGGGGCCTCCATGGGCACCTCAGCCGCCGTCTCCGTCGCCCTCGTAGGCGCACTCGCCGCCCTCTCCGAACGCCATCTGACCCCACACGAAATCGCAAGACTCGCTCACTCCATCGAAACCGAAAAGCTCGGCATGCAGTGCGGCATCCAGGACCAGCTCGCCAGCGCCTACGGCGGCATCAGCTATATGACGATGCCCGCCTTCCCCCACGCCACCGTCTCCTCGCTCCAGGTGCCCAACTCCACATGGTGGGAGCTGGAGCATCGCCTCGCCCTCGTCTACATCGGCTCGCCCCATAGCTCTTCCGAGGTCCACAAAAAGGTCATCGCCGACCTGGGCAGCGACGCCAGCGGCGACTCCCGCATGATCCGCCTGCGCGAGCTCGCCGCCGCCGGCAAGGAAGCCCTCTACGCCGGCGACTTCGCCGCCCTCGGCCGCTGCATGAACCAGAACACCGATGTCCAGCGCCAGCTCCACCCGGCCCTCATCTGCAAAGCCTTCGAGGACATCATCGCCATCGCACAGGATTTCCACGCCCTCGGTTGCAAGGTGAATGGCGCCGGCGGCGATGGCGGATCCATCACCCTCCTCACCGATGGCGATACCGCCCGCAAGCGCCAGATGCTGCGCGCCCTCGCCGAGCGCGGCTACCGCCCAATCCCTCTTTATCTCTCCCGCCAGGGTTTGCGCGTCTGGCAGCCCAACTCCTGATCCTCTGGAGCGCGAGGCTGCGCCGAGCGTGCGAACGTCTCCCCTGGAGGGCCCGGCTCCGCCCGGGCCGCGCTCCCCGCCACACGGTCCGCCCCCTACGCCTCCCGGCACTCCCGGTAAACCTCCAGCGAGTACAAAAAGTCCGCGTAGTTCACATTCGTCGACACCGAATGATCCGACCCGTAGACGAATCGCGCCCCGCGCGCTTTCATGCCGTCAATCAGCGTCGTCACGGCCTTTCGAATGGCCGCCCGGTCGCCCGTCTCCATGATGCAGGCATCCAGCCCGCCCACGAACGCCAGCCGATCCCCGTACTGCTCCGCGTACTGGAAGATGTTGTTGCCGGCCTTCACTTCCATCGGATTCAGCCCGTCGAACCCGGCTTGCACCACCAGCGGCAACGCCGGCGCCTGGTAACCGCACGAGTGCAGGATCACCGGCAGATCGTATCCGTGAAAGAACTCCACCATCTCCCGGTAGTAGGGAAAGATCAGCGTCTCGAGCGTGCCCGGACTGCAGAAGAGCTGCTGCTTGTACCCCAGATCTTCATACAGCCAGATCCCATCGGGTTTCCCGCCTTCTTCAATCAGGATCTTGAAGCATGCCTTGTACAAATCTGTGTAGACCCGATTGAAATCATGGATCCAGTCCGGGTCCTCGATCAGCGACGTGTACATCACGTAATCGCCCAGGCTCGCCCGCATGTCTTCCCAGATGAACTGGTGCCCGAACTGTGTCCACTTCCCCTGCGCCCGGCGACGCGCCAGTTTCTCGCGAACCTTTCCCAGGTCGCCCACGCGCTCGCGCGGATCCACCGCCATCACCAGCGGGCGGTAGTCACGGTCCCACACCTCCCGGCTCGCCATGTCGAACGCCACATGCTCCGGCGTCCCCGATTTCTCCTTCCACCACTTCAGCAGCGCCCCACTCCCGTTGCGGACCACTTTCCACTCCGCCGTCTCTTCAACAATCTCCTTCACATCCGGCCGCGCATGCCAGTCGAACCACCCCCCGCACTCCGCGATGTCGAACCCGAAGTGATCCACCGGATCGCAGGGCTTGCCCTCGGCATCCACCGGCATCCCCTGCGTCGTCCACTTCCGCAGCGTGTCCGACCATGGATAATCATGCAGCGGCACATGGTCTGCGCGCCGCTTCCGCAACAACGCATCGATCGCCTCTCGCCCCGTCTGCATACCATATCTCCCCAGGTGGCCCGTGCGCTCCGCGCGCGGGCTGGCTCGAGCGCTCCTACAACAGTTGGGCTAACATGCCGCGTCGCGCCCATCCGCCCCAAACAACTTCAAACGCTCCTCGGAACCAATGCGCTCCGCACCAACCGCGGCGTAGTGAAATTGCAGCGCGCGCCGGCGGCTGCCGGACCCATTGGGTGGCGTGCCATGGTGCAGAAGGCCATCAAAGAACAACGCGCCTCCTGGCGGCAGTGCCACCGCCGTGCACGGCAGCCCTTCCACATTCGCATCGCAAAGCTGCCAGTCCCGCACCATGAAATGCGGCGCCGGCCCCGCACGCTGTGAGCCCGGGAACACATGCATGCACCCGTTCTCCACCGTCGCCGCATCCAGCGCAATCCAGATCCCCACCACCGGCGTCCCCACCGGATAGTCAAAGTAGGCCTTGTCCTGATGCCACGGTTTCTCACGCCCGCCATGCGGCGGCTTGATCAGCGCCATATCCTGTATCAACTGCGCCGGCCCACCCAGCATGCGCTCCACGATCGCCAGCAAACCCCGGTGCTCCGCGATCGCCCGCAGGCGCTCATCGTGATCCACGAACATCATCAGCTTGCGCACCGCATCCAGCCGCGCGTCCCCAGTCAACCCCTTGGCCGCCTCGCGCCCACCTTCAAATTGAACCTGGTAACCATCGGCGTCCGGATTCTCAATCAGCGCGCTCAAGCCCGCCAGCGCCGACTCCAGCTCCGCCTGCTGCAACGCCTGCGCCACCGCCAGGTACCCGTCATGCGCATAGAATGCATACTCCGCCGCCCGCACGTCCGCCAACCGCGGCAGCAGCGACGCCATCGCCCCCACCGTATACAACCCCGCCGGCGGCTCCACCACGCCCCCCATGTCCGTTCTCCCCAATAAAGAGCCCATCCGCACCCAGTCACCGTGCCGCATGTCCCCGCGCCGCTCTGGTGCCGGCCTGCCAGTCACCGTGCGGCAAGTCCCCGCGCCGCTCTGGTGCCGGCCTGCCAGTCACCGTGCGGCAAGTCCCCGCGCCGCTCTGGTGACTGGCACCCCAGGCAGGGCTCGAACCTGCGACCGCGGGATTAGAAATCCCGTGCTCTATCCAGCTGAGCTACTGGGGTTTTGACCAATGTGTACAGTGCTTTTCGCGTACTTTACGAAAGGCCAAAAATAGCCCTTGCGAGCATGTTACGCCCATGTTACGCTCTCCGTGGATAGTGAGAGCGGACACGTAACAGGCGCGCAACATGGACGAGGGCCAAATCATGGGCGACACGATAGCGAAACCCCGGCGCGAACGCAAACCCGCGCGCGGCGTGATCCGCGTCCGCCGGTGGACCGATGGCACCGGCCGCCGCCGGGAGGCATGGCAGGCCGATTTTGGCGCGGTCAACGGCAAGCGCATGATGCGGTCCTTTGAGGTCAAGGACGATGCCGAAAACTGGCTGCGCTCGCAACGCCTCGCCCTGGCCAATCAAGGCGCCGCCGCCTGGAACCTGCCCGATGCCCAGCGTATCGACGCCGTGAAGGCCCTGGAGGCCCTGCGGGGCGTGGAGGGGCTACCGGAGCACGCCCCCCTATTGCACGTCGCCACCGTCTTCGCGGAATGCTGGGGGATGCTGCACGCCAAGGGCCGCACCCTGCGCGAGGCCGCGCTCTTCATGGTCAAGCACGCCCCGGAAATCGGCGCGCGGATGACCGTGGCGGAGGGCGCCGCCGCCTTTGAGCAGGATGCAGTTGACCACAACCTGCGGCCGTCCAGTATCGAGAGCATCAAGCGGCGCCTGCGGAAGCTGGTGGCCCGGTACGGCGCCCGCCCCGTCGCGGAAATCACGCGGGACGATGCCGACGCCTGGCTGCGCACCCTCTCGGTCAAGAGCCGGAATCACTTCCGCGTAATCGCGCACGGCATGTTCAACTTCTGCATTGATCGTGGCGCCTACGTGGCGGACAACCCCTTCGCGGCGCAACGGCTGCGGCGTGGCGTCAAGCGCGACGAACCCCTACCCGAGTGCCTGCCATGGCGGACGGTGGAAGCCATCATGCAGGCCGCCGAAGAGCACGAGCCGTCCATGGTGCCGGCGCTGGCCATCGGCTTCTTTACCGGGCTGCGCACGGCGGAGTTGCGCGGGCTGGATTGGTCCGCCGTGGACCTGGACGCGCGCCGCATCACGGTTACACCCGCCACCGCCAAGAAGCGGCGCGCGCGCCATGTCGACATTCCCGACAACCTGCTGCAATGGCTGGCACCCCACCGGCAGACCGCCGGCATGGTGGCACCCACCGGCGAGAAGTGGCGGAGTCGGCTGGATGCCATCCGCGAACACCACAAGGCGCCCTGGCCGCACAATGCGATGCGGCATAGCTTCGCCTCTCACCACCTGGCCATGCACGGCGACGCCGCCAAGACATCCATGCAGCTTGGCCACCATCGCGACACGTCCATGCTATTCGAACATTACAGGGCGCTAGTGACGCCGGAAGACGCATCGAAGTACTTCGAGATAAGGCCCGCAACGACGAAACCAGCCCCGGCTCTACCAGCATCGGAGACGCCATCGCTACCGCGCCACACAGCCGGACAGACGGCGAACGGGATCATCATTGATAGCCTACCCGCACAGGCGTAGGAATGCTCACGGGCCTGGTCGCTGACTCTCAAGATTCCGCCACCAGCGGATAGCAACATGCAAAGGAGGGGACATGCCCACGGGAAAACCACTCACCCGCTATGGAATACCAGAAAAGGAAGTTGATCTCCTATTCCGGCTTGACCGATTGCTGCCCGATGTTCTCGCCGGCACGCCGAGTCAAAAACCTGCCACTCCGAAAGGAAGTCCAAAACCAAAGCCGAGGGCTTGGAGACCTAAAGACGAGACTCGATGGGTCAAGGACGTTCAACAACAAATTGACATGCTTCGCTCCCATCAGACCCCCGGGCCTCTGGATCGAGCTATCGATGATAGTTTCTTCAACCGGACACAACGCGATATCGAGACCAGCCCATGACGCAGGAAGTCCTCTCTTTCGACATTCCCTCCCTCGCCACGCTGCCGGACAGTCTACTGGAGGGTGCGATAAGCCTGGCCATGGATAAACTGACGGAGCAGGGGCGCACGGCCCCCCTTGAGGCACTGGCTGGCACCATTGACCTCATGCAAGCCGTTAATATGGAACTCCTCAAAGCCTACCTGCCCGCTCAAATGGCCTCTGCCAGAGCGGATGCCATCACCGTGGAGTCCGGTGGCACATCCCAGAGCACAAGGGCGGACACACGACGAGTCGGCGTCATAACACGACTTGCGGAATCAACCGTCAAGCTTGGGGTCGCCAGAACGAAGGTCGAGGACGAGATCCGCCGCCGAAGCGGAAAACTGCAGTAGAGCCGTTGCACGCCAGATAACGACAATACCAAGGAGGGTGCCACGATGGCGGAAGGCTATGAGATATCCCAGGCGGCGAAGGAAGCGATTGAGCAGGCCAAGGCAATGCAAACCCACACAGATGGCTCCCCAGCGCCCGAGAACCGGCAGGAAGCGAGCAACCTACTCACTCGCGTGGCGCAGGAATCATCAACCCTCGGCGACCGAATTCGCATGGCCATCGAACTCATGACCGACCCGTACTTTGCCTGTTCCGAACCCATGCCGTGCTTCGATGGGTATGACTGGAAAGCGGCAGGCGCCAAGGCGTATTACGCCACGGCGGAATCCCTTGACCCCCACCTAAACGCCGTTATCTGGTTCATGCGTCGAGCTGAAGACGCCGCCAGCAACGTTGACGAGTTCACCGCATGTGCGGAGCAGTGGGATGACTGGGAAAACTTACTCAAGGAAACGGCAAGAGAAGGCGTGGCGCGTTGTCTGCTCGGGTCCGAAGCCGCGGCCGTATCCAGTAAGGACTTTGCCTGGTGTGCTGAGACCTATCACATGCTCAAGCCCGTCAATGAGCCAGCCATGCACCGATGCCTCGAGCGGATGAGGGATGCCGCTCTCAGCGCCGAAGAACATGCGGATGCCGCGGCAATGTGGGCGCAGTGCAGCCCTGGGGACCGTGACATTCTGCGACAGATGCTGGCGGCCGCAATAGATCTGACAGATGAACCGCGTGATTACGAAGCGATTGCCGAAGCCGCCGATTCGATCGCGTTGGCAATTGGGCGGCCCGCCCTCAAGCCCCCAGAAGATCCGGAGACACCCCCCCTCTCAACCCCATCCCCCGTCTTTGTAAACGCCATGGGTGGCATCGAAGCCGCCTTGGAACTCCAGAAGACCATTAGTGCCATTTTGTCCGGAAACCAGCGTTTGCTTCGCCAGCATCCCAGAGCCCCCAGAGCCCCCGGTCCCGCACCTGATGGCCCAACAAGGTAGGCTGACCGAGGCAATCGAGCGCTACACCGCCACGTTGCGGTTGGCCGCTCAAGGCCGGGTCACCGAAGCCATCGCCCGCTTCACCGAAGCGTTGCGCCTGAAGCCTGACTATGCGGAAGCGCACAACGCGCTCGGCTTGGCGCTGGGCAAAATCGGACGGATGGCCGAGGCGCTTGAGCAATTCACCGCCGCCGTGCAAGCCGACCCGAACTTCGCCGATGCCTACGTCAACCGGAGCAACGCACGGATGCAACTGGGTCAACCGGCCGAGGCCCTCGCGGATTGCCGGGCGGTATTGCGGCTGCAGCCCGACTCGGTGCCCACCCTCAACAACGTCGTGTGGATCCAGGCGACCGCGGACGACCCGGCGCTCCGCGACGGGGCCGAGGCCGTCCGGCACGCCGAACGCGCGGTGGATCTGACGGAGCGCCGCGTGCCGGAGTACCTCGACACGCTCGCTGCTGCCTATGCCGAGGCCGGCCGCTGGGCCGAGGCCGTGGCGGCCGCCGACGAAGCCGTGGCGCTGGCGCAGGCCGCCGGCCAGGGCGAGCTGGCCGCGCAGATCGCCGCCCGGCGCGAGCGCTATCGCGCCGGGCAGCCGTGGCGGGGGGGGGCGGAATGAGGTGTCAGGTTTCAGGCGTCAACAAAGAGAACCAACACCCAAGTGTGGACAAATCCGGACTTGGGTGTTGGGTGTTGGGCGTTGAGTGTTGGATGTTGGATGTTCGATGTCGCCGCTTCTACAGACGCGCTCGTTTTCATTTCCCCCGCCGCAACGGCGTGAGTATGCTGCACAAAGCATGAGAGTCACCAACTTGTTCTGGCGCCAAGGCGTTGTTCGCCCGCCAGTCGCTTGGCGGCGGTGGCTCTGGGCGGTGCTGCTCGTCGCGGCGGTTTTCGCCGCCTATCAGCCGGTCTGGCAGGCCGGGTTCATCTGGGATGATGATGCCCACGTGACCCGACCCGAGCTGCGCTCCGTTGACGGGCTGTGGCGTATCTGGACGGACCTCAAGGCGACCCAACAATACTATCCGCTCGTGCACTCGGCGTTCTGGGTGCAGTACCACCTCTTCGGTCTCAATCCGCTGGGCTACCACCTCGTCAACGTGGCGCTGCACGCCGCCAATGCGCTGTTGGTCTGGTGTCTGCTAAGGAGGCTGGCCATTCCTGGAGCCGTCCTGGCCGCGGCCGTCTTCGCCCTGCACCCGGTAATGGTGGAATCCGTGGCGTGGGTCTCGGAATTGAAGAATACCCTGTCCGGCCTCTTCTACATGACGGCGGCGCTGGTGTACCTGCGGTTTGACCAATCCCGGCGCAAACGCTGGTACGCACTGGCGCTGGGGTTGTTCGTGCTGGCGTTGCTGAGCAAGACGGTGACGGCCTCGCTGCCGGCGGCGCTGCTGGTGGTGTTCTGGTGGCAGCGCGGGCGGTTGACGTGGCGCCGGGATGTGGCGCCGTTGCTCCCGTGGTTTGGGCTGGGCGCGGCGGCGGGGTTGACCACGGCCTGGGTGGAACGCACCCTGATCGGCGCGAGCGGCAGTGACTTCGAGTTCACCCTACTGGAGCGCGGCTTGATTGCCGGGCGGGTGGTGTGGTTCTACCTCGGCAAGCTGCTCTGGCCGGTCGAGTTGATATTCATGTATCCGCGGTGGGACATCCGCGCGACCGACCCGCGGCAGTATGTATATCCGCTGCTGGCGATCGGGCTGCTGGTTGCGGCCTGGCAGGCGCGGCGCCGGTCACGGGCGCCGCTGGCGGCGTTGCTGTTTTTTGGCGGGACGCTGTTCCCGGCACTCGGGTTTTTCAACGTCTTTCCGTTTCAGTATTCGTTCGTGGCAGATCATTTCCAGTACTTGGCCAGCTTGGGGATCATTGCGCTGGCGGCGGGAGGATTGGCAACCGCCCGGGCGCGGTGGCGGCCCGCGGCGACCGGGCAGGCGCTGGTGTGGGCGGGGGCGCTGCTGGCGCTGTTGGGGACATTGACCTGGCGGCAGGCGCGGATTTATCACGACTTGGAAATGCTCTGGCGCGACACGCTGGCTAAGAATCCCGCCTGCTGGATGGCGCATAACAACCTGAGCGTGTGTTTGACCGATCACGGCCGGTTCCCAGAGGCGGTTGAGCACGGCACCGAAGCATTGAGTCGGCGGCCAAACTACGCCGAGGCGCACAACAATCTGGGCGTGGCCTTGGCCGAGCAAGGCAAACTGACCGAGGCGATGGAGCACTACACCGAAGCGCTGCGATTGAGTCCCCACTATGCCGAGGCGCACAACAATCTGGGCAACGCGCTGGTCAAGCTGGGCAGAGTGGATGAGGCCATCGCCCGTTTCACCGAAGCGTTGCGACTGAATCCTGACAGCGCCGAGGCGCACTGCAACCTGGGCAGGACACTGGCCGCGCAAGGCAAGCTGGCGGAGGGAATTGAGCACTACACCGAAGCGTTGCGCCTGAAGCCGGAATACGCGAACGCGCACGGCCTGCTGGGTGCGGCCTTGGCCCATCAAGGCAAACTCCCCGAGGCGATTGACCACCTCCGGCACGCGTTGCGCTTGCAGCCCAGCGCCAGGACGCACTACAACCTGGGCGTGGCCTTGGCCGCGCAAGGCCAGACGACCGAAGCCATTGACCACTACACGGAAGCGGTGCGTCTAGAGCCCGACTACGCCGAGGCGCACAACAACTTGGGTAAAGCCTTGGCCGCTCAAGGCCGGCTCACGGCGGCGCTCGGTCATTACACCGCCGCGGTGCAAGCCGACCCAAACTTCGCCGATGCCTACGTCAACCGGAGCAACGCACGGATGCAACTGGGTCAACCGGCCGTGGCCCTCGCGGATTGCCGGGCGGTATTGCGGTTGCAGCCCGACGCGGTGCCCACCCTCAATAACGTCGCCTGGATCCAGGCGACCGCGGACGACTCCGCTCTCCGCGACGGCACCGAGGCCGTCCGGCACGCCGAACGCGCCGTGGCTCTGTCGGGGCGTCGGGTGCCGGAGTACCTCGACACGCTGGCCGCCGCCTACGCCGAGGCCGGCCGCTGGCAGGAGGCCGTGGCGACCGCCGACGAGGCGGTGGCGGTGGCGCAGGCTGCCGGCCAGAGCGAGCTGGCCGCGCAGATCGCCGCGCGGCGCGAGCGCTATCGGGCGGGGCAGCCCTGGCGGGTGGAGGCGGAATAGGGGTCAGGGGTACAGCCGCCGGCCCGCGGCGGGCCGGATGGAACGTAGCGATGAGACACGGCTCTCGTAATCGTATTCGTAATCATAACCGTAATCCTGACCGTCATGACCTCAGATTATGATTACGAGTAGGATTACGATTAGGATGTTCGACAGTCCTGAATTCATCTAATGCGTTCATTTTCAAAGCATTATGTCCGCTAACCCTGCTTTCGCAGGGCTAGGAGCCTGTCGGACTTGCGGCGCGCCGCCGGCGCCGCAAGTCCTCCACGCTCCTAGCTGACGGGGAGTCTTGAGGCGATTTGTTCTGGGCTTTGTGCGTGCGGTCAGGCGCCCATTTACCCGCGCTGGAGGTCCGGGTCGGTTCCTCCCGCCTTTTCTTCAGTCCATTGCCAGTTTCAGATTCCAGAAGCGCTTGCAGTTGTACGCCAGCGTAACCAGGGCCCATTCGCCCGAGACCTTGGCAAGGCCGCGCAGCAGGAACTGCCGAAAGCCCATGACCGATTCTATGATCCCGAAGACGGGCTCCACGGTCTGCTTGCGCAAGGCGTAGAGCTTGCGCCCGGCGTCCGTCTCCAGTTTGGCTTTCATGGCCAGCAACCATGGCGCCTTGAGCACTTTCGGCTCGGCACGGCGGCGGTTCGATGGACGAAAATCGTGCCGCCGCCGCTGATGGTTGGCCTCCGCCCCCGTCGAAACATACACGTCGATGTGTTGACGTTCCAACTCCTGGATCTGCGATTCACACGTATAACCGGTATCGGCCAGCACGGCGGTGGGGCACCCCACCGCGGCAATGGCGCTGACGTTGGGCGACAGTTCGTTGGCATCACTGGCGCACTGGCTGATGCGCGCCCCCAGAATCAGTTGGCTGCCCTGCGCATCCACCACGGTTTGCGCGTTGTAGCTCTGCTCGTAGCCGCTGCGCTTGTTCTTGCGCATCACGCGGCTGTCGGCGTCGACCATGTTGATCTGTTCATCAGGGCGCGGCTCTTCTCTCGGGGGCTGGATCTCCTTGCCCTTGCGTGAACCTTTCCGCTGTGCTCGCGCTTCGATCTTCCGCTCGTACTCGGACCGTTCGGCCTCGGCCCG
>CAZWQJ010000055.1:0-22119 GCA_964635825.1 uncultured Victivallales bacterium | reverse complement strand
AAATCAACCGCACGCCGCCCAAGACCCAGGCGGCGCTGCTCGAGGCCATGCAGGAACGGCACGTGACCGTGGGGGCGGCCAGCCACAACCTGCCGGACCCGTTTTTCGTCCTGGCCACGCAGAACCCGATCGAGCAGGAAGGAACCTACCCCTTGCCCGAGGCTCAGTTGGACCGCTTCATCTTCATGATCCGGGTGGGCTATCCAAGCGCGCAGGAGGAAATTGCCATCGCCAAGCGCGTGGCCAGCACCTATGAGGCCGCGCTCAAGCCGGTGTTGACCGGCGCCAATATTCTCTATCTGCAGCAGATGGTGCGGCGGGTTCCCGCCGCCGATCACGTGTTCGAGTACGCCAGCACCCTCGTCCGCGCCACGCGGCCGGATGCGTCAGCCCCCGATTTCATTCGCGAGCTGGTGCACTGTGGCGCCGGGCCGCGGGCCACGATCAACCTCCTGATGGCCGCCAAGGCCAGTGCCATCCTGCACGGTCGCTACCACGCCACCACCGCGGACGTGCGCAGCGTCGCCCTGCCGGTCCTGCGGCACCGCCTCGTGCCCACCTTCAACGCCGAGGCCTCCGGCATCACCACCGATCAGATCGTCGCCCGCCTGCTCGAGGCCCTGCCCTCCGTGGCGGCGGAGAAACTGACCTGAGGAGACTCAACCGGTGTCGGGGTTCAGTACAGCCTCCGGCCCGCGGCGGGCCGGAGGAAATCAGCACGGAGACAGGAAAGCGCCCAACATTCAACATCCAACGCCCAACGTCCAAGTACAGAGCAGATCCGCACTTCGGCGTTCGATGTTGGATGTTCGGTGTTGGATGTTTTCCGGTGCTTCATATTGATGAACCGTATGTTACAACAGAACCTACGCGACGGTGTCTCAGACGTGGTGTAGACCCCCTGCCCACGCTCCCGTTTTCCATGTCTACCACGATTCCAACGTCCCCCTCCACGACCTCCGGCACGCCGGCCTACATGGAATTGCTCGATCCCGAAGCCATCGCCAAGATCAGCCGCATCGAGCTGCTGGCGCGGGGCCAGGTGGCGGGGTTCATCTCCGGGCGCCACCGCAGCCCGTTTCACGGGTTCTCGGTGGAGTTCGCCGAGCACCGCGAATACACGCCGGGGGACGACCTGCGCGACCTTGACTGGCGTGTGCTCGGCCGCTCGGACCGCTACTACATCAAGCGCTACATCGAAGAGACCAACCTGCGGGCGACCATCCTCCTCGATGCCTCGGGCTCAATGTCCTACCGCGGCTCCCGCGCCAGCAGCCATCGCGGCCAGCCGCTCAGCAAATTCGAGTACGCCCGATTCCTGGCCGCCTCCATGGCGCGCCTGTTGTTGAACCAGCAGGACGCCGTGGGGCTCGTGACGTTTGACAAGTCCATCCGCCGCTACGTGCCCTCCCGCAGCCGCTCGGATCACCTGCGCCTGATCCTGGGCGAACTGCACCGCACCACGCCCGGCGAGGAGAGCGCCCTGGCACCCGTGTTCGACGACATCGCCGAGCGGATCCCCCGCCGCGGCCTGGTCATCATCATCTCGGATATGTTCGACCAGGCCGAGGCCATCATCCGGTCGCTGCATCATTTCCACTACCGCAAACATGACGTCATCGTCATGCACGTCATGGCCGACGAGGAACTGACCTTTCCGTTCGATCGGTGGACGCAATTCAAAGACCTGGAACATCCCGCGAGCCATCTGGAAGCCGATCCGCTGGCCTTGCAGGCCGCCTATCTCGAGGCCGTGCGCACCTTCACCGCCGCCCTCGTCAAGGGCTGCGGCGAAATGCATGCGGACTACGTGCCCTTTTCCACCCGGCAGGAGTTCGACGTGCAACTGGCGGGCTACCTGGCCCACCGGCGGAGCTTGATCAAGTAAGGTCGGACACGCCCCATGACGTTTCTCAAATGGTCGATGCTGCTGGGGCTCGCGACCATCGCGATTCCCATCATCATTCACCTGTTGAACCGCAGCAAGCCGCGCGTGATCGAATGGGGCGCGATGCAATTCCTGCGCGCCGCCCTGGTGACGCGCAGCCGGCGCATGCAGCTGGAGGAACTGGTCCTGATGTGCCTGCGCTGCCTGTCCCTGGCGCTGCTGGCGCTGGCCATGGCGCGGCCATTCCTGCCGAGTGCCTCCGCCATTCCGTGGGCCGTCATCGTGCCCGCCATCCTGGTCGCGGTGGCCCTCGCCGGCATGGCCACCGTCCTTTGGAGCAACCAGGCGCTGCGCCGCCGGCTGCTGCGGGCGGCCGCCGTCCTCATCACCCTCGGCCTCGTGTTCGCGGTGCTCGAACGCTGGATCCAGGCCCGACGCTGGCTGACGGCGGGCAGCGGGCGGGACGTGGTGATCGTGCTGGATGCCTCCATGTCCATGAACCTCCAGACCGCCGGCCGGACCGCGTTTCAGCAGGCCGTCGAGGAGGCGCGCACCCTGATCACGTCCTCGCGATCCGGCGACGCCTTCGCGATTGTCCTGGCGGGGGCCGTGCCGGAGCCGTTGATCAGCCGCCCGACCGCGTCCCGCGGCGAGTTGTCCAACGTGCTCGGCAGCCCGGCCTGCCGCGTGATCGGCGGTCGCATGTCCGCGCCCGAAGCCGTCAACCTGGCCACGGCGCTGCTGGCCGAGGGCGCGAACGCGTCCAAGATGGTGGTGGTCTTTACGGATGGCCAGTCCACGGGCTGGGATGCGCGGGCCGATGCGCGCTGGAAGTTTGTGGCCAGCGGCTTCGGCAGCCTGCCCAGCCCGCCGCGTCTGGTCCTGCGCCGGCTGCCCGTTCCGCCGGATTTCCAGAACGCGGCGGTCTCCGAAATCACGCTCTCCCGGCGGGTCATCGGAACCGACCGCCCGGTCAAGATCGACGTCAGCGTCCTGAACGCGGGCGACGCGCCGCTCCAGCCTTCCGCCATCGACCTTGTGTTGGGCAGCAACCGCGTGGAGCGCATCCCCATCGTGAAGGAACTCCTGCCGCACAGCACCGAGATCTTCCGCTTCGACTACACCTTCGACGTGCCGGGCTATCACGTCCTGCGCGCGGAACTGGTGGTGGAGGACAGCCTGCCGGATGACAACAGCCTGGTGCAGGTTGCACACGTGCTGGACCGCCTGCCGGTGTTGCTGGTCGAGGGCGCCTCCTCGGAGCGTTTCTTCTTCCGCCGGGCCTCCGGGTTCGTGCGCACGGCCCTCACGCCGGACCGGCAGGGTGATGGGGGCACCCCATCCACCGGAACGGACCTGCGGTATCTGGTCGAGCCCACCGTCGTGGAGGCGTCCGCCTTGCCGAAGGTCGCCTCGCTGGCCCGGTACCGGGTGATCATCCTGGCCGATGTGCCCCGCCTTCCGGCGGTCGAGGCCGCGCGCGTGGGCGCCTTTGTGAAGGGCGGCGGCGGACTGCTGGTCACGCCCGGAAAGCGGGCCCTCCCGGAATTCTACAACTCCTGGCAGGCGCCTTCGGGCGAGGGGCTCATGCCCGCCATGCTGGGTGAACGCACCACGCCTGCCGACCCGCTGCGGTTGAACGTGGCCTCGATGACCCACCCATCGCTGCGCCTGGTCGGCCAGCGCGACCAGTCCGACGTCGCGCTGGGGTTCGTGTCGGCCTACTGGACGCTGTCCGCGGATGCCGCGGATCCCCTCGTGCGAGTGGGCGCCCAGCTCGAAGCGTCGTCGGATCCCTGGCTGGTGGAGCGGCAGTTGGGCCGGGGCATGGTGCTGGCCACCGCCACCGCGTTCGATCGACGCGACAGCACGCTGCCTTCGCTGAAGTGTTTTGTCCCCCTGATCCATGAGCTGGTCTATTTCCTGGCGGCACCCCAGATGGTCATCGCCAACGTGGCGCCCGGGACCGAGTGGACCTATGCCGGGACGCTGGCGGGGGCCGATGCGGCAATCCCCCCCCTCTCCGTGATCACGCCCTCGGGTGAAAGCCGCCAGGCCACGGTGGCGCTGCGGGGGCGCGACTTCACGCTGCGCGTCGCGGAGACGCGCCAGCCCGGCTGTTACCGCGTGCAATTGCCCCCCGTGCTGGCGCAGGCGACGGGCGTGGCCTCCAACGGCCTCGCCGCGGAGCTCCCGTTCGCCGTCAACGCCATGCCCGAGGAGAGTACACTGGCGCCGTTGAACGACTCCGACCTGGCCGTCCTGCGCCGCCACGTGGACCTGTTCGCGCCCGAACGCTTTGAAGAGTTGCTGGCGGCGCTGGCCGGCGAGGTTCCCGGCCAGGAGCTCTGGCGCATCCTGGCCCTCTGCGCGCTGGTGGCGATTCTCCTGGAGACCGTGCTGGCCCGCTGGATCACGATCCACCGCCGTCTGCACAATCCGGAAACGGTCGAACTGCTCTCGCCCGCGGACAGCGTCAAGGCCACCCGTGCGCGATTGAGCGACATGCTGGCAACCAAGGGAGCGGAATGAACCCCAACCCCCAAACCCTGTTGCCCGCCGATGTTCCCCTCTGGCTGCTGCTCCCGGCGGCGCTGCTGCTGCTGGCCGTATGGGTGCGCAGCCACACCAGCACCCGCGGGCTCGCGCGCCGCTGGCGTCCGGTCGCGGCGGCCGCCCGGACTCTGCTCGGGGCCTTGACGCTGGCCGCGTTCGGCCAGGCCGCCGGGCAGATGTGCACGCTGGCCACCAACTGGAATCTGTGGGTGCTCCTGACGGTGGGCGCGGCCGCGGTTGAGGGCGTGCTCGCCCTGTACCGGTTGGAGCGGGAGATGGTGCCGCGGCGCCACGGGATCGCCCTCGCCCTGCTGCGCGTGGCGCTGGTGCTGGCCGTGCTGGCGATGCTCTGCCAGCCCGTCCTGGTGCTCAATTCGGTGCGCGATTTCCGGCGCCAGGTCGTGGTCCTGCTGGACGAGAGCAATTCCATGCGTGTGCCGGACAACAACCTCACGCCGGGCGAGAAGGTGCGGCTGGCCGAAGGCCTGGCCTTCCAGGTCCCGGCCCGCGCGTTCCGGCTTGAGCAGGTCGCCACCGACCTGCAGTTGGCGCGGGAGGCCGTGCAGGCCCAGGCCGATTGGGTCAGCGCGCTGGGCTCCCGCGATCCGGAACTCAGCCGTCGTCAGTTGTTCAAGAACCGTGCGGCGTTCCAGCAGGCGCTGGGGCGCGCGCTCGCCGCGGTCGAGGCGGGAACCAACGTGCTGACGACGGCCGCCGCGTCGCCCGCCATGATGCCGAATGCCGCAACCAAGGCCGCGCTGGAGACACTCGTCGGGAAACTGGCCACGAACGTCCGACCCCCGCTGACGAACCTCATCGACCGCGCTTCCGCATGGCGCCGCGCGTCGACCAACGGGGTCGCGCAAAGCCAGGCGGCCCTGACCGAGCTGCAGGCCGTCGTTGCCGTGCTCGGGGACCTGACCGCGCCCATCCGTGACGCGGGGGACCAACTTGATGGCGTGGTCTACGCGGCGTATGCCCCCGCCGACCGCGCCCAGGTCGATCGCATCGCCGATATGCCCCGGCTGGACATCGCCCGTGCCCTGCTCCAGGGCGCACCGCCCGCACCCACCAATGCCCCTCCCGCCGCCGCCGAGCCGGAAGGGCTGCTGGCGCGGCTGGACCGCACCTACGGCGTTCGCCTCTACACCATTGGCGCCGCACCGGTCGAGACCACGCGCGAGGCGCTGCGCGCCGCCTCCCCCCCGGCGACGGACGACGATCAGGCCCAACGGCGTCGCTCGGATCTGGCGGGCGCGCTGGAGAAAGTCGCGGCCAGCCTGAATCCGGAGCGGACCGCCGGAATCCTGCTGCTCACCGATGGCCGACATAACGCGGCGGCGCCGGTCGAGGCGGTCGCCCGCAGCCTCGGCCTCGGGCCTGTTCCCGTCTATCCTGTCGTGTTCGGCGGCAATCGCGCGCCGCCCACGGATGCCGCCATTGTCGCGGTCGAGGCCCCGGATGCCGTGAGCACCAACGACCGCATCCAGTTCAGCATCGAGGTAAAGGCGGACGGAATGGCGGGAACGAATTTAACCGTGCTGCTGTATGATGACGATCGCCTGGTGGCGACGAACGGCTTCAGGCCGGACGGTGCGACGTTCCGCACCCACCTATCGCTGTCCGACCATCCCATGACCAACGCATTGCACAACTACCGCGTGGAGCTGTCGCCGCAGTGCGGAGAGGTCGACACCAACAACAACGTCCGCCAGGTCCCGGTGCTCATCAACAGCGACCCGGTCAACGTGCTGCTGATCGACGGGCTCCCGCGCTGGGAATTCCGCTACGTCAAGAACCTGTTCATGGAGCTCGACCAGAACGTGCGGCTTCAGTACCTGCTGTTTCATCCGGACCGGATCGCGGGCACCGCGGACCAGCCGGTCATCGCGGCGTCCGTGTCGCGGCCCGCGGATGAGATCGAGGCCACGGCGCTGCCCGCCAGCGAGGCGGAGTGGATGAAGTTCGATGTCATCCTGCTGGGTGACGTGTCCCCTGCCGAGCTCGGCGCCGCCAATCAGCAGATCCTCAACCGCTACGTCCTCAACCGCGGCGGGACGCTCGTGGTCACCGCCGGCGCGCGGCACATGCCGCACGCCTTTGGCCGCACGCCAATCGAGGACCTGTTGCCGGTCTCGGCGGTGAGCGCATCGCAGCCGGTCCTGGCGGCGCCCGAGCCCGCCTTCCGCATCGCCCTCACCCCGCTGGGGCGCGGAACCGTGTACATGCGGTTGGACGATGATGGCCTCAAGAACCAGGCGGCCTGGAACGATGTCCCCGAGCTGTACTGGCGACATGGGCGGGTCACCGCCAAGGCCAACGCCTCCGTGCTGGCGTACGCGATCCCCGCGGATGAGGCGCAGCGGGTCGGGAAGGCCGGGTTCGTGCCAGGCGCCGATGCGCTGGTGCAGCAACAGGCGCGCGAGCGCGAACGGGTGCTGATCGCCACACACCAGGCCGGCTATGGCCAGGTGCTCTTCCTCGCGACGGACCAGATGTGGCGGCTGCGTTACCGCGAGGGCGACACGCGCTACCACAAGTTCTGGGGCCAGGTGCTGCGCTGGGCCACCGCCGATCGCATCGCCGCGGGCTCGGCCACGCTGCGGCTGGGCCCCGACCGGCCGCGTTATGCCTCGGACGAACCGGTGCGCATTCGCGCCCGCGTGGCGACGCCCGACCTCACCCCCGTGGTGGATGCGGACCTGCGGGTGACGGTGTGGTCCGGCTCCCGCCGCGTCGTGCGGCGCGCGCTGGTGTACGTCGAAGAATCGCCGGGCGTGTACAGCGCGGAGATCGGGGTCCTCCCCGAGGGCCGCTACCGGGTCACGTGCGATCCCAAGGACGCGCGCGGGCTGCCGGCGGCGCTCACCGAGCCCGTGTTCGCGGACTTCGCCGTGACGGATGCCATCGCGTCCGAATCGGTCGAGCTCACCGCGGACCGTGGCCTGCTGGAGCGGGTGGCAGCCCTTTCCACCGGGGCCACGCTCGATCCGCTCGAACTGGCCACGATCGCGGAACGGTTGGGCCCCGCCGAGGTGCGCCGCGCCGAGCGCCGCCAGTTGGACCTGTGGAATTCATGGCCCTGGCTGATCCTGATGGCCGGGCTTTTCACCGCCGAGTGGTTGCTACGCAAGAAGGCGAGGTTACCGTGATCAAACCCATTGCCGACGAGGGCGCGGCGATGCTGCCGCGGGCGATTGCGGCCATGCTCGAGGGCTATGTGCGGCGGGCGCGGCGCCTGATTGTCCTGCGCGGGACGGGCGCCACATGCACCGTCGGGCTCGGGGCGTTCATGGCGGTGATGGCGATCGATGCCAGCGTCACCATCGCGGCGGGGTGGCTGCGCGGACTGCTGACCGCGCTCGCCTATGTCGGCCTGCTCGGCGCTGCCTGGTGGTATCTCGTCCGGCCGCTGGCGCGCACCTTCACGCTGGCGGGCGTGGCACGCATGATCGAGCAGAATCATCCGGAAATGCACGAGCGCATCAGTTCCGCCGTCGAGCTGCTGACGAGCCGGGACCTGCCGGTCCTGCGCGGCTCGGAAGCCCTGATCCAGGCGCTGGCGGGCGAGGCCGTGCGGGATGTGGACACGCTCCGGCCCAAGCAGGAACTCTCCGCGCGGCGCGCCATGCCGTTCGTCATCGGCGCGGGCGCGCTCGCCGCCACATTGGCCGTACTCATGCTGGCGATGCCGCGGCAGACGGCGCTGCTGCTGGCCCGCGCCACCGTGCCGTTCCTCAACCTCGCCAACCTCAGCGGGCGCGCGCTGACCGTGCAGCCCGGCGATACGCTCATCGCCGCCGGCTCCGAACTGCGCATCACCGCGGCCACCAGCGGGAAGCCGCTGAGCGCCGCCCGCATGGAGCAGGTCGACGCGCGCGGCCGCGCGGCCGCCGTGCCGCTGTTCGCGGAAACGCCGGCGACCAACAGCACCGGGCAGGCGTTCAGCGTGACACTCCCCAACGTGGTCCAGGGGTTTCGCTATCGCGTTCGTGCCGGCGGCGCCCTCTCCCAGTTCTACACGGTGCGCGTGGCCGTGCCCCCCGCCATCGAGCAGCTCGAGTTGCATTGCACCTACCCGGCCTACGCGGGGCTGCCCGACTGGCAGGAGCGCGACGGCGCGGGCACCCTGCGCGCACTCGCCGGCACCGCCATCCGCGTCACCGCCAAGGTCAACAAACCCGTGCCGGACGCGGAACTGCAGATCATGAGCGGCGGTTTGACCAACGCCTTCGATGGACAGGTGCGCGCCACGGCAGACGGCACCTTCTATGACTTCGCGCTCACCATGCCGCCTGCCGCTGACGGGTTGTGGCGCGTGCGCTTGACGGACGAGATCGGCCTGCAGAACAAGCCCTTCGCGAACCCGATCCAGACCGTGCCGGACCTCGCCCCCCAGGTACAGATTGCCAACCTGAAACAGCGCGAGGTTCGGTTGAGCCGGCTCGATCAGCTGCCGGTGCGCTACGCCGCCAAGGATGACTTCGGGCTGGCGCGGGTCGAGATCCTGATGACAATCGACGGCGGCACGAATTCGGCGGCCAGCCTGCTGGCCAGCCCCACCAACGCCACCCAGATTCTGCGGGAGGTCGCGGGCGGCATGGACATTGACTTCCGCGACGCGCGCTTCGCGAAGGTCACGCGCCTGGATTTCCACCTGCGCGCCACCGATGCGCTGCCGGCCGAGCGCGGCGGGCCCCAGCACGGTGACTCCGAAACAATTGCGGTGCTGCTCGAGCAGACCGCGTCATCCTGGAAGGAGCAGGTGCTCGAGAGCCAGGAGCAGCGCATCCGAAGCGGGCTGGCGGACGTGAAGAAGAAGCTGGAGGATTCTAAATCCAAGTCTGCCGCGCTCGCGGCGCCGCTGGAGAAACCTGGTGCGCTGGCGGATGCCACCCTGGCCGCGGCGGGCGCCTTGGAGGACAGCCTGGCGGCGGCGGAGTCGACCATGCGCCAGACCAGCGAGGAATCCACCGCCGGCTATTTTGACGCCCTGGCCACCAACCTGGCCGCGCTGGTGGAGGCCCACCTCAGCCCGGCGGAACGTCTCGCCGGACAGTTGCGCCTGGTCGACACGCCGGACGAGCGCATCGCACTCAACAGCAACGTGGCCGCGGACGTGGCGGCCACCCTGGACGCCGTCGACACCCTGGCGCGGCAGTTCGAGGCCGCGCAACAGGCGGTGGCACGCGCAGTAGCGCTGGAGCATATGGCCGAACGCGAGGCGCAACTGGCGCGGGATCGACAGGCCCAGGCAGAGGCGGCCGCCGGCTCGACCAATGCCGCGGCCACGGCCGCCGAGGCAGCCGCCTGGCAGAAGGAGCAGCAGCGCCTGGCCGCGGACCTGGCCAAGCTGGCGCAAACCGCGACCGGCACCGTGGCCCAGGTTTCGGCCCTGGTGAGCAACGCGGCCACGGAGGCCGCCAGCATGGCCACCGCGCTGTCGCAGCGCCAGGCCACCAACGCGCTCTGGATGAGCGCCGCCGCCGACACGCTGGCCCAGCACGCCGCCGAGCGCGCCGCGCTGGCCGCGGCGCAGCAGCAACTCGCCACGCAGGCGGAACGTGATGCCTTCACCGAAAGCCAAACGATGAAACAAGCCGCGCAAAACCTGGCGGCGAACGAGATGGCGGCCGCGCTGCGCGACCAACAGGCGGCGGAGGCGGCCCTCCGGGCAGAAGCGGCCGCGCACGCAAAGGCCGCGGAACCGATGCCGACAGCGTCACCCCCGGCGCCATCGCCGGCCGCGCAAGCGGCTGCAGCCCTGGCGCGCAGCGAAGCCGCCGTGCTTGCCGCCCGCGACGCCGCGCGCCAGGCCGGGAAGGATGCGGCGCGCGCCGCGGAACAGGCCAAGACCGACGGCGACCAGGAGCGAAGCCAACGCGCGGCGAATGCCGACGCCTGGGCCAAGGCGGCGAAGGAGGCCGGCGACCAGGCCATGCAGGCCGCCCAGGATGCACGTCAGGCGGCGGGAGAGATTGACAAGGCGGACCAGCCGGAAGCGGCGCGCCAGAACGCGGCGGACCGCGCGATCCAGGCCGCCGAGACCGCTGAGCGCCGCGCCGGGGACGCGCGTGCCTACCAACAGCAGGCGGCCAGAGAGGCGCGTCCGGCCGATTCGCCGCAGGCCCGCGCGGTGGCCGCCGCCGAAGCGGCCGCCCGGGACGCGGCGCAGGCGGCGCAATCCGCGGTAAGCGCCGACGCGGCGGCGGCCAAGGCGCAACGCGCAGCGGAGGCGCAGGAAGCGAAAGTCGATCCGAACGCGGCAGCCGAGCGGCGGCGCGCGCAGGCCGCCGGTGAGTCCGCGGCGCAGGCACGACAGCAGTCGGAAAAGGCCGTTGCCGCCGCGCAGGAGGCGCGCGCCGCCGCAGGCGAGGCGCTCCAGAGCGAGTCATCACGAGCGGCGCAGAAGGCCGCGGATCGCGCCGAGAAGCAGGCCGCCGTGGCCGCCGCAGCCGCCGAGCAGGCCCAGGCAGCCGCGCGGCAGGCCCAGCAATCGACGGACGCGCAACCGCCCGCCACCGCCCCGCGCAACGCGGCGGAGCTGGCCAAGCGGTCAGGCGAGCAGGCGCAGGCGGCGCAGCAGGCGGCCCAACAGGCCCAGGTCGATGCGCAGAACGCGGCGCGGGAGGCCGTAGGGACCTCGCAGCAGGAGGCCGCCCGGGCGAATACGGCCGAGCAGGAGGCCCAGCGCGCCGCCGCCGCTGCCCAGACCGCGAAGCAGCAGGCGGAGCAGGCGTCCGCGCAGGCGCGTGCCGGACAGGCGGAGCGGGCCGCGCAGACCGCGCAGCAAAACGCCGAGACGGCCGGGCAGCTTGCGGCGCAGACGCGCGAAAGCGCGCAGGCGGCCGCGCAGACGTCGGCGCAGGCACAGGCGCAGGCGCAGCGCGCCGTGCAACAGGCGGAGCGGACCCAGCAGCAGGCGCAGGCCGCCGCCCAGGCGGCGCAGCAGGCGGCGAGTGCCCAGACGCCGCAGGCCGGCCAGCAGGCCGCCATGCGCGCCACCCAAGCGGCGCAGCGCGCGGGGGAAGAGGCGCAGGCGGGTATGCAAGCCGCGCGCGAGGCGCGGGCGGCCGCAACCCGAGCCGACGATGCGACCGAGGCGAACGCACTTGAAAATCTGGCGCGCCGCCAGGCCGATCTCCACCAGCAATCGCAGCGGCTGATGGCGGCCGAGCGTGCCAGCGCACAGGAATTGCTCCGCGCCATGTCCGGAGAGGTGGGGCGCTTGCAAGAGAAATTGGCCTCGGACGCCGCGGACCTGGCCAGGGAACTGGCGCATGCGCCCGCGTGGAACACGCCCGCCAGGCAGGCGGCGGCGCAAGCCCGGGAGGCCGCGCGCGAGTGGAATCGCGGCGAAACGGCGACTGCCAATCAATCGGCGACGCAGGCCGAAACCAGCCTCGCCCAACTCGCCGATGGCCTGGCGGATGCGGCCGCGGGCACGCCGGCGTCCGCACCGCCCGCACCGCGCGCGGACCTGGCCCGGCAGGCGCGGCAGGCCGACGCCCTGGCGCAGCGCCAGGCGGCGTTGGGCGAACAGATGGACGCCATGAATGCGGGGCGATTCATGGATGCGCTCGCCACCCAGCAAGACCTGCTGCAGGACGACGCGGCCGAGATGCAGGCCCGGGCCGCGGTGCTCAGCGATCAGACGGCAGCCTTCCGGTCCGCCCTGCCCACGGCGGTGCAACCGGCCGCGCAGGCGGCGCAACAGGCCGCCCTTGCGGCCCGGAACGCGGGGGCGGCCGAGGCCGCCGCCGCGCAGGCGGCGCAGCAGTCGCAGGCGCCCGCCCAGGCGAGCGGCCTGAAACCGGATGCGCTTGCCGCGCGCAGCGCCACGACGGCGGCGCAGCAGCAACAGGCGGCCTCACAGGCCATGCAACAGACCGCCACCAGTCTGGCCACCACCGCCGGCAGCATGCAGGCGACCCCCTCCACCGCGGACGTGCCGACGCCGGGGGTGGAGGCCATCGCGGATGCACATCACGCCGCCCTGCAAGCCGCCGCCGGACTGTCTGCCATGGCGGCGGTCCAGGCAGGCGCGCGGCTCGAGCAGGCGGCAAACCAGGCCGCCCGCGAGGCGGCCGCGCTCGGGGCGAACCCGCAGCCATCGGACCTGAACATGGCTTCAGGTGGCGGCGGATCGAAGGCCTCCACCGAATCCACGGGCGCGGACGCGTCTGGATTCACGACCCGTTTCGATCCGCGCCTGCGCGACTGGCTGCGGCTGCACCGTGAACGGGAGCAGGAGGTGCTGCAGGCCCAGGGCAGCGAAGGGCCGGAAGAATACCGCACCATTATCAAACGCTACTTTCACGAAGTGTCCCGGCGCGGCGGGGAGGAAGGAGAACCATGAGCATCTTGACGGGCGTTCGCAACCGGATCGCGTGCGCGGTGTGCCTGGCCGCGCTCGGCACCGCCGCCGTGGCTGACGACGGCAACTCGGTGGAAGACGCGAAGTACCAGCGCGCGTTCGACGAGGCCGTCGACCGCGGCCTCGCGTTCCTCGCGCGCAGCCAGACCGACAAAGGCACGATCGGGGCGCAGCCTCCGGCCACGACGTCGCTGGCCATCATGGCGTTCCTGGCCAAGGGGTATGGTCCCGGACTGTCCCCCTATGGCGACGTCATCAATCGCGCCATCGACAGCGTCCTCGCCGCGCAGACACCCGATGGCGCGATCACGGGAAACATGTATCACCACAACATCGCCACGCTCATGCTGTCCGAGGTCTCGGGCATGACGGACCCCGACCGGCAGGCGCGCATTGGTGAGGCGCTGGCGCAGTCCGTGCGGGTCACGCTGGCGGCGCAGGCTGTTGCCAAGGGTGAGCAACACGAGGGAGGCTGGCGCTATGCCGCCAACGCCACCGACAGCGACGTGTCGCACTCCGGCTGGGGCCTGATGGCCCTGCGGTCCGCCCGCAACAATGGCGCGCCGGTGCCCAAGGACGCCGTGGATCGCGCGGCGCGCTACATCCTGCGCTGCCGTGACGAGGCGAATGGCGGATTCGGTTACCAGGATCGAGGAGCCAAGCCGACCTGCGCCGGCATCGGCCTGCTCTGTCTGGAGTTGGCGGGGCACCATCGGGATGCCATCACCTTGAAGGCGGGGCAGTATATTGCCGCCGCCCTCATGCCTGGCAAGCCAGACCCGTTCGGCGAGTTCAAGTACTATGGGTATTACTACTGCGCGAACGGGATGTTCCAGTTAGGCGGCGCGCAGTGGGAGCAGTTTGCCCCGGTGATCTACGATGCCATTCTCGCGCAGCAGCAACCGGACGGCATCTGGCTCGGCAGCGGGAAGGAAGCGGACCCTTGCTATTGCACGGCCATGGCCGTACTCGCCCTCAGTGTCTCCTACCGCCAACTGCCCATCTACCAACGCTGACACCCCCACAGCCCGCCCCCGCCCACGTTCCCGCGTTCCGGTACAACCGGTTCTTGTGGCCCACTTTTTTGTTGCGGATGCCGATCAAAGCGCTATGATCCCCACTCGCGTTCACTTCGGGGGCGTAGCTCAACTGGTTAGAGTCCCAGATTGTCGATCTGGTTGTTGCGGGTTCGAGTCCCGTCGCTCCCGCCATCCCGACCCGCCCCGGGTCGGGATGCCCCGCGTAGCCGGGCTGCCGACCCATCGCGGGCGAGGGCAATGACCTGATCTCGACAAGTCGCCTGATTCAAGACTACTATTCAAGCTAGTACACGCATGAAGATCCTCCGGCAGATTCGCGACAATACTCCCCGTGCCCTTGCGCGGGAGCAGATTCGGCGCCTGATCGCCACGGGCGGCTACCGCCGGGGCGATCAATTGCCGACGTACGAGGAGATGTGCGACCGGTTGGGCGTGTCGCTGCTGACCGTCCAGCGCGCCATGGGCGACCTGGCCAAACAGGGGCTTGTCTACCGGCTCCATGGCAAGGGTTGTTACGTGGGCAAGGCCATAACCACCGGACCGCGCCCCTTGTCGCAGGTCGGACTGGTCTTCAGCGCCTCTGTCCATTCCTTGCTCCAGACGCCCTACCTGAATCTGATGCTCACCGGGATGCTCGATGCCTGCACGACCCGGAACATCGACCTTACGATCCTGTCCCTCCGAACCGCGCAGGGCCGTATTCCGCCCGCCACACTCGCCGCCCAGGTGGACGCCGTGGCCCTGATGGGCATCGCCAATGAAGCGTATGTGCGCGATTTTTCCGCCTCCCACGCGCCCCTGGTGATCGTCGACAACCACTTCCCTGACATTCAAGCCGATACCGTGGTCGTGGACAATGCCGCCGCGGTCCGCTTGATTATGCGCCACCTACTCGACCTCGGACATCGCCGGATCGCCTACGTTACGGGAGGAACCGGTGACCCGCTGACCAACCAGTTGGTCGATTCGTCCGATGCGCGCGAACGTCGCCTGGAGTATATTTCGGAAATGACGGCCGCCGAGATGGCGCAGGGCATCCACATTGTGGAGTCCGGCGGGGAGAAGTTGGCGACGACCCTGTCCATGGCCAAGGGGCCGCTGCCGCCGACGGCCTTGGTCATCGACGACTTGCCCACGGCGTTAGAAATTTGCCGCCACTTGACAGCCAACGGCCTGCGCGTGCCAGAGGATATATCCGTCGCTGGCGTGGTCGGCTCCGCCGGGGACACGCTGTCGGCAGGAGGTATTCAGGTCACTCACTGCAAGGCGGATTTCCACGCCATGGGGGTTCGGGGCATCGAGTTGCTGGTGCGCCGCTGCCGTCGGGCGCGACCGCCGAAGCCGGTCGTCTGCCGCGTCCCCGTCGAACTCATGCCCGGCACCAGCACCCAAGCACCGTCAACCGGGGGCTGAGAGCCGCCGGCGGGCACGCGTTCAAGCGGGACAATGCGCGTGATGGCCGAAGACCGGGTAAAGCCCAGTTGGTGTACCGCCTTCAGGCGGTCCGAGGGCCCATAGGCCGGAACGGCTTCAGCAGGTCACCTCGATCTCAACTGATTTCAGACCGTCCAGCGTGTCGACCTCGGCCGCCGGCGCGGGACGGCCGTTGATGCGGACACCCGGCTTCACCGCCGCGCTCGCGGGTTGCACGCGCACGGTCAGCGGGATCGGGCGATAGCCTCCCGTCGGCAGCGCCGCATGGATGACGCGCCGCAGCGTCAGTTCCCCGCCAAGCTCCCGAGGCAAGCGTGGGGTAACGCGCACCACCGGGTGCCGCTCATCGTGCAACGCCAGTTCCAGCCCGGCGATGCTCTGGAAGAACTCGATGATCCAGTCCGTGGACCCTGAAAGGCCAAAGTACATGCCTTTGCCGAAGTGCGGATCGGCGGCGTCGGACGCGTAGGAGGTGGACGGCATCTCGAATGGCCCGGCCAGCGAGGCGTCACGCATGGCCGAGACGATCGGCTTGAACTGCGCCCAGGCGAGGTCGGCCTGGCCGGGCGTCAGCAGGCGGAAGCGGTGCATCATCATCTGGCCGTGATGATACTCGCCGTTCTCCGCGCACCCTGCCGGCACAATACCCATGCGCCCCACCAGCCGCTGCGCGACGGCATCGTTGGCGATGGGCGGCTCGATCAGCCGCAGGCCGAGTTTGGGGGCGAACATCAACCGGTCGCAGGTCTCCAGCAGGCCCTTGATCCTCCCGGCCGCCTCCGGCACCGGCGCCAGGTACGCACGCTCGATCTGCAGCATACGCAGCCCATACGCCTGCGCGGTCAGGTCCCGGCGACGCGCGCCATCGAAGTCCGACCCGCTCATCGATCCCAGCGTGTAGCCGCGCTCGCCGCGCGCGTACCGGGGCCGCAAACCGTCAGCACGCAGCTCGTGGATGGTCGTGATGAATCCGGCCTGGGCGCCATCCTCCCAAGCGACGCGCAGCGCGTTGCGCCGGATCGTGTTGGCGAGGTGCCGCAGACTGTCCAGCGCACGCGCCGTCTCCTTGCCCGCCGCCGTGGCCGCCCGCGGGGATTCGAGCAGGTCGATCGTCTCCACGAGGGACAGGAACACGTGGGCGCTGAGGCGCACCTGGACACCCCGCCCCATGCCACGGGTCGCGGGGTCGCCCACAACGGAGGTGCCGAACATGTCGATGGGATCGCACCAGTCGCCGTACATGACCTGCACAAGACCGTAGGGCGAATCCGCCACCTGGCGCCCGTACGCCTGGAAGATCGCCACCAGCACGTCCGCCACGCGCAGGCGCCGCTCGCCGCCCACGAGCCCCGAGCGTTCGGGCGTCTCCGGACTGGTCAGGCGCACCGTGCCCACGAGTTCCTTCAGGAGGTCCGTGTCCCCAGTCTCGCGCACATACAGATTCAGTGCGTCCACGAGCCAGATGGCGCTGTCGTTGTACGGGCGGTTGTCGTTCTGCACCTCCACGGCGCGATCGTCCCAGCGGCTGGGATATTGTCGCGGGAACATGCCGTGCAGCTTCTCCACCCGCGACAACGGCGACGACCAGCGGTGGTTATCGGGGACCGTGACATACATAAATCCCAGTGCATGCACGAGGTCGGCGCGCACGCGCCCAGGCTCTTCCTTCATCTTCGGCCACATGTCCTGGGCGCGGTCGCGCGTGCCCAACTCAATACCCTGGGCCATCTTCGCGCCATGCGCGCGGCAGTTCTCGTAAAGCTCCGCCACCCCGGTCCATAGCGAGCGCGCATACTCAGCCATCACCGGCTGCCGCGGCAGTTCGAGCGCGAAGGCCGGCGGCTGCGGGCGCGCGGTCGCGTGCGCGGCGGCCGCCATCGTGCGCGCGACGTTCGGGGTGCGGCGGATCAGCCCGCTTGCTGCGGACGCAAAGGCCTTAGCCACGCGCGGGTAGTCCGGGTGCGGACAGCCGCTCTGCTGCCGAAAGCGCTCGCAGAGCCCCGCGTCGGTCACGTACAGCAGGTCCTGCAAGAGGCACGTGGACCGCCCGGGCGCCAGCCGCACGTCGAAGCGGTTGGCGGCGATCGTGGCGATCGAGAAGCGGTTCAGGTGTGCGCCGGCGCCGGCCGCCAGACGGCCCGAGCGCACGGCTCGCGGTAGCCGCACGCTGCAGGCAGAGTCCCCGACAAAGGCCGTGTAGTCGCACGTCGCCTCGCGCGCGCGCAGCCCGGCGCCGAGCGCCGTGGAGACCCGCTTGGGCTGCACGATGTCCGTGTACGGCACCGGCGCGGAAACGACAGTCTCCAGCGGTGTCACGGGCAGTCCCGCGTCGTACCAGATCTCCTTGTTGTACACGAACCGCTGCGTCCCGTGCAGATTGAAGAAACTCCACAGGTCGGCCGCAAGCGGCTTGCGGCCGATGTTGCGCAGATAGGCCAGGCGCAGCAAGGCCGGGCCGGCCGGCGTCATGACCAGCTGGAACTTGACGGCGCTGCGGAACGCCACCCCCGGCAACGGCGCGAAGTCCGCGCAGAACCACATCGCGCGGCCGGGATCCCCCAGCTTAACGACCCGGATCGCCACCGGCGCACACCCGCTGCCATCCGCGGGGTTGATGAGTCCCGCGATAACCTCGCGGCGGCCCGCCAGCCGCAGCCACAGGTTGTTCGAGGGCACCCCGATTTCGCGCTTCTCCGTGGCATCGAAATGGCCCGAGAGCACGTGCACGTCCATGCCGCCGTCGAGCTTGACCTCGAAGGCAATCGATCCGTTGGACATGAACGTGGCCTTGGCCGCGCCGGCCGTGCTTACCAGCACCGACGGGCAGCCGCCCGGATGCCCCTCGTAGATCACCTCGCCACCGGCCCCGTAGCCGCCGAGGCGATTGACCCGCGCGGCGATCTTCAGATTCAGGATGCGGTCGGCTTCGAGGAGGAAGGGGTGCAGAGCCTGTTTCATCGGGACTCCAGAGTTTGCGCGCGGACTTTGTAAAGCGATACACCTAGCAGACATGATCGGTCAGTTTCAATCGGAAACATGACGGACCGGCATAGCCGACTAAAGCCGGTACACCAACGTTGGTGTCCCGCCTTCAGGCGGTCCGGAAGCCCTCCCGCGCTACGGCGCCGGCTCCAGCCACACCTGGCCGCGATAGAAACTCGCGCCAGGCATGACGGGGTTGGTGACGCGCACGTCGCCTTGCACCCCCTGCATATTCGTGTAGCCCGGAAGGCCCCACCAGGTGGTTTCGACCAGGCCCGTGGCCTCTTCCAGCGTGTAGAACCGGACCTGACCTTCCGAACCTGGCTCGCCCTGGATCGCCTGGAAGCCCACCACCACCGCATGGGTGGCGCCGGCGATCATGAGCCTGAAGTTGCTGGCGGCATTGGTTGGATCGGTGCCGGCCACGAACTCCGCGCCGTCGCGCATGCTATCGCCGTCCCAGTCCCCGGTGCCGTCGCGCGCGGTGTTCGCAAAGTGCAGCCATTCCCAGGCGTCGGGCAGGCCGTCGCCGTCGAGGTCGCCCGTGGCGGTGATGACCGGCCCGTAGGCCGTGAAGCTTCCGGGCAGCGCCACCGTGCGGTAGGCCGCGCGCAGCCAGGCCGCCGAGCGCGCGGCGCGACTCAGGCGCACCTCGTCGATCACGCCCTCGAAGGGGCGGTTGCCCTCCGCCCGCCGCCCCAGCACGGGCGCGTTCGCCGACGTGAACGCCGTGTAGGTGCCGAGCGGCACCGGCGCGCCGTCGTTCTTCTGCAGGTACGCCGTGCCGTTGCTCAGCACCAGTGCAACCATCTGCCAGGCGCCCGCCTCGTACGCCGGCCCCTGCCACTCCGCCCCTCCCGCCAGCGCCGCCCACTTCAGCACCCGCGCCGACGTGTGCATCTGCACGTAGAGATTCGAGCAGCCCCAGACTGTCCCGTAGTCGCGCGGCGGCACCGCCGGGTTGACCCACAGGCTCAACGTCAGCGCCGACAGGTTGGCCGCATACCAGGCCGCGGACAGGGAGGGTTCGAGCGCGTCGTCCACGCCGTCGAAGGCGCGTCCCGCCCCCACGATGCCCGGCAGCGGCGTCGAGCCGCTGTTAACGGCCTGGCGCCCGCGCCAGGTGGAGTCGTGCAGGTCGCCCTGCCAATGCCACACGGCTTCGTCATCCTCACGCCACACGGCCCCCCGCGCCGCGAGGGGCGACGGATTGGTCATCCCCGCGAATCCCCAGTACGCGCGGATCGCCGTGCCGTTGGTCAGCGCCGGCACGCGCACCCACACCGCGCTCTCGCCATTGGTGTCCCAGACGTCCACCTCGTAGGCCAGCGGCGTGGCGCCGGCCTCGTCCGCGAAGCGCAGGCTGGCCCACGATCCGCCGCACTGGCTGTAGGTGAAGCCCGCGAGGTTCGTGCCCAGGCGCACCAGCGCCGGGAAATCGCGCAGCGTCTCGGCGTCGGTGTAGCCGGGAAAGCGCAGCGTCGTGCTGTAGGGCCACGCGGCATAGGAAAGGGTCGCAACCCACGTGCTCGCCGGCGACCAGCCCGTGCGCCCGCCGGCCGCGGCGCTGAAGCGCAGCGCGTACGTCCGCCCCGGCAGCAGGGAGCCGATCGCGGCCGTGATCGCGGCGTTGCTGACGGTGCCGAGGTCCGCGAACGAGGCCCAGCCGGTCGCGCTGGTCCCGCCGTCGACCGGCCCCCAGTGCAGCCGCACCGCCGCCGCCACCGGCCCCTCCAGCGCGCCCGCCACGCTGGCCGACACGTCGTCCACCGCCGTCACCACCGCATTGGAAAGCGCCAGCGCCGTCACCCACGCCGTGCGCGATGTCCACACGCCCGCCGCATCCGTCAACTCCGCGCGCAGCGCATAGCGCCCCGCCGCGGGCAGCCGCAGCGTGCCCGTGAAGGGCTCGGTGCTGTCCGTGCCGATCACCGCATCGCCGAGGAAGAACGCCACCTGCGGCGACGAACCGGCCACCAGGCTGCCGTCCAGCACCGCGCGCAGCGGCTCGTCGTTCTGCGCAAAGACCACCGCCTCGCCCTCTGGCGCCACCAGCGCGATGCGCCCGGCGCTCAGCCCCGGCGTCGGCGGCGCGGCCGCGTACCAGTTGGCCGGGTCGCGCCCAGACATCAGCGGCTCCACGCGCTGCAGCGAGCGGCCCGTCCCGTCCGCCGCCGCCGGCCACGGCGCATTGTCGAAGTAGATGACCTCATCCACAATCACCCACACGAGCGGATCGCCCGGCAGATCCGGCGCCAGCGGCTTCTCCAGCGCCAGCCGCTCGCCGTGGTTGTCCAGTTGTCCGCTGTAGGGTCCGAACAGGCGCACCTGGCCGTTGGTCAGGCCGTAGTTCGCCAGGAACGCCGCGCGCGCCGTGGCATTGCTCACCGTGTCGAAGCCCACGATCACGGCGCGCGCGTTCGGCGCGAGGGTGGTTCCCGCGGGGAATGTGTAGCTCACGCCGCCGTCCAGCCGCCACGAGCCGTCCGCGTTCCAAAGTTGCGCCGTCACGCTCTGGGTGTTGTGGATTTCGATGAACTCCGCCAGCGCTTCGTCCCCCGTCACCGCCGGGTGATAGAGAAACTCGTCGATCGTCACGCACGCGGTCGGCGCGGCGTTGGTGGTCCACGGCGTGCGCGGGTTCAGCGCGTACCAGTACGTTTCGCCATCGCGGTAGCGCCCCAAGCTCCAATCGTTCTCCTGGCCCTTGAAACGCACCGCGTCCACCACCCGGTCGCGTCCCCCGCCCGGCAGGTGGCTCAAGTACACCGCCTCCCCGCCCTTGTTCAGCCCGAAACCGTTGGTGAGCGAATGGTGGAAGCCGCTGATCTCGTCGAACACGATCCATGCGCCGGGTGCCAGCGTGTTCGTCGGCGGAATGGCCCACTTGCTCAGGTCGTCGCCATCGTCGCTCAGATACCACTCCGCGAGGCTGACGGCCGACGTGCCGGGGTTGAAGAGCTCCAGCCAATCGTTGGAATCGTACCCCGGCACGTTGGTGACGTCCGTGTGCGCCACCACCTCGTTGAGCACCACCTCGCGCGCCGGCTCGGGATCCACCGCACCCGGCGATCCGTCCACGAACGCGCTGGCCCGCCAGTTCCCGCCGTAGTCCAGCGCGTCGTTTGGGTCGTCCACCGCCAGCGGCACCAGCGAGTGCCCGGTGCCGTCGGCGGCCTCCGGCCAGCCGCGCGCGTCGTTGTAGGTGAAGCGCACCAGCGTCCGCCCCAGCCCGTCCCCCACCCGCACCTCCTCCCCCCCATCCGACAGTGTCTTGATGGGGAAGTGGTAGTAGCGCTGGTACTCGCCGGCGATGTTGAGCGCCGGCCAGTTCGTGTAGCGGGCCTGGAACGCCGCGAGATCGGCCACGATGAGCACGTACTCCCCGGGAGCCAGGCTGCGGACCGCGCCACTCGCGAAGTCAAATGTGATCCCCTCCGCGAACCGCACGCCCACCAGACCCGCCACGGTGTCCCCGGCGTTGCGCAGCTCGATGAATTCGTAATCCTGCGCCGTGAAATTCGTCACCCCCGGCGGCGGGTTGCGCGGGTGGAACATCAGCTCCGTCACCTGCAGCTCCGCCGGCGCCTCGGGCGCGAAGAACGCCTCGGCCAGCGCACTCCACTCGCCGCCCGCCCGCGCGCGCGCCTTGACCGTTGTCGCCAGCGGGAGGGGAATCGGACCGGTGTAGACGTCGCCCGCCGCGGCCCCCGTTCCCCACTCGCGCGGGTCGCGCCCGTCCGTCGTGTAGTAGATCGTGTTCGAGGCGCTCATCGTCAGGAGGAAGCCCGGCGCCACCGCCCCGCCGTGCTGGCTGAAGACCGGCGGATCCAGCGGCGGAT
>CAZWQJ010000054.1:11093-22614 GCA_964635825.1 uncultured Victivallales bacterium | reverse complement strand
TCCGTGCTTCGCTTTGTAGGCAAATGTGGGCATTCAAGAAGGGGGGAATGGTGTCGGTGTCAGGTGTCAGTACAGCCTTCGGCCCGCGGCGGGCCGGAGGGATCGAGAATGAGACACATGGGGGTTGGCACGGATTCGGATCCTGCGTGGCGCGCGGCTCCCGTCGCGCGCGCCGAACAGCGCGGGACAGGAGCCCCGCGCCACGCGGAAGGTGTCTCCGACCGGAGCCTGAGGAACGTCCAACGCTCAACGTCCAAGTCCGGAACATCTGAAGTTGAACGTTGAGCGTTGAATGTTGAACGTTGAGTGTTCATGGGCAGGAGCAGGAGACGGGGTTTCTCATAGCGTCGTCACCCGCAGCACTTCCTCGGCCGTCGTCAGCCCGAGAGCCACCTTGTCCCAGCCATCTTTTGCCATGGTGGCCATCCCCAGCTCATCGGCCTTGGCGCGGATCTGCGTGGCCGAGGCCCGCTTCAGGATCAGTTCGGCGATCGGGGGCGCCAGCGGCAGCAGCTCGGAAATCGCCATCCGGCCACGGAAGCCGCTCAGGTTGCAGGCCCGGCAGCCACGGCCACGATACACCAGCCGCCCCGCCTCCTCGACGCGCTCGCGGCACTCCGTGCAGATCACGCGCACCAGGCGCTGCGCCGTGAACACCAGCACCGTCGAGGCAATCAGGTAGGGATCGATCCCCATGTCCATCAAACGCACCGCACCGCCCGCGGCATCGTTTGTGTGCAACGAACTCAGCACGAGGTGGCCGGTCATCGCCGTCTGGATCGCAATCTCCGCCGTCTCGCGATCGCGCACTTCCCCCACCAGCATCACGTCCGGGTCGTGCCGCAACATGCTGCGCAAGGCGTGCGCAAACGTCAGCCCGATCTTGGGATGCACCTGCGTCTGCGTGATCCCCCGGATCTCGTACTCCACTGGGTCCTCGATCGTGATGATCTTGCGCGCGCGGGTGTTCAGCCGGGTCAGGCACGCATACAGCGTGGTGCTCTTGCCGCTGCCGGTCGGGCCCGTCACAAAGATGATCCCGTGCGGACTCTCCGCGTACTTCGACAGCGCCTGCATCTGGTCCGGCGAAAAACCCAGGTGCCCAAGATCAAACACCATCGAAGCTGGCAGAATGCGGATCACGACGTCCTCGCCGTGAACCGCCGGCACGATCGAAATGCGCAGGTCGTACTCATTGGCGCCAATGCGCACGCGCGCGCGCCCATCCTGCGGCATCCTCCGCTCCACGATGTTCAACCCCGCCATCAACTTGATGCGCGAGATCATCGCCGGGTACAGCAAGCGGATACTCTCCGGAATGCTCGTGTCGTAGAGAATCCCGTCAATGCGCCGGCGCAACACCACCCCGTCGCGATACAACTCAAAATGGATGTCCGTCGCCCGGTGCAGGATCGCCTCCTGCAGCAACTGGTTCACCAGCTTGACGACCGAGGTGTCGGCCGCCATCTTCTCCAGGTCGTGCGACTCTTCCAGCGGCGCCGCCTCTTCGCGCGCCCCGCTTTCCGCCAGGATGCGCTCCACCGTCTCGGCGCCCACCCCGTAGAACCGCCGCAGCGCCTCCAGAATCTCCGTCCGGCACGCCAGCACCCGCTCCACCTGGAACCCGAGGTTGCTCTCGATATCCTCCGAGGCCGCCACGTCGAGCGGGTCCGACACCGCCAGCGTCAGCACCTGCCCCGCCAACCGCACCGGGATCACCTGGTAATGGGCCGCCAGCTTGGGAGACACCGCCTTCACGGCCGCCGGCTGTATCTCCGTGTCGTACAGGTGAATGAACGGCAGCCCGTACAACTCGCCCTGGATCGCGAGCAGGTCTTCCTCGCGCACCCATCCGCGCTCAAGCAAAACCTTCGGCAGGGAGTCGTGCGTCCGGCGCGTGGTCTCCAGCGCCTCCGCCAGCCGCCCTTCGCTCACGAAGCCCCTTGCCAGCAGCCGCTCCTTGAGCCTGGCCATCATGGCGAACCCCCTTCGTGCCGCGACGTCAAATCGCCCCGATCATGTACAGCTCTTCCTCCGGCGTGGAGTCGAGTTTGCCGTCAATGATCTTCTCCACACCGTCCAGCGTCTGCACCGTCTTGCAGTACTGCCCCTTCTTGCCAATGTAGGACTCGGCCACAAACATCGGCTGCGTCAGGTAGTTTTGCATCTTGCGCGCGCGCTCATACAGCGTCCGGTCCGCACGCGACAGTTCGTCGATCCCGATTACCGCCACGATGCGCCGCAGCTCGTCGTACTTCGTCAGGATCCGCAGAGTCTCCTGCGACAGGTCGAAGTGCCGTTGCCCCACCGTGGCCGCATTCAAGTTCGAACAGGACGAGGCCAGCGGGTCGATCGCCGGATACAGCCCCAACTGCGTCCGCTCGCGCGACAGCACCATCACCGCATCCAGATAGCTGAAAATCGCCACCACCGCCGGGTCCGTCGTGTCGTCGGCCGGCACATACACCGCCTCAAACGCCGAGACCGATCCCCGAATGCGCTCATGCACGTCGCCCACTTCCGAGCTCAGCGTCGGCTGGTACCCCGTCTCCGATGGCGTCCGCCCCAACAGCGTGGAGATCTCCGCACCCGCCTGCACAAACCGAAATACGTTATCCATGAACAGCAGCACTTCGCGCCCCGTGGACTGCAGGTACTCCGCCAGCGTGATCCCCGTCAGAATCACGTTGAAGCGCGCTCCGGGCGGCTCATCCATTTGCCCGAACGCCATCATGACCTTGTCCAGGATGCCCACCTGCTCAAATTCAAAATACAGCTCGTTGCCTTCACGGATGCGCTCGCCGATGCCCGTGAACACGCACGCGCCCTGGTGCTCTTCCACAATGTTGTGGATCAGTTCCGAAATCAGCACTGTCTTGCCGCACCCGGCCCCGCCGATGACCCCCGTCTTGCTCCCCCGCACCACCGGAAACAGCAGATCCACCGCCTTGATGCCCGTCTCCAGCACGTCCCCGCTCGTGCGCTTCATCGTCTTCACGTCCAGGTTCACCCGGGTGACGTCCTTGTGAATGACGTCCGTCTTCCCCGTCTCGATCGGCCCCTTGCCGTCGATCGGCTGCCCCATCACGTTGACGATGCGCCCAAACAGCTCTTCGCCCACCGGTATCGTCAGCGGCGCCCCCGTCGACGTCGCCAGCGAGTTGCGCTGCAGGTTGAGCGTCGATTTCAGCGCCACGCACCGCGCAATGTTGCCCTCGAGATGCTCGGCCACCAGCAGCACAATCTCACGCTTGTCGAACGAGTGCGTCAGAATCGTCTCGTGCAGGTCGGGCATGTCGTCGATCCGCGCGAAGCGGACGTCCACCACCGGCCCCTGAACCGCGACCACCCGGCCCTCTTTCAGCGCCACGCGCGTCTTAGTCTCGGCCATGCTCGCCTCCTCCCGCGCTTTCCACGTCCGTCGCCGCCGCGGGCACCGCCGTCTCGGCCCCGCCACGGCGGGACTTCGAACGCGCAGCGAAACTCTCCCGCATGCCCTTGTCGATACGCTCGCGCACCGCCTTGAAGGTCCGGTGCTTCAATTTCTTCTGGTCGCTCCGCAGCCGCTGGAAGCTCCCTTCCAAGTGCATCGCGCGCGCCGAAAATTCCGCCAGCTTGCTGTCCTCAAAAACCTCGTACAGCTTCGAGGCCACCCACAGCCCCGACAGGTGCTCCACCACATCCGCAAACTCGGATTCTACAATGACCCGCCGCGCTTCCGCAATCAACTGCGCCGTCCGCGTGCGCCGCGCAATCTCGCTGTCCGCCTCCACGTCGAACAGCGACGCGCACGGCAGCAGATGAATCACCTCGATGGTCTGCGCCGTGAAGGACACCGGGCGCGGATACGCCAGCAGCACCCGCCCCATGCGCCGCTTCAGGACCTCATCCACCACAAAGTCGCGCACGTCCACCGCCTGCTCGTACATCATCTCCGGATTGATCCCCGGGAAGAACCGGTACGAAAGCCCCTGGTCCTGCAGCACGCTCGCACCCTTTTCCCCGATCATCACGATCGAGCGCTTGTCGGGCGGCAGCCCTTCCGTCGCCTGCAGCCCCGCGCGGATCACCGCCTGGTTGAGCCCACCCATGAACCCCGAGTCCGAGGTTACCAGGATCAGGCCCGTCACATCCGAGGATACCTGCACCAGCGGATCCTGCACATCCACCAGATTGATCACCCGGAAGAAGCCCGCGAACGCCGTCATGAACTGCTCGTAGCGCTGCTTGGCCTTCTCCATCGCGTGGTATTGGGAGGCCGCGATGTTCTTCAGCGTCTCAATTAACTGCACCAACTCCGTGTTGAAGCGCAGTTCCTTCCTGAGTTCGCTGAGCTGCATGCACCCCTTTCCGCGGTCCCGACGGGGCCCGGGGATTTAACAGGACCGACCCGCTTCCATCCTGAACCGGCCGGCGTCTCGCCCGCGCGGCGCTTCAGGCGGCGTCTTTTTTCAACTCGGCAACCGCTTCCTGGTACCGGCTCAGCAGGCTGCCGTCGATCTCCAGGCTGCCGAGCTTCATCACCAGCCCAGCCAGCAGCTCCTCGCGCACCACTTCGTGGATCGCCATCGTCACACCAAACTTGCGGGCCAGCAACTCCTGCAGCCGCTGGCGCTGCGCCGCGTCCAGCGGGTGGCTCGCCACAAATTCCGCGCTCCCCGCGTCCACCGTGATGCCAGTCGCGTCCGTCTGCTCCAGCGCGTCAATCAGCTCATCCACAAAGTGGCGGTTCATCTGCGCCGTCATCCGCTCGCTGAATACCAGCTTGAAGACGCGCCCACCAAAATCCACGGCCTTCTCTTCCATCTCCAGCGCCACTTGCTCCCGCAGCCGACGCTCGTTCTTGCGCGCCTTGTCCAGCAGCTCGTTCGCTTCCCGGCGCGCGTCCTCCACCACCTGCTCCTTCAACTGCGCCGCCTGACGGTCCGTTTCTTCGCGCCGCGCATCCAACTCCTTCTCCAACTCCTTGCGCCGCGCCGCCAGATCCTGGCTGTGCCGGTCCATCTCCTGCCGCATCGACTCTTCCTTCTTGCGCATCTCCGCCTCGGCCTGGCCGATTCGGTTGACCGCACGGACCGTGTCCCCCACCAGCAGCTTGCGAATGACAATCACGATGACGCCCAGTACCACCAGGTGCGCCACCACGATCGGCACGAGTATGCGAATGGTGTCCTGCATCGATTCCCCCGGTTCAAGTCCCCTGTTGAGCGTCAGGCCTTATTGAAGAAGAAAGACCCATGAAGATCAACGTCGTTTTTCCCGCCGTTGCAGGCGGTCCATGTCCGTTTTCCCCGCACCCCATCGGGGCGGGCGTTTCCCAAGTCCTCAGCCCCGCCCAAACAACTGGAACAGAATCAGCAGCGCGATCACTGCGATCCCCTCCGCAAACACCAGCGCGATGATCATCGCCTGCAGAATCTTGTTGGCCGCCGAGGGATTCCGGCCCAACGCCCGGATGCTCGCATAGCCAATGGCCGCAATGACGCCCGACGGGCCGATCACCGTCACAAACATCACCAGAAAAATGACAAAGCTTTCCAAGATCCCACGCCCCTTATTCGTCCACCAGAATCACGCACGTGTTCTCATCAAACTTCAGAATACCCTTCTTTATGGGAATCCGATTCGTCCAGTCAATCGTAAGATGTCCGGCTCGCAAGAGGCTGAGGATCGGCGCATGGTAATCCAACAGCTCAAATTCACCCTTGTCCCCAGGCACCAACACGCTTTGCGCCTGCCCGTTGAACAACTCACGCACCGGATTCAGAATGTGCACCTTCATCGCCGCGCCCCCAGCGCGGACGCCTCGCTGAAGTACCTATCCATCAAGCATTTAAGTCGATTTTCCAGCGTCGCTGTGAGCGCCGTCGCCTCCTCAAGGGCCTCGAGCAGCCCCGCATCCCGCCGCTCGGCAAACTCCCGAATCGAATCCCGAAAAGCCGCAATGTCGGCCGCCGGTTTCGTCGCCAGATCCGTCATGCGCAGCCCAAACAATAACAATACCGATTCGCCCACCGACGCCGGCACCCGCTCCCCCTGCTGCATCAAGATCTGGATAGCCGCGCCCATGCGCAACACCCGGTTGGACGCCTCCGACAGCCCGCTCTGCAGAATGCCCAGGCGCGATAGCTCGCCATATTGCGCCACGCTGGCCCGCAGGGTCGCCCCCAGTTGCCGCACGATCGGCGGCTGCACGTTGCGCCCCACAATCGAAAGCGACAAGGGCAGGTTGATGGCCGGGCGCTGCCCCTCCGCAAAGGCCGTCGTGCTCATGCAAATCTGGCCGTCGCAGATCGCCGCCAGATTCGACGGAATATACCCCGTCAAATCGCCCTGCAGCGTCTCGGCAATGCATATGAACGTCATAGACCCGCCACCATACTCGGCATTGAAGTTGCCCGCGCGCTCCATCAGTTGCGTCTGCACATAGAAAATATCGCCCGGATACGCCTCGCGCCCCGGCGGTCGGTCCAGCAGCAGCGAGAGCTGGCGATACGCCCAGGCGTGCTTGGTCAGATCGTCGAACACCACCAGCACATCGCGTCCCCGCGCCGCAAAAAACTCCCCCATCGATGCCGCCGCGTACGGGGCCAGGTATTGCTCCCCCGCCGGCGCACTGTCCGCCGCCACCACCACGACCGTGTAGTCCAGCGCCCCGCTTTCCTTCAGCGTCTGCACCGCCTTCTGGATCGCCGACCGCGATTTGCCCACGGCGCAGAATATGCACGGACGCCCGCTGCCCTTCTGCCGCATGATCGCATCCAGCGCGATCGCCGTCTTGCCGGTCACCCGGTCGCCCAAAATCAACTGCCGCTGCCCCTTGCCCAGCGGGATCGCCAGGTCCACCATCTTGGTCCCCGTCGGCATGAACTCCGTCACCGGCTCGCGCGCCGTGATCGGCAGCGAATCCTTCATCACCGGAATCGCCACCTCCGCCACCAGCGGCCCCCCCTCGTCGCACGGATCGCCCATCGCCGAGACCATCCGCCCCAGAAACGCATCCCCCATCGGAATGCAGAACGGCTCGCTCACGCCCGTCACGGGTTTGCCAAGGCGCAGGTGCGAATTGTCCCCCATCACCAACACCAGGGCTTCCTGCTCGTTGAAGCCCATGACCATGCCACGCACGCCATCACCCATATCGATGATCTGGCCGTTCAGGCAGTGGGGAAGGCCCTCGATGCGGGCAATCGCTTCCTTGATGTCCTTGATCCGCCCGTGCTCCGTGGCTTTGATCTTAAACAGGGGTACGGGCGAAACGCGCGAGGTGCTCATTCAGCGCCTCCTTGATGCCATCGGTGAGGTCCCGCCTGCGGATCAACTCGTCCACAACGTCCGGACTCTCGCGCCGCACCTGCTGGACCAGCACCTCCAGCCGGCTGCGGACCGCTTCAGGCTCCACATCCGCGAGAAAACCCTGCTTCAGCGCGTACAGAATGATCGTCAATTCCTCGGCCGGAACGGGCTTGTTCTCATCCTGCTTCAACACTTCTTCCAGCACCCGCCCACGCCGCAACCGCCCCTCGACCTCCGCCGACGCCCCCGCGCGGATGCGCGTCAGGCGCTCCAACTCTTTGTAGCGCACAAACTCCAACTGCAACATGCTCGTCAACTTCTTGATCGCCGGCCACTGCACCTTGCTGCCGATGCGCGACACGGACAACCCCATGTCGATCGCCGGCTTGAACCCCTCGCCGAACAGCGTCGTGCTGGTGTAAATCTGCCCGTCCGTCATCGAAACAATGTTCGACGGGATGTAGCCCGCCAAGTCGCCCTGCAGGGTTTCGACAATCGGCAGGTGCGTCATCGATCCGCCACCGCGCTCCGCATTCAACTTGCAGGCCCGCTCCACCAGCTGCGAGTGAATATAGAAAATATCCCCCGGGTACGCGTCGCGGCCGGGCGCCCGCTCCAGCAGCAGCGAAATCTGCCGGTAGGCCCACGCGTGCTTGGTGAAATCATCGAACACCACCAGCACATCCGCGTGCTTCTCGTACATGAAGTACTCGCCCACGCTCGCCGCCACGTATGGCGCCAGGTACTGCTGCCCCATCGGGTCCGATGCCGTCGCCGCCACCACGATCCCGTACGCCCACACCCCATGCTGCTCGAAGATCGTGTTCACCCGCTGCAGCGCCGCTTCCGCCTTGCCGATGCAGCAGTAAATGCAGATGACGTTGCGCCCCTTCTGGCTCAGGATCGCATCCACCCCCAGCGTCGTCTTCCCCGTCATCCGGTCGCCCAGGATCAACATGCGCTGGCCCTTGCCCACCGGCTTCATCATGTCGATGATCTTGGTCCCCGTCTGAAGCTCTTCCTTCAGCGGGATGCGCTCCATCACCGAGGGCGCTGTGCCGAAAATCGGATAGAAGGCGTCTTGACGAATGGCGCCGCCGCCGTCGATGGGCATCCCCAGCGCATTCACCCGGCGCCCCAGAAACTCCTGCCCCACCGGCACCCGAAACGCATCCAGCGTCGTCGTCACCCGGTCGCCCGGCTTGACGCCCGAGGCCTCATCCACCAGCAGCACCAGCACGTAGTCCGGGTCGAACCCCAGCACCACCCCCCGCACCCCGTTGCCAATGTGCACCAACTGCCCGTTCATGCAGTTGGTCAGGCCAACCACGTGGACAACATCCTGGCGGATTTCGGCGACCGTGCCGTGCTCTTTAAGCGTCAGGAGGTTGATCTTCGGCGCCATCGGTCTTGCTTCCCCGAAACTCGTCGCCCGTCATGGGCTCATCCTGCGGGCGGCGGAGCCCCCGGCTCGGCCCCTTCGGCTTTGGTTTTCCCAAACCACCGGAAGAAGAACACTACGCTGAGCAGCGCGAGAAAGCCAAGGATAATGTAGATGATCATCCACGTCGTCTTGGCGCTGGGCGCCTTCACGCGGAAGCCAAGTTGCGTCGTCCGTTCAATCTGCGGCAAGGCCATCACGATGCGGTTCAGCTTGTTCTCGATGTCATCGAGTTCCGTCGACTGCTGCCGGTGAAAGGCGACGTACTGCGCGTCCACCGTCTCCGGCCCCCGCTCCGCCTCCACGCCGTCGAGCCCTTGCATCAACTCCCGCAGCGCCCCCTCGATCGACTCGAAGCGCTCGCGCGCCGCCACCCGATTCAGAATGTCCGTGGCCGTCGCCCGCAACGCCGCAATGCGCGGACCATTCACGGCCCACTTGTCTCGAATCACGATGTTGAAGGTCCGTCGCTCGCGCGGAGCCAGCTCCAGCGTCTGCTTGTACACGTACGCCACGCCACGGTCCGGGTCCGTCGCCAGATCCAGCCCATCCGCATTCACCACGTCGTGCTCGCGGATCTCTTCGGGCATGTCCTGCCGCACCGGAACCGTGCGCTTGCGCGTCGGCGACGTGTTCTCCACCACGATCCGAACCACCGCCGTGTTCGTATACGCCGTCGAGGCTTCCAGAAAGCGCTCCGGCTTCGGCGAACGTGTGTCCTCGCCGTACATCCCGCCCGGGTCCTGCCCCGTCCCCAGCACCAGGTTCTCCAACCGCCCCACATCGATCCGAACCCGCTTTAGCACTTCCATGCTGGAGTCGTACGCGCGAATGTGGTCCAGCGGCTGCACCCCAGGCCCGATCGCCGACGCCGCCTGCTCCTCCACCACCCGGTCCAGCTTGGTCACGATCTCCTGCTGCAGCTTCAGCGCCGTCTCGTGCTGCGGATACTCCGCCAGCAGCTCCGCCATCCGCGCCGCATGCTCCCGCAACCGCTCCAACTCCACCGGCGGCACCGCCCAGATGTCGTCAATCTCGACGTCGTACACCACCACCTGCTTCGGCGATAACGTCAACTCACGATGCACAAAATAGCGATCACTCTTGACGTCATACCCCAGCTCCAACCCATCCAGATTCAGAATGTGGTTGGTGCGGACGCCCTCGGGCAGACTCGACTTGATCTCCACCCGCTGCTCTTTTTCGATGGGATTGCCGGCCTGGATCCGAAGAATGACGCGGCCCGCCTCCGCCCCGCACGGGATCCCCAGCGCCAGCGCCAGGAGCCCGAGGCGGCACGCAATCCGACCTCCCGGGGTGGTGCCTCCGCGGGCGGCCGCTGTGTGCGCCGCCGGGAAACGCCAATCACCCTTGCCCGCCGTCATCGTCATGCTTGACTCCTCGTGGTCAAATCATATCAGGCTCAACCCAGCGGGCAACAGGGAAACGGACGCGGTCACGTCGTCCGCCTCGGTTGCAGGGGTGGAGGCGACCGGGCGGGGCACCATGGGAGTCCAACGGCACGCACACCGCAGCGGGTCCACGCCAAGCCCCGGAGCCCGGATCACTCCACGCCCAGCAGGCTCTCGTGCACCACCGGCTCGTACCGCATTTCGTCCACCAGCTCCTTCATGAACTCCATGCCCACCCGCACTTCCTGGATCTGCTCATGCAACTGCCGGGCCAGGGCGGCATCCAACCCGCCACCCGCCTCGCCCGCCGCCGGGGTCTCGAAGTTCAGCAGGTTCTCGAACCCCTTGCTCGTTGCCAGCTTGTTCACCGAATCCGCCATCTGGCGCACCGTCGCAAACGCCGTCGCCGGGTCCACGTCCTTCGGTATCTGCTGCACCTCCGCCCGCGCCGCCCGCAACTGCTCCTGCACCTCGCGGATGGCCGTCATCGCCGTCAGCAAGTCCCCATTCTCGATCGCCGTCTGCAGCGTCTGGATCCCGCCCGCCGCCGCCGCCGCGCGTGACTTGGCCGTCTGCGCACGCTGGGCCGCATTCTTCGCATCCCGACCCACCACATCCAGCTGCACCGACACGCTGTTCAACTCGACATTCACCGAGTTGACCATGGTCTCGATCTGGTTGACCTGGCTCTCCGTCGCCACCTGGTCCCAGTCCGCCCCGTACAGCCCTTGCAACGCCGCACTCATGGTGTTGACCGAGGTCTGCACCGCGTTGACCTGCGTCCAGTCGGCATTGTTCAGCCCCTGCAGCGACGTGTCCAGGCCCCCAACTGTCGTGTCAATATTCCCGACCGTCGTCTCGATCCCGGCAATCTGGTTCCAGTCCGCTCCGTCCAGGCCCTGCAGCGACGCACTCAGTGTGTCCATCGTGGTCTGCATCGTCGTGACGTCACCCCAGTCGGCCCCCGCCAGCGACGCCGACATCGCCGCCACGTCCTCCGACAGGTTCGTCACCGACTCCAGCGACACCGTCAGCGCGTCCAATTGCCCGCTGATCGTCCCCAGGTCCGCCAGGCCGCTCAGGCTGTTGGTCACATCCTCCACGTCGCTGCGGATCTTGAGCACGTCGTTCCAGTCCACGCCCGCCAGATCGTTCGTCAAGGTGCCGACCATCTTCTGGATGTTGGTCACGACCATCGACACCCCCGCCACCGAGTTGGACAGGTTGCCCACGTCCGTCAGCACGTCGTCGATCTTCCAGATCTCGTTCGTCAGCAACGTCACGTCGCGCTGCAGGGCCTCCAGCGCCGCCGTGTCCAGCGCGTTCGTCACGCTCGCGATCGCATTCGTCAACTCAGACACGTCGCCGCTCA
>CAZWQJ010000054.1:0-10993 GCA_964635825.1 uncultured Victivallales bacterium | reverse complement strand
CATCCAACGCGTCCAGCTTGTTCGTCGTCACCGACATATCGAACTGCAGGCTCAGGATGTCATCCCAGTTGATCGCCATCAGGTTCGTCGTCACCATGTCGATCGAGCTGCCCAGGTTCGTGATCGCGCTCACATCCCCCAGCAGATTGCTCAGCGAGTCGATCTGCGACGGAACCCCGATCAGGCTGTACAGATCGTTCGTCACCACATCCATCTCGGCCATCAACTCGGTGATGTTGCGCCAGTCGATCCCCACCAGCGAATTCGTCACGTTGTTGATCGCCTCCTCCAGCAACGTCACGTCCGTGCCCAGGTTGGTGATGCCACCGATATCGGCGATCGCATTCGTCAGGTTCTGCAGATCCGCCGCAATGGAGGCCAGATCCTCGAGCGTGCTCATCGTATTCGTGATGTAGGTGGTGTCGGTCTGGATCGACTCCAGCAGCCCGAAGTTCACCAGCGACAGCGTGTTGGAGATGTCATAGATCCCGGCCTGCATGCCCGGCAGCAGATCCAGCCGCGACTTCGCCAGCGTGTTCGTGATCGTGGTCACGTCCTTCTGGATCGCATCCAGCACGCTCATGTTCAGGTTGGCGATGTCGTTCGTCATACCCTGGATGTCTGCATACATGTCGCGGAAGTCCACCCCCACCACCGCCGCCGCAATCTGATCCACCTGGTCCGCCAGGTTCGTCAGCGCCGACAGGTCCTGAATCGAGTTCGTCAGCCCCTGCATCGCCAGGATGAGATCGGGCAGAATCTCCAGACCCGCCAGCATGTTGGTCGTGTCCTGCATGTCCGACCGCAGCGCCAGCACGTCCGACCAGTCCATCGTGTCCACCTTCTGACGGATCGCGAGCACATCATTCGTCAACGCCACGAAGTTGATGTCGGCCAGCGAATTGTACAGCGCATCCACCTGGCCCGAGATGTTCGTCACCCCGGCCAGCGCCGAGATGGAGTTCGTCAGGGCCACGATCGAATTCGAGATCGACCCGAGCTGGTCCAACTGGTCCAGCGCCGTCAGCTCGTTCGTGATGATGTCCACCTGGTCGCGGATATAGGTAACGTCCGCCCAATTCAGTCCATTCAGGGCATTCGTGATGTTCGCCACCTCGGTCCCGAGGTTGGTGATCCCCGCCAACTGCGCGATCGCATTCGTCAGGTCCTGCAGATCCGCCGCAATCGCCGCCAGATCGTCCAGCGCCGCAATATTGGTGGATATCAGATCCACTTGCGCCTGGATGCCCAGGATCACATCCCAGTCGAATGGATCAAGCTTGTTCGTGACCGTCGTCAGATCGCGTGAAACCCCGTTGAGCACGTTGCTCATCGAGAGCAGCCCGCCACCCATCGACGTCGTTTTCACATCCACTTTCGTCAGCATGTTCGTGACCCGGGTCATGTCCGCGCCCAGGAGCGTCATGTCGATCGTCTGCATTTCCGCCCAAATGTCGTCCACCTGGTCGTTCAGGTTCGTGATGTCGCTGATGACGGCCAGCGAATTGCTCAAGTTCGCAATCGAAGCCGCGATGGCATCCAGGCCTTCCAGCGCCTCAAGCGTCACCACCACGTTGGACATGTCGGTCCCCAGCTTGCCCAGGTCCACCGTCTGCATCTCATCCCACACGTCCTGCATCTGGCCGGACATGTTCGTAATCGCACTGATCTGCTCCAGCGCGTTGCTGAGGCCGGCAATCTGCGCCGCGATCTCATCCAGCCCGTCCAGCGTGGTCAGCAGGTTGGTCGTGATCTGCACATTCTGCTCGAGCATCGCCCAGTCGATCGGCAGCAACTCCGTCCCCAGCGCCTCGATCGTCGGCGCCAGGTTCGTCAGCGCCGAGATCTGCGTCAGCGAGTTGCTCAGCTCGCCGATAGCGTCCGCAATCTCGCCAAGTTCACTCAACCCCACCAGGATGTTGGTCGTCTCCGTCACCGCCTTTTCCATCTCCACAAAATTGATGCGCAGCAGCTTGTTCGTCAGCATCTGGAGGTTGCGCTCCATGCCGTGCGACGCGAGCACGGCGTTGGTCAGGGCCTGCACGTCGCCCCGGATCCCCAGCACATCGCCCCAGTCCGCGCCCGCCAGATCGTTCGTCAGCACCGAGACGTCCGCCTTGATGTCGCGCACGTCCTGCCAATCGACACCTTCCAGGGCGTTCGTCAGGTCGGAAATCATTTCGGCCAGGTTCGTCACGGCCTGGATGTTGCCGACCGAGTTCGTCAGCAACGCCACCTGCTCGGCGATGTTGCTCATGTCACTGAAGGTCGCCAACTGGTTCGTCAACTGCGACACCGCAAACTGGATGAAGCTCAAGTCGCCCGTCGAGAGCGCGGAGAGCTGCAACTCCAGGATGTCGAGCTGTGGCAGAACGTCGTTCGTGATCGCATCGGTGGCCAGGGACATGTGCTGCAATTGCGACTCGATCGTGTCGAGCTGCGTCCCCGCGTCCGCCAACATCAACGGCAGCGCGTAGAGATCCCCCTCCACCACGCGCGTCACCATGCTGTCCGACGCGCGCGGATCGGTGACCGTGAAGCGGTAGGCGCCGACATCCCAGTTGGCGATGTAGGTGGTCTCATAGAGGCCGCCGATCACCATCGGCGTCAGTGACACCGCAGGCACCGCCGAGCCAGCGCCGACCGGCGTCACCGTCAACGTCACCATCGTCGAGTCGTAGCCGGCGACGGTCTTGTAGAGGAGCGAGTTCGTGCTGCCGCGCGCAACCGCCTCCGGCCGCGTCAGGATGCGCGCCAGCGAGGACATGCCTACCGTCGTGATCGCATTCGTCAGCGCCTCCAACTGCGGCTCGATGACACTGATCACCTCGTTCGTCAACAGCTCCGTATCCTTCTTCACGTCGCCCAGCAGATTCGTCGTGAAGCGCGAAAGGTCTGCCAGGTTGGTGAAGCCGCTTGAGGCCAGTGAACTGAGGTCGGCAATGTCGCCCGCAATCGAGGCCACATTCGTCAGTTCGGCGAACAGGTTGGTCGCCGCCAGCAGGTCCTTGAAGACCGTGGAGAGCTCGTCGCTCAGGGGTTTGATCAGCGTAAACGTCAGCCCCGACGAATACACGAAGCCGGAATACTCGATCTCCACCTTGGCGAAGTAGATGCTGCCCGGCGGCCCGATCGCCTCCCAGCTCAACCAGAACACGCCGTTGTCCTGCGGCACCGACTCCACCACCTCATCGATCTGCGCACCGCTCTGGTCGTAAATCGTGACCACACAGTTCCGCGGATCGTCCAGGATCACACCGCCGCGTTCCATCCAGGCGTGAATCGTGAAGTTGGAACCCGCCGTGTCGTACGAGAAGTTCGCCAGCACATGGTACTCCTCGGTCGCCAGCGAACGCACCATCGCCACGCTCTGCGTCCACACCCGCGGCCCCGGCGCCGAAATGCCCGTGTTCTCGGATGCCCAGAACAGGATCGAGGCGTCGAAGAATCCTTCGCGATAGACTTCCGTGTTGAACGTGCCCCACGGATAATCATTGTAGATCGCGCTCGGCGGAATGGCCGACGCGTCCGCCACCGCCCAACCGGAACTGTCGACAATGGACAGGTGGTCCAACCGGTTCGAGGTCGCGAGGTCGTACACATCCCAATACACGGTATAGTAGAAGATCGGGAACTCGCCGGAGTCCACGAACGGGCCGCTATCGCCCGGCTCGAACAGCTGCGGGTAGGCCGCCTCCTGCACCCGCACCTTGGCCGTCGCGGTGCGCGCGTTCGCCACGGTCCAGGAATAGCCGCCCTGCGCCCACGAACCGTCCGCGGCAAAGTTGTTCGTGATCGGCGAGCTGTTGATCTTGGTCCAACTGCCGGCCTCGTGCGCCGGCGATATGGAGTAGTACAAATCGACGGCACGCACCGAGCCGCGCGTCTGCCACACAATCGGCGTGCCCGGGCGCAAGGCAAAGAGATTGCCCGGGCCCGGCGGATTCAGCAGCCGGAAAGTACCCACGATGTTGAACGGGGCCGACTGATCGCTGACATCCGCGCGCTGCGGCAAGTTATGCTGAATCGTGATGACCGCCTGCGTCGGGAAGTCCGGCACCAGCCACTGCACGCTGAAGATGTTGTTCCCAGGATCGAACACCACATCGCTGCCGTCCGAGATCAGGTTCGAGACGTTGTACGGCGCCAGCGAATAGTACACGCTGAAGTCGTTCTCCATCTGTCCACCGCGGTTCCACGAAATCGTGTACGGATCGCCGATCGGCAGAAACTCGCCAACCACCGGCGTCGCCAGCGAAATCGTGGGCTTGTCCACCACCCGGAAGGCCGCCGATGTGTTGGAATGGAACCCATCCGTCACGCGGATGCGGACGTTGTTCGCGATCGCATTGGGCGGTATCGCCCAGTTGTAGGGAGACGTGGCCCCCGCCGTGATCAGCTCTTCCGGTCCGCCGTTGGCGGAGAAGTACAGGCTGTAGCCGCCGGGGCCATCCTTGATGCCCACCCACGAGATCAGGTTGGTCTCGTCCGTGATCGCATAGATGTCGGACGCCGTCGGCCGTGTCACCTTGATGCCGTTCACGCGGAACGGGGCGGACTCCGAACTGATCAGGGGGAACGAGCGCGAGACCGCCCGCACCCGCGCATTCGTCGAGGGCGTGCGCGTCATCTCGATCGTCCAGGGGCTAGTGTTGGTCCCATTCACCGACGGCGCGAACGTCCGGATCGGCTGCGCGTCGTACGTGGCGCCCCCGTTCGGCGAGTAGAACAGATCCACAAAGGGACCGGACTCCGCGTCGCTCCAGCGGATGGCTTGCGCGCTGCCCATGTCCCAGCGCGACGTCGAGGACGGGTTCAGCACGCGCAGACCCTGCAGGGTAAACACCTCCGAGAACGCCTGGTAACCCACATCCGACGGCTTCGACAACGCGCTGTCGATGACAATGCGCAGGCGCGCATTGGTGGATGGCCCCAGGCCAGCCGGTACGTTCCACGAGAAGGAGGCCGAGCGCGCATTGAAGTCGGTCGCGATTACGTTCGTGTAGGTTCCGGCGGCGCCGCCGGCGAGGGAGAGGTACATGTCGGCCGTGGCGTCCGCCGCGATACCGGCAATGGACCAGGCGATCTCGTGCACCCCAGGCGCCCACACCGTGGCATCGACCGGGCTGTCAAAGGAGATCCCGCGCAGGGTGAACGGTTCCGACAAACCGAAGTACGGATTGTCGATCGGCCCCGCCTGCACGCGCAGCCGCGCCACCGTCGAGGGCCGGCGGAAGGGCTCCACAATCCAGTTGAACTCGTGCACCACCCCGTCCACAAAGACGTCCGCCGGCGTGTTGATCGGGCTGTTGAAGTCGAACGAGATCCCATCCCCGGAGTAGTAGATCGGGGCGACTCCGTCGATGTCGCGCGTACCGGCAATCACGAACCGAACCTTGTTGGTGGTGCCGATCGTGAACTCGCTGACCGGATCGGGGTTCACCACGCGGATGCCCGCCACCGCGAAGGGCAGATCGCTAACGTCAAAGACGTTCGTGTAGGGCGCCGGCGCATCCGCGGTAATTCGCGCCAGTGCATTCAGCGTGGGATTGGTCGGCGTGAACGGGTAGTTGTGGTTGGCCAGCAGCGGGTCCCGCGCCACCAGCAACCAGTTGACGCCACCGTTATCCGAAAACTCGATCGTGCCTTCGAAGCCGACTGCATTCTCTTCCCACAGGATGTCGCGCGTCTCGCCCTTGTTCCAGTAGTTCGGCGGGAACGGGCCATTCGGCCACGCCACCCGCAGACCCGCGATCTGGAAGTTGTACGGGGACACGCTGAACAGATCGTTCGGACGGGATTCATCTTCCACCCGTATCCGCACCGTTTCCGACGGGAATGGAACGACCGGCCAGTTGTAGTAGTTCGTCGTCCCGAGCCCGTTGATGTTCGGGTAGTTGGTCACGATCGTCGTGAACTGCGCGCCGCTGTTGGTGGAGTACAGGACCGACACGAAATTGCCGGCGCCGCCGGAAATCCAGGAGATCGTCTGGGTCGTGTTTTGCAGCCAGATCTCCGCCTGGGACAGGTCGGGATGGCCCAGCGGGCTGACCAACTCCACGGCCGCGATCGCGAACGGCAGCGAGAGACCCTGCGCCCGCGGGTCGCTGTTCGACAACAGGCGGATGCGCGCCGTGTCCGTTGGCGCATTGGTCGGCGTCCAGTTGTAGGAATTCAGCCCCGACACATTCGGCGCCGCGGCATCGATCAGGTCCCAGTCCCCGCCGGGCACAGACTGGATCTCGATGCGGATGTCAGGCCCCATGCCTGCGGATTGCCACTGCAGATTGAACACGGCATCTTTCTTCACGCCCTGTCCGGCAATCGGGGACACCACCACGCCACCGGCCAGCACAAATGGGTTATCCGAGCTATCCGAGTAGCGCGCCGACTGCTCGATCGCACGAATGTAGGCGGTCTCGGAGACCAGCGCCGCATTGGTCATCGGCGTCACCCATGTGTAGGTGTTGAGGGCGGCGGTACCGATGGCCGCCGACGTCAACCGCACCTGTTCACCCGCAAAGGCGCCCGTAGCCGAAACCTCCAGGTGGGTCGGGCTCGCCTGGAATGACCGGCGCCACCGAATCACGTTGGTCTCGCCAATGTACCAGACGGGCGAACCGCCGTTGTGGTCCACAATCTGCAGCCCCTCGCGCAGCGTAAACGTGCCGTCGGATTGGTCGCGCACCACCAGGTTGGTGTCGTTGTGGTAGATGCGCACCAGCGCCTGCGTGGTGAGTGTCGACGGCGTCGTCCACGTGTGCGTGCGGTTCGTGATGGGCACCGCCGCCGCCACAGGAGACAGTTGAAGCCAGTTGGCCCCGCGATCCGTCGAGTACTCCAGGCGCACCGTGCCGGTGATGTTGGTGGTGTAATCCCACGTGATCTCGTACGGAACCGCCGTTAACCATGACTTGTCCGCGTTCTCGGTCCCATCGGGCGAAGTCACCACGATGCGTCCCGGCGAGGCCTTCAGGCGCACCCAGTCCAGCCCGGCCTGGGTTTCACCGGTCGAATGGAGGAAGGCCCGGAAGCGGAACACGCCACCGGTCTTGTTGTAGACCTGGTCATAGAACGTCGGCATGTTGCTCGCCACATTCGCAATCGAGCTGGCCTGGAAGGTGTAGACGTCGCCGCCGCCCACGGTCTCCTCAGTCCAGCGTTTGGTGCTCGTGTCCCAGTAGAACCAGCGCGGCGTGGCCCCGTCGTCGCCGGACAACTGGTATCGCACATCCGTGTTCGGGTTATTCAGGCGAACGTGCTCCAGGCTCAGCAGATGGCCCAGGAAGTAATAGGCATCCGAAATCGTCGGCACAATCGTCGGGTTGCTGATCGGATAGCCGGACACCAGCACCGTCACCCCGCGCAACTCGGGCGGGAATCGCGCATCTTCCGAGTTCATCACGACGCGATACTGGTAGAACAGTCCCGGGTCGATCGAGGCCGTCATGTCAGACCCGCTCGGCAGCAGGAAGTAGGAGTTCGTGGTGCGGTCCGGGCCAATGAAGGCCGTCGAGAAGGTCTCGTTCGTGGAAGACCGCGCCTGGAACTTCAGCGTCACGGCGCCCGCCTTGTAGTGGTCCAGGATCGCCTCCGCCCCCAGCGGAACTTTGTGCACCGCCACCTGGTCTATGTAACCATCAAAATACGCGCCTGCGGCTTCGTTGCGACCGATCCGCAGCGCAGCGGCCGATGCAATGCTGCCACCCGACAGGCGCGAGGAGGCCGCAATGCCGTCCACATACAGCTCCATCCTCCCATTGGCAAAGACCCCCGCCAGGTGCGTCCATTTCCCGCGGCGTACGGCCGTGGGGCCAGACAGCGAACTGCCACCCACCCAGAACGTGGGGAACCCCGCGGCGTCGAGTGACAACGCGTACCCATTGCTGCCGCTGCGTTTGGTCACCACCGCGCGATCGTCAATCGAACGCGGGTAAATCCAGGCCTCGACCGTGATCCGCTCCGTGGCCGGCTGCAGCAGGGCGTTGTTGGCCACCTCAACGTAGTCGGACTCGGAGGCCGTAAAGTCCAAGCCCCAGTCAAAGCGCCCCGGCGCGCGGTAGGCGGCCCCCGAGACCGTCCCGTGCATCCCGTTCGCCGTCACCGCGTTGGACACGAGCCCGGACGCTTCGTTGAAGTGCCACACCGCCACCAGGTCGTCGTTGCCCGCCGCGACGGTCAGCGGCTTGCTGTAGGGCGCCATCGGAGCCCAGCGCAGGGTCTGCCAGATCGAGGGCTCGATCCGCGCCAGCACCGAGGACTGGTACTCGGCCTCGACGCCCGCTCGACTCCACCCGGCATAGTGGTCGCCAATCTCGGTTTCGCTGATGGCGCTACTGAAGACAACCACTTCATCGACAAGACCTCGGAAGTACTTTTCGACCCCGGGCTCCTTCGCGACCAGATAGTTCTGCTGACTGCCCACGTTTCCAAGGCCCGGAACCAGGAGGCTGGCCTGCCGCTCGGCATCCACATACAGCAACAGTTGTGTACCACTGCGCACGCCCACCACATGGTGCCAGCGCTCATCGTTGTAGCCGCCCCGCCGCGAGAGCACGGTGCGTTCGGCGGTTGTATCCTGAACCGCGAACACAACAGCTCCCGTCACGGACAGCACATCGGGATCCCCAAGCCGCACCGCAAAGTACCGGGTGGCGTCATTCACCGCAAATAGGGTCGCCCCGTTCGTGCTGACCGACTTGAACCAAAGGCTGACGCTGAAATCCCCGGAGGACACTGGGACAGCCGTCCCGATGGTATCGATATAGTCCCCATTCCCGTCGAAGATGCCGGACTTCTGCCCGACGCGGCCGTCGAACGAGGGTTTGGCGTTGCCGTAGGCCAGTCCCGGCGAGCCCTTGGCGGCACGCACGGGTCGCGTGCCCGTCACCCAGTCCACGTCATCAAAGTGCCAGATCCCCAACGTCTGCGTGTTGAAGGGAGAGAACGGGAGCGGCCCCACCGCCGTCGTTTCATCCAATGACATCAGCCCGCCATACAGAACCGTGCTCTGGTTCACGAACTCGCCACGCGAAAATTCCGGCGAACTGTCTTCAATAAACGTCTGCGAGTTGGGCAGGGCCGTGGCCAGCTTGACCGAGCGCACGATCGGCATGGCGTCGCCCTCACCCTCAAACACGATCCGGTAGCGGATGTAGCGCTGTGCGGGCAACAACCCGAGCAGGTTTCCGGTATCCTCGGTCTGCGGCGCTTCCGTGAAGTACCCTTCGCGGGGCACCGGGCCCGGACCCACAAAATTGGTAAGCGTGCTGTCCGACACCTGCAACTTCACCAGGCCGCCAGCCTCACGCTGCCCCTTCACGTAGTGGGCCGCCACCTCAGCATCCGTCATGGCCACGTTGTAGACCGCGATCTCGTCGAGCTTGCCCGCAAAGTAGTCGCCGGTCAGACCACGTCCCACGGTAAGGCCGTTGAGACTGACGCCACCATTGAACACGAGCACCACGTGGTTCCATCCACTGACCAACTGTGCGCCGCCAGGCGAGCCGTTCACATGGAGATGGTATGACGCGCGCGGCAGCCCCACGACCACGAGTTCCCGGTCCCGAATGTTAATCCCCACCGACGTGTTGAGCGAAAAGACCTCGTCGCTGACACTGGGGCTGTTGATCCAGAACTCCACGGTATTGACCACCCCAAGATTGCCAAACCCCGTGACGTAGTTGTTGATCCCGTTGAAGAGCCCCGCCTTGGTGCCGGCCTTGCTGTAGCCCGTGTAGGCGGCGTTCTGCGGCAGGGAAACAGAGTACGCAGACTTGGAGTCTGACCAGTCGCCATTGATCCGCCATAGTGAGGTCAGGCCGCGTTCGGTGGTTTCGAGTTCCGGCGCCGCCGTCCAATGCAACTGGTACCACTGCACATCCGCACCGGCATCGAACACGCCGGAGAGGTAGGTGCCATTGGTGAAGTATCCGCCATTTGCCTCTTTCGACAATCCCAGGAAAGGCGAATTCTGCCGGAGTGGGAGCAGAGTGGTCCCGGTCCCTCCCGCACTGCGGGCACGGTCCGCGAAGGTACTGTCCTGCTCCGACTTGGTGACCCCCAGCACGCGCACGCCTTGTATGCGGGGTGTTTCGCGCCGATTGCGGTCGGTGTACAGACCAATCCTGTACTGCACATAGCGATCAAACGCGTCGAAATCCGGCCCGAAGCCCAGAGGCGTGGTGCCGACACTGTAGACGGTGCTAGGCGTGGCGTCCGCCCCCACAAAGGCGCGGCTCTCCAAGGTGGCGATATCAGGACCGGATCGGATTTGCAGGCGGACCGGCTTGAAGATCTCGCTCTGCTTCTCATACAACCGCTGCACTTCATCGGCGGACATCGCGCGGTTGAGCAAGAGCAAGTCATCCAGTCGCCCGCGCCACCCGCGATAGGTCACGTTGTAGTCCGTGGCGATCACCATCGGCCCGTTGTAGTTGACCGTACTGGCGAGAGGTGCCGAGATGCGCACAAGGTCACCATCCAGATAAAGACGCGCGCGCCGGGCCTCGTCATCGACACCCCCCCCGTTCCAAGTGACGATCAAGTGGTACCAGCGATTGGTTTCCACCGGGTAGTTCATGCCCATGAAGGTTCCACTGGCCGTACTCATCGAAAACTCAATCGAGCGCGCACTCGCCGCCCCCTGTCTCACCAGAAAATAGGAGTTCGCGGCGGAGTACCCGCCGTAGGCCACCACGTAATCCGCATAGCTCTCCAGCTTCACATGCAGAGAAAGCGTGAAGGCCGCACTGCCCGCCAGCGGGTTTATACCGGGAATCGTCACCTTTCCATTGTAGGAAGGGCCAAATGCATTCGCGGAATAGGTGCCAATCGCCGGGTCCGGATAGAAGCTGATGTTGCCGGACGGGATCGCAGCGCCTCCCGTCCCCTGATCAACCCAAGTTTTGACCATGGGGTAATACGCCTTGGCGCTGGTGTCCACGATATACTGCCCAATGGAAGCCGCCAGCGTCACGCCCTGCAACTGGTT
>CAZWQJ010000053.1:7859-22833 GCA_964635825.1 uncultured Victivallales bacterium | reverse complement strand
GAGGCCCTGGTAGGTGAGGAGGGAGGCGCCGTAGGCGAGGGCGGTCATGTAGACGAGTTGGAAGGCGGCCCATTTCCAGGTGCCGGTTTCGCGGCGGGTGACGGCCTGGGTGGGGAGGCACTGCATGGCGAGGATGTAGAAGACGAGCAGGCTGAGGCTGGTGGCGGTGGTGAAGACGGGGCGGCCATCGGGGCGGGTGGCGCGGCGCAGGGTGTCGTAGAAGCCGCCGCTCTCGGATTCGTCATCGGCATTTTCGACGCCGTAGACGATGGCGAGGGTGGAGACGACGACTTCGCGCGCGGCGAACGAGGTGATGATGCCGATGCCGAGCTGCCAGTCGAAGCCGAGCGGGCGCACGACGGGTTCGATGAACTGGCCGAGGCGGCCGGCGAACGAGTGGGCCAGCGCCTCGCGCGACTCCAGGGTGTTGGCCTGGGCCTCCAGGGCCACGGCGGTGGCGCCCTCCGCGCTCGCGAGGTTGCTCGTGTCGGCGGTGGTGGCGGTGGTGAGGGTGGCTGCCTGCTGGCGCAGGGCGGTGACCTCGGCTGAGGGGTCGGTCTTGGGATAGGTGGCGAGCACCCAGAGGGTGATGGAGATGCAGAGGATGATCGTGCCCGCCTGCTGGATGAAGACCTTGGCGCGATCGTAGGTGTAGAGGAGGACATTGCGCAGGCCGGGAAGCTTGTAGCCGGGCAACTCCAGCACGAGCGGCTTGGTGTCGCCGCGCAGGATGGTCTTTTTGAAGATGAAGGCCATGGTCAGGGCGGCGAGGATGCCGGTGGCGTAGGCGCCGGTGAAGACGAGGGCGGCGCGGATCGGGTCGCGCGGGAAGAGCATGGCGATGACCATCGTGTACACCGGGATGCGCGCGGAGCAGGTCATCAGCGGCGCGACGAGGATGGTGACGAGGCGGTCGCGGGGATCTTTGATGACGCGCGAGGCCATGATGGCGGGGATGGCGCAGGCGTGGGCGGAGAGCAGGGGCACGAAGGCGGTGCCGGGCAGGCCGATGCGCCGCATCAGGCGGTCCATCACAAAGGCGGCGCGGGCGAGATAGCCACTGTCTTCCAGCAGGCCCAGGAAGAAGAAGAGGATGCAGATCTGAGGCAGGAAGACGAGGATGCCGCCGACGCCGCCGATGATGCCGTCGACGAGCAGGCTGCGGAAATCGCCGGGAGGCACGACGGAGGCGACGGCGTCGCCGAGGCTGGCGAAGATGCCGTCGATCATGTCCATGGGCAGTGTCGCCACGCTGAAGATGAGGTAGAAGACGGAGAGCATGACGGCGAGGAAGGCGGCGATGCCGAGGAAGGGGTGGGTGAGGTACCGGTCGATGCGCTCGGTGCGGCGGGCGGTGGCGACGGCGGGCGCCTTCGCGCAGCGCTTGGCGATGGACTCCGACCACTCGAAGCGGGCCTGGAATTGGGCGGGGCACGCGCAGCCGGCGAGGCAGCGGCAGGCGCGCTTGGGCAGCGCCATCGGGATCGGCTTCAGCATCTGCTCGCCCTTGGTGAGGCGTTCCAGTTCCGCGCGCAGGGCATCCACCCCTTGTCCGGTACGCGCCACCATCGGCACCACCGGGCACTTCAGGGCATGGCTCAGCTTGGCGGCGTCGATGCTGATGCCGTGGCGCGTGGCCACGTCGATCATGTTCAGCGCGAGGATCACGGGCAGATCGAGCTCGCGAATCTGACTGACCAGGAAGAGGTTGCGCTCCAGGTTGTCGGCGTCCACGATGAGGATGACGGCGTGGGGGCGGTGTGTGTCGGGCAGGCGACCGAGCAGGGCGTCGTGGGCGACGTGCTCTTCGGGGGTCACGGCGTGCAGGCTGTACATGCCGGGGAGGTCGATCAGTTCGACCGTCTTGCCGCCGATCTGCAGGGTGCCGGTCTTGTGCTCCACGGTGGTGCCGGGGAAATTGCCGGTGCGCGCGCGCAGACCGGTCAGCGCGTTAAACAGCGCCGTCTTGCCCGCATTCGGGTTGCCCACGAGCGCCACGACCAGGGTGTCCTCCCGCAGCGGGCGCCGCCCGCGTCCCGGCCGAAGCACATCCATCAACACGCCGAGTTGCGCCATGGTCAGCCGCCCCCCTGTCGCGGATCGCGACGGTCCTTCAGTGGCAATACAAACACGCGCTGGGCCAGCCGGGCCGATAGCCCGATGCGCGAGGCGAAGACCTTTAGAATCAAGGGGTCACCCGATTGAATCAGTTCGACCGTACGCCCGGCGCACACGCCCAAGGTCATGAGACGCTCCGAGTCGTCATCGGCGGCATCGATGCGGTGAATGATTCCAAAACCATGGGGTGGCAGCAGATCCAAACGCACGGTCGCATCGACGTCACTCATGGCGGCTCCAGGCCGGCTTGCACGGCGGGGTGGATGACCCACTCTGTATCGCCCGCGCAAATCGGGCTAAGAAGTCTCGCATGGCCCCCCCACGGTCGCAACCGAAAACCCCGGACTGGTCGTGTTCAGGACCCACGCTATACGATGATTGGCATACCAATCAAGCGCAATGTGGTGCGACCATGTGGGGCGTAAAGAGGGTGGTGGCCGCGGGGCGATCGCGTGTGGGGGGTGGGGAGGCGTGCGTGCGGCGGCGGCGGGCGGGTCCTGTGTTGGTAGTATGCATCGGGTGCTTGACTATTAAATCATCTGATGACTATAACGCCCGCAATGGATCCGGGGACTGCGTGGTGCGGTGCCCGGTTGGAAGCAACCAACGAGGGAGTGGGGCGATGACGGCGATGATGGGAATGCGGGGCCGTGTGAGGCGTGGGGTGGTCGCGGCGGGGGCGCTGCTGGTGGCGGTGTGGGTGGCGTCGGCGGAGGAAACGAACGTGACGGCGCGCCTGGCGGAGTTGGAGCGCCAGGTGGCGGTGTTGGCGGCGGACGCCGAGCGGGCGCGTTTTGGCGATGTGTTCGTGAAGCCCGGCGAGAGCGTGCACGGCATGGGGCCGGCGGCGTCCAAGGTCTACAACAGCGCGTCCGGCGTGACCATTGGCGGCTACGGCGAAGCGCTCTACCAGCAGTTCGACGGGGAGAAGGATGCGCAGGCGGACTTCCTGCGCTTCGTGTTGTATTTTGGTCACAAGTTTAACGAGAAGTGGGTATTCAACAGCGAGTTGGAGGTGGAGCACGCCTCGACGGACAAAGAGGGCGACGCCTCGGTGGAGTTTGCCTACATTGACTATCTGTGGGCGCCGGCGCTCAATGCGCGAGCCGGACTGGTGCTGGTGCCGGTGGGGTTGCTGACGGAACTGCACGAGCCGACCATCTTCCTGGGGGCGCGCCGGCCGGACACGGAGAGCCGCATCATCCCATCCACCTGGCGGGAGAATGGCGCCGGGATCTTCGGTGACCTGGGCCCGTTGCACTACAAGGCCTATGTGATCACGGCGCTGAAGGGCGAGGACTTCGCGCCCAACGGGCTGCGCGGCGGGCGCCAGAAGGGGTCGGAAGCCGTGGCGGAAGACTTGGCGGGCGTGGTGCGCGTGGATGTGGACGCGATGCCGGGGGTCATGCTTGGCGGCTCCGCCTATCACGGCAACTCCGGCCAGAACCTGGACGTGGAGGCGTCCACGACCATACTGGAGGGGCATGCCGATCTGCACCGGGGCCCCGTCTTGCTGCGCGCCCTGGGCGCAGTGGCCACGGTGGACGATGTCGCGGAGTTGAACCGCCTTCTGGCGGAACCGGACGACGCGGGTGAACGGCCGGCGGACGGTGACATCAATTCCATCGGCGAGCAGTTGGTGGGCTGGTATGTGGAGGCGGGGCTGGATGTCGCCGCGCTGGCCGGCGCGTCCCAACTGGCGGTCATTCCCTTCGTGCGTTACGAAGCGTATAACACGCAGGACGAGGTGCCGGACGGGTTCGCGGCTACGGCGGCCAACGACGTTACCGTGACGACGGTGGGCGTGAACGTGAAGCCGATCGAAGAGCTGGTCTTCAAGGCGGACTACCAGTTCTACGACAATGAGGCGGACACGGGGATCGACCAGTTCAATCTGGCCATGGGGTATGTGTTTTAGCAGCCGTTGAAAAAGCGGCCGACGCGGCTTGCCCGCCGAAGGCCCGGCGTAGGCGGGAGGTCGGCCCTCCATGGATGACGCCGATACCGGGTTTTCCGATGGAGGGACCGGCTCCGTCCGGTCCGTCTTTGGTCTTTCCGCGGGGGGTGAGGGCATGGTCATGAAGCGGGTGTGTTTCCGATGGCCGTTGCTGGCCGGGGTGTGGCTGCTGCTGCTGGTGGGGGTGGCGGTGTCGGCGGCCGTCATGCGCACGCAGGAGGAGGCCGCCGCGGCGCTGTTTCCCGGGGCGCGCCTCGAGCGGCGGACGGTGTTTCTGACGCCGGCGCAGATGGAAGACGTGGCTCGTGCCGCCGGCGCCCCGCTCGACAGCGCCCTCGTCTACGTCTACGACGCCAAGGTCGACACCCAGACGGTGGGCACGATCTATCTTGATGCGCATCGGGTACGCACACTGCCTGAAACGTTGCTGCTGGCGGTGAATGCCGACCGCACCATTCGCGGGGTGGAGGTGCTCGTCTTTCGCGAGCCCCCGGACTATCTGCCGGGCGAACGCTGGTATGGCCAGTTCACCGGCCGCGCGCTCGATGACGACCTCCAACTTAAACACGGCATCCACGGCGTCACCGGCGCGACGCTCACCGCCCGCGCCACCGTGAAGGCGGTGCGGAAGATGCTGGCGCTGCACCACGTCCTGCATGGCCCGGTCGCCGCCCCCGCCGCCGCGCTGGAGGCGATTCCATGACGCGCGGCTCTTATCGGGCGATGCATGCGGCGGCGGCCTTGGCCATCACCACCGGGGGCCTGTACGCCTGGATGCGCTACGGCATGCGCGCGGAGGATCCGTACGCGATCGTCAACCATCCCTGGCAGACGCATGTGCAGCATGCGCACATTCTGGTGACGCCGTTTCTGGCGATCCTGCTCGGGGTCTTCTGGTACGCGCACGCCGCCGCGAACTGGCGCCGCGGCATTCGTGAGGGCCGGCGCAGCGGGCTGGCGCTGTGGAGCCTGGCGCTGCCGATGATCCTGTCCGGCTATCTGCTTCAGGTGTCGGTCGCCGAGGGCTGGCGGCGGGCCTGGCTCGTCACCCATCTCGCCACGTCGCTGATCTGGACCCTCGGCTACGGCGGGCATTGGTGGATGCACCGGCGGCGTTGAGCGTCTCAGGGTGCGGGGCGCCGCGTGCGCGTGCTCAGGCGGCTGACAACGGTGGCGGCCGGTGCGGGCGGCGGCGTGGGCGTGGCGGCCGCGGTGGTCAGGCAGCTCGTATTGCAGACGTGGCACTTGCTCACATCGCCGGCACAGTCCGTATCGAAAGCCCGGAACTCTTTTTGGAACGCCTTCACCGCGGCGGAGCCCGTCTGGATGAAGCGCAGAAACCCGGCGAGCTTCAGGCTGGTGTCGAGGCTGAGGAGATGTTCGATTTTGCAGGCATCGATTTCGGCTTGTTCCGGATCCACGCCGAGCAGGTCGCGCAGAAACGCTTCCACCACCTCGTCGTTGTTCTCCACCAGTTTGGCCAGGCGCGCACCCTCCGGCGACAACAGCAGAAACTTGTTCTCGTCCTCGGTCACCAGCCCGCGCTTCTTCAACGGCTTCAGGCTGATCGAGCAACTGCCGCGTGTAATGTTCAACGCCCGCGCCACATCCGTCACGCGCGCATAGCCACGCTCGTCCAACAACGCGCGAATCGTCATCAGGTAATGCGCCGCGCTGTGCGTCAGCGGGTTCGCCTCATACTCTTTCCAAACCGGCTTTACCATGGCTCGCTCCAACGTTCGTTTGTTGGGTTCTCAAACGGGTGTTAGTGTTGTCAATCATACGCCGGGGGGGGCGTGCGGGTCAAGGAGTCGTCTGGAGAACCGATCGCGCGTTTTCCAAGGTGGCGAGGTTCTCGACGTGGAGGTAGCCGAGATCGCGCAAGATCTTCTCGGCCGCGGCGGCGCGCCGACCGGATCGGCAGTACAGGGCGATGGCGGCGGACTGATCGGGTATCACGGAAGCGATCCGGCTCCCGATCCGGTCGTGGGGAATATTGATGGCGCCCTCCACGTGGCCCTGCGCCCATTCCGCCGGACTGCGCACGTCGATGACGTAGCGCCCGGCCACCAGGCGCGGCGGCTCGTTGGTGGCGTTGGGCGCGGCCAGGCCGGTGGACCCGGCGATCATGAACAGACTCAGCAACTTCTTGAACATGGCGATCCTCCCGGGCGCAGACCCGCGTAGGGACGTGCGCAACGTGTTGGCCTCATTCTACATGACCCACCCGCCCGCCGATATGGGAAACCGCGCCTGTTCGCGCCCGCCCATCTGCGTTCATCTGCGCGCATCAGCGGTTCCGCATGGAGTCGCTCCGGCTTGGGCGAGGATTGGGCGCATCTGCGATTCGGTGTAACGACGCAAAGAACGGCTCACCCGGAGGGTTCGCCCTACCCAGGGCATGTGGTCTCAGGCTGGTAGGGCGAACCGTCCCGGTGAGCCGCACCGAATCGCAGATGCGCCTGCGACGAGGATTTGGGCCGGTTCTCCGCTCGTGACACACCCCTATGGACATGATAGGGTTACCCATCGTTTGCCGGAACCAAAGGCGGTTGCATGCTGAATCCCAACGACCACGATTTGATTATTTTTGACGGTGCCTGCGGCACCACGCTGCAGGGGATGGAAATTCCCGCCACGGCCTGGGAGGGCCGCGAAGGCTGCAACGAATTGCTGAATGTGACGGCGCCCGACGTGATCACGGCCATGCATGCCGCCTTTCTGGATGCCGGCGCGATGGTGGTGGAGACGAACACCTTCGGGGCCAGCCGCATCGTGCTGGCGGAGTATGGGCTTGAAGACAAGGTGGACGCGATCAACCACGCGGCGGTGGCGAACGCGCGGCGCGCGATTGGCGGGCGGCCGGGGTGCTACGTGGCCGGCTCGATGGGCCCCGGCACCAAACTCGTGTCCCTGGGGCACATCACCGTGGATACGCTGCGGGCCGCCTACGTGGAGCAGGTTCGCTCGCTGGTCGAGGCCGGGGCCGATCTCCTGATTCTGGAAACCTGCCAGGATCTGCTGCAGGTGAAGACGGCCCTGATCGCCGCCTTCGAGACGCTCGACACGCTCGGCAAGTCGCTCCCGGTGATGGTCTCCGTCACCGTTGAGCAAACGGGCACGATGCTGGTGGGCTCCGACATCGCGGCGGTGGTCGCCACGCTGGAGCCCTTTCCCATTCTCAGCCTCGGCTTGAACTGCGCCACCGGCCCGTCCGACATGGTCTCGCGCATTCAGTATCTGCATAACCAGTGGCCCAAGCGCATCTCCTGCATACCCAACCAGGGCCTGCCCCAGGTGGTCAACGGCAAGACCCACTACCCCATGACCCCGGCCGAGTTCGCCAAACACATGAAACATTTCGTCACCGACTACGGCGTCAGCATCGTCGGCGGTTGTTGCGGGTCGAGCCCCGAGCACATCCGTGCGCTGGCCGACGCGCTGCGTGGCGTGAAGCCCGGAAAGCGGGCGGTGGAGACGTGAGAAGGCCATCAACGTTCAACGCGCAACATTCAACGCGCAACGTTCAAGCGTCGGATGTCCGGTGTCCTGACACCTTGGGCGTTGAATGTTGGGTGTTGGGTGTTGGGCGTTTCCGGAGTCTACGCGCATGAAGCCATCCGTCTCCAGTCTCTACCAGGCCGTTGAGTTGAAGCAGGACGTGGGCCCGCTGATCATCGGCGAGCGCACCAACGCAAACGGCTCAAAGAAGTTTCGCGACTGCCTGTTGGCGGACGACTATCAGGCCTGCCTGGCGATCGGCCTGGAGCAGGAAAACTCCGGCGCGCACGTGCTCGATTTATGTGCGGCGTACGCGGGGCGCGACGAGATGCAGGACATGGTCGAGCTGGTCCGGCTCTTCGCCTCCTCCGTCAAGGCGCCGATCATGATCGATTCCACCACGCCCGCGTGCATCGAGGCGTGCCTGAAGCTGTACCCCGGGCGCCCGATCGTGAACTCGATCAACCTCGAAGACGGCGGTGTGAACATCCGCAAGGTCTGCCCGATGCTCAAGACCTACGGCGCCGCCGTCGTCGCGCTCACGATCAATGAGCGCGGCATGGCCATGACCGCCGACGACAAGGTGGCCACCGCCAAGCAGATCCACGACATCGCCGTCGGCGAGTTCGGCCTGCGCCCGCAGGACATCATGTTCGACGCGCTGACCTTCACCATCGGCGCCGGCGACGAAACCCTGCGCGACGCCGCGGTCCAGACGCTGGACGCCATCCGCCGCATCAAGGTTGAGCTGCCCGGCGTCATGACCCTGCTCGGCGTCAGCAATATTTCTTTCGGTTTGGCGCCGCACTCGCGCCGCGTGCTGAATTCGGTCTTCCTGCATGAGGCGGTTCAGGCGGGGCTCGACGCCGCCATCATCGATGCCGGCAAGGTCCTGCCGCTTTCCAAGATCAGCGCCGAAGATCTGGAGATGAGCCTGGATCTGCTCTACGACCGCGTCAAGGATCCCGAGAAGTCGCCGCTGATGCGGTTCATCGAACACTTCCAGCAGAACCCGCCCGAGGAGAAAAATCCCGAGGCGCAGGCGGCGCGGCTGTCGGAGCAGGTGTTGTTCGACCTCGTCGTCGATGGCGACAAGGAGGGGCTCGAAGATACCCTGTCGATCCTGCTGCAGCGGCGCACGGCCATCGCCATCATCAACGAGGTCCTGGTGCCTTCGATGCGGCACGTGGGCGAACTCTTCGGACGCGGCGATATTCTGCTGCCATTCGTGCTGAAGTCCGCCGAGGTGATGAAGGCGGCCGTCGCGTTCCTCGAGCCGTTCATGGAAAAGCTGGAGGGCGACAGCGTCACCAAGATCCTGCTGGCCACCGTGCAGGGCGACGTGCACGACATCGGCAAGAACCTGGTGGACATCATCCTGTCGAACAACGGCTACAAAGTCTTCAACATCGGCATCAAGGTGCCGGCGGAGACGATCATCGAAAAAGCGCGCGAGTACCAGGTGGACCTGATCGGCCTGAGCGGGCTGCTGGTGAAGTCGGCGATCGTGATGAAAGAGAGCATGCCGCAGTACGAGGCGGCTGGCCTGCGCACCCCCATCCTGCTGGGTGGCGCGGCCCTCACGGAAAAATTTGTGGCGCAGGACTGTGTGCCGGGCTACGGCGCGCCGGTCGTGTACTGCGCGGACGCGTTTGCGGGGTTGCGGGCCGTGCGGGCCTTTGAAGAAGGCAAGCTGGTGGCGACCAGTTGGAGCGTCGAGGAGAAGGGCGAGAAGCTCAAGCCGGGCATCAAGAACGTCGAGATCATTCGCGACAATCCGGTGCCGGTGCCGCCCTTCCTGGGGTCGCGCGTGGTGGAAGACATTCCCGTGGAGCCGCTCTTTGGCTATATCAATGAGCAGGCTCTCTTCCGCGGGCGCTGGGGCTACCGCCGCACGAAGATGAGCGTGGCCGACTACGATGCGCTCATCGCCAACGAGGTGCGCCCGCTCTACGCCTCTTTCCAGAAGCGCGCGATCGATGGGCGCCTCGTGCGTCCGCGCGCGGTCTACGGCTACTACCGCTGCTACAGCGAAGGGAACACCCTCATTGTGGAGGATGGCACCGAGCGCCACACCTTCCCGTTCCCGCGCCAGGCCGAACCGCCACACCTGTGCATCGCAGACTTCTATCGCACGCGCGAAGAGGGCGGCGACATCGTCGGCTTCTTTGTGGTGACCATCGGCGATGAGATCGGCAAGGCCACCCACGCGCTCTACGAGACGAACCAGTACCACGACTACCTGATGCTGCACGGGTTCAGCGTGGAGGTCACCGACGCACTCGCCGAGTACTGGCACCAGCGCATGCGCAGCGAACTCGGAATCGCCGGCTCGGAACCCGAAAACCTTTCCGGCTTCGTGACCCAGTCCTACCAGGGCTCGCGCTACGGCTTTGGCTATCCCGCCTGCCCCGACCTCGATGCGCACATGCCCGTGTTCGCCATGCTGCAGCCGGACCGCATCGGCGTCACCCTCACCGATTCGATGGAGATGGTGCCGGAACAAACCACGTCCGCCATCGTCGCGCACCACCCGCAGGCCAAGTACTTCGCCGTCTAAACACGCACAAGGTCGTCACCCATGAATGCTCCCGCCGCCTCCACCAAGAAGTACGTCTGCGTGAACTGCGGCTACGTCTACGACCCCGCCGCGGGCGACCCGATGAACAACATTCCGGCCGGCACCGCGTTCGATGACCTGCCGAAGGAATGGGTCTGCCCCATCTGCTACGCCACCCGCGACCTCTTCGATCCGCTGGATTGAGGGGGCACAGCCGGTGGTGGCCCGACCGCTTCCGCCTTCGCCAAGAGGCTTCGACGGGACAAGCCGCGGACGGGTACGCGAACGGCTCACGTGGCCGCGACGGCGACGTGAGCCCGCGCGCGGAGCGCCCGGGCCACCCCGAGCCCTCACTCCGGCGGGCTCTTCACTGGTGCTTGGCGTGACGACAGAGTCCTTGCTGTGCATGCGCGGCCGGGGTGGCACCCGGCCCTCCCCGCTGTGACACGTCGCGAATGTGGGGAGGGCGCGGTGCCACCCGCGCCGCTGTCAAACGTTGACGGTCGTGCGCACGGGAACGGAGAGCGTTTCTGTCGACACCCGCCATGCGAGGCTCTACTCTTCCCCCATGAGCAAGTTCCTCGACCGCATTCAGGATACGCCGCTGGTTTTTGACGGGGCGATGGGCACGATGCTTTACGGCCGCGGCGTGTTCATCAACACCTGCTACGACGAGCTCAACCTGACGCGCCCGGACCTGGTGCGCGCGATCCACGCCGAGTACCTGGAAGCGGGCGCGGACGTGATTGAGACCAACACCTTCGGCGCGAATTGCGTGAAGCTGAAGGCGCACGGGCTGATGGACAAGGTGGCGTTAATCAACCGCGCGGCCGCCAAGTTGGCGCGCGACGTGGCCGGGGCGGACGCGCTGGTGGCGGGTTCGATGGGCCCCTGCATGCGCCCGCGCCAGATGTGGCAGGAGAGCCTCTCCGAGGAATACCGCGCCGCCTTTCTGGAACAGGCCACGGCCCTCGTCGAGGGCGGCGTGGACGTCCTCTACCTCGAAACCTTCGACCACCTGCACGAGTTGCTGCTGGCCGCCTCCGTGGCGCGCAGCGTCGGGCTCCCGGTGTTCGCGTCCTTCACGGTCAGCCCGCGCGGCGAAACCATCCTGGGCCGCGAGATCGAAGAAGTCGTGGCGGCCCTCGAGCGCTCGCCCGATGTGGATGGGATGGGCATCAACTGCGGCGTCGGCCCCCAGCAGGCCTACGATGCCGTCGAGCGCGCCCTGCACCTGACGCGCAAGCCGTTTGTGGTCATGCCGAACGCCGGCACCCCGCGCGAAGTCGAGGGGCGCATGATCTACATGACCAGCCCCGAGTACTTCACCTCGTACGCCAAGAAATTCATCGAGCTCGGCGTGCGCGGCATCGGCGGCTGCTGCGGCACCGAGCCAAAGCACATCCATGACGCCGCCCGCGCGGTCAAGACGCTCAGCGGCGTCAAGAAGCACATCCAGATCAAGGACTACACGCGCGACGAGATCAAGGTGCGCGTGGTGCCGATGGCCGAGAAGTCGCGCCTGGCGGCGAAGATTGCGCGTGGCGAGAAGGTGACGTCGGTGGAGCTGCTGCCGCCGAAGACGATCGACATGACCAAGACGATCGAGCGGGTGAAGCTCTGCCACCAGCGCGGCGTGGACTGCATCAATGTGCCTGACGGTCCGCGCGCCAGCGCGCGCGTCTCGCCGATGATCACCTCGGTGAAGATCCTGGAAGAGGCCGGCATCGAGCCGGTGCTGCACTATTGCTGCCGCGACCGCAACCTCATCGGCATGCAGTCGGATCTGCTCGGCGGTTACGTGGCCGGCCTGCGCAACTTCCTGATCATCACGGGCGACCCGCCCAAGATGGGCGACTACCCCGACGCCACCGGCGTCTTCGATGTCGACGCCATCGGACTCGCCCAGGTCGCCTACAATCTCAACAACGGCCGCGACATCGGCGGCAACCCGGTGGACCCGCCGACCGGCATCTTCATCGGCGTTGGCGCCAACCCCTGCGCGCTCTCGCTCGATCACGAAGTCGAGCGCTACTTTCGCAAGATCGATGCCGGCGCCGAATACGCGATCACCCAGCCGATCTTCGATCCGGACGCGTTGTTCGGATTCCTCGACCGCGTCGGGCGCTACACAAAGACGATCCCGGTCGTGGCCGGCGTCTGGCCGCTGGTCAGCTTCAAGAATGCCGAGTTCATGCGTAACGAGGTGCCCGGCGTCGTCGTGCCGGACTCGATCATGGAGCGCATGAGCCGCTGCACCACCAAGGAAGACGGCCTCAAGATGGGCGTCCAGATCGCGCAGGAAACCTGCGCGCGCATCGCCGACCGCGTCGCCGGCTTCCAGGTCAGCGCCCCCATGGGCCGCGTCGAGATCGCCTTGGATGTGTTGCAGTTGTGATCCCTGGAGGGCGAGCCTGCGGCGAGCCGCCCAAATCCTCGCGTAAGGCAGGCTCTAGCCCGCATCCCAAGCTTTGTCGCGAGCTTTGTCGGTGACTTTGTCGACAAAGCTCGCGACAAGGATCCCGACAAAGATCTGACGCATCGGCGTGCCATACAACTACTGTGGAACGTCAAACTGGAGGGCGAGGAGTTGGGCGCCGCATCACGGGTTGACCGGTGGGACTCACTGATAGATGATATCGCCATCACGAGAACATTGTCATCGATGCCCTGAACGGTGTAACACGCGGGATTTTCCCGCCAAGCACGCGAACGTGCGTGTGCCGTACCGGTTGTGAAGCTCAACACCCAATGACCACTGAACTGGACATTCCCCTCGCTGACGATCTGCACGTGCACCTGCGGCAGGGCGAGCTGATGCGCCTGGTGGCGCCGCTGTTGCGCGGCGGCGGGGTGGGGCGCTGCCTCGTGATGCCGAACCTGGTGCCGCCGGTGGATACAGCCGCGCGGGCGGTGGCCTACCGCGACGAGCTGCGGGCGCTTGCGCCGGACGTCGATTACCAGATGACGCTCTACCTGACGCCGGGGCTGACGGCGGACGAAGTGCGTCGCGCGGCGGAGGCCGGGATCGCGGGCGTGAAGTTTTATCCGCATGGCGTGACCACGCACTCGGCGTCCGGCATCGAGGATATCCTGGGGCGCACGGCGGTGCTGGAGGCGATGCAAGCCGCCGGGCTGGTGCTGCAATTGCATGGTGAAGTGCCGGGGCACGCGGACTCGGATGTGTGCGTGCTGGATGCAGAGGAGCGCTTCCTGCCGACGCTGCGCACGCTGCACGCGCGCTACCCGCGCCTGCGCATCGTGCTGGAACACGTCACGACCGCGCGCGCCGTGGAAACTGTGCAGGCGCTCGGCGCCACGGTTGCCGCCACGATCACGGTGCACCATCTCGATCTGACGGTGGACGACTGGGCCGGCAAGAATCACAACTTCTGCAAACCCGTGGCGAAGTATCCGGCGGATCGCGAGGCGCTGCGGGCGGTGGTGCGCGCCGGGCATCCGCGCTTCTTTCTGGGGTCCGATTCCGCGCCGCATCCGCGCGAGGCGAAGGAATGCGCGAGCGCCTGTGCCGGCGTCTTCACCAGCCCGCTGCTGCTGCCGTACCTGGCGGACTCCTTCGAGCGCCTCGGCTGCCTCGAACGCCTGCGCGCCTTTGCCTGCGAATTCGGCCGCGCCTTCTACCGGCTGCCCGAACAGACCGAGTCCGTGCGCCTCGCGCGCCGCCCGCAAACGGTACCCGCGGCCTACGGTCCGGTGGTCCCTTACCGCGCCGGCGATACGCTCGCCTGGAGCGTGGCCCCGGCCTGATCGGCCCGCTTCGGTTTCTCCAGCCAGGCCATGTCAGTGGGGCCATCCTGCGTGCGCACGCACGAAGCGTGGGGATGCGTGCCGCCGCCCCTCACCCCGTCCCTCTCCCCGCGTGCGCGGGGCGAGGGGGCTTTCGCTGGAGCAACATGAGGGCGAGCGCGCCGATGACGCCGCCGGCGTGGCTCGCAACCACGGGCTGCCCAATGTCGCCCAGATGGAACGAGGCGAACGCGGGCACACCGTGCGCGAGTTCGATTGCGCATTTCAGGCCGACGACGGCGAGGAGCGTGGCGCCGATGGCGGCATCCGCGCGGAAGCGGGCCCGGCGGCACATGGCGATGGTGGTTGCGGCCATCAACCCATGGTCGATGCCGGAGAGGCCGCAGAAGCCGTTTGCCGCCACGGCAGGATCGCCGAGGGCGCCGGCCAGGCTGCAGATGGCGCAGGCGACCAGGAGGCGCACCCGGCCGCGCCCGTCGGGGGCGCAGGCGGGATACAGCGCGAAGAAGGCGAGTGCATCGAGCAGGAGGTGATACGCGGACACGTGAACGAACGGGTGGGTGACGACGCCCCACCAGGCGTGGGGGAACTGCGCGGGTTGCAGGGCGAGGGTGGTCGGCGGGAGGCCGAAACCGAGTAGGTGGAGGTTGGCGAGGAGAAGAGCCGCGCCTATGGTGGCGGTGTCGAGGTGCGAGGTCCAGAATTGGGTGTTCATCGCATTCTCCGAGGGGGTAGCCCGCGCGGCGGCTTGTCTCGCCGGAGCCTCTTGGCGAAGGCGGAAGCGCGCGGGCCACCTCAGGGCGGTATGTCGCATACTCGGGCTTTCATAGTTACCGAGGCAATTCCGGGCGCCCAGTAGGCCCGGCTTCTCTGAAGCCGAGGCCCGTAACACGGGCGCCAATGGGCTGGCCGTCGGAGACGGCCGCCCTACGCCCCGTCACCTCTCTTAGAAGGTCATCAAGCCGCGAGTCGCCGGCGGCGTGCAGCCCAGGCGGCGACCAGCACGAACAGGGGGCCGACCGGGCCGGTGCCGAGACCCGGCGACGGCAGATTGCCGAAGGTGCTGCCGT
>CAZWQJ010000053.1:2771-7759 GCA_964635825.1 uncultured Victivallales bacterium | reverse complement strand
CCGACCGGGCCGGTGCCGAGACCCGGCGACGGCAGATTGCCGAAGGTGCTGCCGTTATCGACGCGGCGGGACGGCGCCGGCGCGGCGGCCGTGCGGGCCTGCGCTTCGCGCTCGCGCTGGACGCGGCCGGCATTGCGTCGCTCGACGCCCGCGCTCTCGAAGACGTCCTCCTGCACGACGAGCATCGAGGTGTAGTCCGTCACCAACGAGTACTCCACGCCCAGGTCGCGCACGGCAGCCTTGAGGGAGTCGCGCTCTTCCAGGCGGATGTCCTGCATGAGGTCCTCAATGCGAGCGAGAGCCCAGAGGCGCTCCAGTTCCGGGCAATCCCGATCCACCGCCGGGAACTGCACGGGCGTGCGCCAGGTCTTCTCCTCGCCGGAGATGCGCGCGGTCATCACGAGTTCCGCTGGCCCTTCGCCATTGTAGTGGCCAAACAAGACGGCCTGCTGGCCGAGGTAGAGATTGGGCACGCGGGCGGGCGCCAGGTCGGTCACGCGCTCGCCGTCGAAGCGGATGCGGACGTCGTGCATGCAGGTGTTCAGGATCCTGGCTTTGGCCTGCAGCAGGCGGCCGGCAATGTCGTCGCCATCGGAGAGCGTCATGGCGAAGCCGCCGGATTCGAGCGCGAGGCGCTCCATCAGCGGTTGGTTGGCGCCGTTGCCGATGATGAAGGTGAAGAGGCGCACATCGTGCTGGCGCAGCAGGTCGAGGAAGGCGCGGTGGGCGGTGGGGCCCACGTTGCAGACGCCGTCGGTCACGAGCAGGACGGCGCTGGTGCGGTCGGCGTCGAGCGAGCGATAGGCTTCACTCAGGCCGTCGAACAGGGCGGTGCTGCCGCCGGACTGGAGTGCGCGAGCCTGCTGCAGCCAATGCGCGGTGTTGGCCGGCGTGGCGGCGAGGTAGCCCCCGGTGAGGTCGCGGGCATGGTCGTTGAAGGTGACGATGCGGAAGCGGTCCTGCGGGTTCAATGTGCCGATGGCCTGGGCGACCCCGTCGCCGAGGGCGGCGATCTTGCCGCCGGCCATGCTGCCGGAGACATCCAGCACGAAGGTCCAGTCGGAGCCCTCGGCGATGCGGGAGAGCGAGGCGGCGGGCGTGATCACCGCCATGAAGGTGCCGGGGGACTTCTCGGAGTCGCGGAAGGGGACCAGCTCCACGCGCGCCGGGATGGTGTCGTCGAGGCGGTAGTAGACGATGAGGTCGCGGCTGAGCGTGGCGCCGGAGGACTGATCGAGCGCGACCGTGTAGGTGACGGCGTCGGCGGTGTTGGTGTCGCGGGTGATGACGGCGACCTGCTCGAAACCGGGGACGCGCACATCGCGGATGGGGAACGCCGACTTGAGGGTGAGGTGGAAGCGGAAGGGGCCGGTGACGCGGTTGTCGGTGGACCAGAAGGCGAGCCGCGCATCGTCGGTGCCGCCCTCGGCGAGCGGATAGAGGTAGCGGCCCACGTTCAGCTCGATGTCGAGCGGCTGGTAGTAGACCAGGCGGATTCGCGTGGTGCTGCCGGCACGCACGCGGCCGACGCTGATGTCGAAGCTGCGGTAGTCGTTCTTCTCGGCCAGCGCCGTTTCGTTGCCCTTCGCCACCTGCTCTTCATACACCGCGCGCGCCTTCTCCTTCGCAATCACCTCGCCGATGACCTCGCGCCCGTCGATCCACAGACTGACTTCGGACAGGCTCGCCTGGCGCGGCACCGGGAATGAGTAGATGGCCTCGATGTCCGTATCGCCGCTGTTGGCGAAGACCTGGTCGACTTCCGTCCGCGCGAAGCCGTTGTTGATGATCACGTTGACGTCCTGGGACTGAATCGACAGCGCGGACAGGTCGGCGCCGGAGACCGGCTTCAGCAACCCCGCCGCATCGGCGCGTGAGGCGGCCCACAGGCAGAAGGCGAGCAAGACGCCCGTCATCACCGCCCGGCATACCGCGCCGCCCGCCGACCGCGATTCCCAGTACTCCTGTACCTGTTCCGTATGCGCATCGGGCGCCGTCGTTGTCGCCACCGCCGTCGTTGCCTTCACCGCTTCTGTTGCCTTCATGGTCGCTCTCCTCGTCGCGGCCGGGTTCATCCCGGTGGGGGGACAGGTAAAAATCAACGTCCACCAAACCGCAACGGCGTCACCCAATCGCAGGAGGAGTGCCAGAAGACGGGGTTACTCGTAAGAGGTTATTGGTTAATGGGTTGGGACTATCCCGGATTGCCGCAGACTTGGCGCTATATACATTGAATGCCGTCATAATCTTCATGTAATGTATACCCATGACGGCGTTAACGGAATTTCGGCGGGCGTTGTTTGCGGGGGTTGAGCGTGCGGTTCGGGCGAATCCGTTCAGTGCGGAGCGGGAGTCGGCCGACGCCGCGCTGCGCACTCTTGGGGGTGGGGAGCCGCTGGAGGTTGTGGTTGTCCAGCTTGAGGCCTTGCGGCAGGCTGGGGCGCACCGCTTGCCGGCGTACGCGGAAAACGATGGGCGCCTGTTGCGGGCGGCGGTGCTGTTCGTCGAGTTCCACCGGGCGATCCCGCACTTCGATGCATTCATCGTGCAGCAGCATGCCCGTGGGGACGACTGCTGCCCGGTGACCTTCGCGTCGGACGTCATCGACGCGTTGGTGGCGCATGGTTTTGCGGAGGGCGAGGCGGTGCGCCTGTTCGAGTTGTTCTATCAATTGCGCCGCGCGTTCTTCTTCATCGATCGCGAGTTGCCGGGGGCCAGCCCCTGCATGCGCGACCTGCGCTGTCGCCTCTGGGAAAATCTATTTACGACGAATGTCTATACGTACGAGCGCCACCTGTGGCGCCGCATGGAGGATTTCTCCACGCTGCTGCTTGGCGAAACCGGTACCGGCAAAGGGTCCGCCGCCGCGGCGATTGGCCGCTCCGGCTTCATCCCCTACGACCGCCAGCGCGGCGCGTTCGCGCAGAGCTTCTCCGAAGCCTTTGTGGCCATTACGCTCACGGGGTTTCCGGAGGCGCTGATCGAGTCCGAACTGTTTGGCCACCGGCGCGGCGCGTTCACGGGGGCCATCGATCGCCACGAAGGGGTTCTGGATCGCTGCAGTGCGCACGGGGCGGTGCTGCTGGATGAGATCGGTGACGTGCCGCTGCCCATCCAGGTGAAACTGCTGCAAGTGCTGCAGACGCGAATCTTCAGCCCGGTGGGCAGCCACGAGAAGCGGCGCTTCGAGGGGCGCGTCATTGCAGCCACCAACCGTGACATCGAGCGCCTGCGCCGCGAAGGGCAGTTCCGTGAGGACTTCTACTACCGACTCTGCTCGGACCGCATCGAGCTGCCCACGCTGCGTCAGCGCCTGGTGGAAGATTCCGGCGAGTTGCCGTTGTTGGTGGGGCGAATCCTGACGCGGCTCTGCGGTCCCGACGGCGCGTCGCTGACGGCGCGCACCTGCGAAGGGCTGCTGACGGGAGTGGGGGCGCACTACGCGTGGCCGGGCAACGTGCGTGAACTCGAGCAGGCGGTGCGCCGCGTGCTGCTGCGCGGTCGCTACGAACCGGCCGGGGCCACCGCACCCACTGACGCGGACGGGGCCGCTGGTTTTGCGGGCGAAGTCGCTGCGGGAACGCTCGACGCGCGGGATCTGATCGCGGGCTACTGCGGCATGCTGTTTGCCCGCCTCGGTTCCTATGGTGCCGTCGCCCGCCTCACCGGCCTGGACTGGCGCACCGTGAAACGGCACATCGCGACGTCCGTGGCGATGGGCGGCTCGGCGCAGCCTCCATCGCTTGCGTAGCGGGTATGGTGGCCCGGGCGCTCCGCGCACGGGCGATTCGCATGCCCGCCCGCGGAGCGGCCGGGCCACCAACTGCGGCTCTGCGAAACCCGCGGATGCGTACAATCGCCCTCACCGACACGGCTCAGCCGGAGGCTTCGCCCTACCCACGCATCATCAATCATCGCGTGCGGACTCGGGGTAGGGCGAAGCCTCCGGCTGAGCCGTGTGCACAGGGCCGTTCTCATGGGGCGCCTCTCCGTAGCCGCACATTGGGGTCCCCGTTGCGGCATTGACCCTGCCGCGGGCGCGTCCTATGCTCGCCGTCTATGGCCGCCGAAACCCGCATCCGAGTCCTTCCCGTTCACGTCGCGAACAAGATCGCGGCGGGAGAGGTCGTGGAGCGCCCGGCGTCGGTGGTGAAGGAGTTGGTGGAGAACGCGGTGGACGCGGGCGCGACCCAGATTGACGTCTCGATTGCGGTGGGCGGGCGCAAGCGGATTGCGGTTCGGGATAACGGCAGCGGCATGGGGCGGGACGACGCGCTGCTGGCCATCGAGGCCCACGCCACCAGCAAGATCCGCGAAGTGGATGACATCGAGAGCATCCTGACGATGGGTTTTCGCGGCGAGGCGCTGGCGGCAATCGCCTCGGTTTCGCGCTTTCGGCTGACGACATGCCCGGTGGGTGCGGATGCGGGGACGGAAGTGACGGTGGTCGGCGGCAAGCTGCAGGATGTGCGCGAGGTGGGAGCGCCGGCCGGCACGACCATCGAGGTCCGCGATCTGTTTTTCAATGTGCCCGCGCGGCGCAAATTTCTGCGCGCGCAGCAGACGGAAGTGGGCCATGTGCGCGCCTGTTTCCTGCTGCAGGCGCTGGCGCACACGCCGGTTGGCATGAGCCTCAACATCGACGGGCGGGATGTCTACCGCCTGGCCGCTGCCGGCGAGCTGGCCGACCGCGTGCGCGAGCTGTTCGGTGGCGAGGCGCTGGCCTCGCTGCTGACGCTCGACGATCGCTCCGGCGGCATCACCGTGCGCGGGTTTGTGAGCCGGCCTGGAGCGCACCGGGCGGACCGCGACGAGCAATACGTCTTTGTGAATGGGCGCCCGACGAGCTCGCCGGTCATCAACTACGCCCTCCGCGAGGGCTACCACACGGCGCTGCCGAAAGACCGGCACCCCTCCGTCTTTCTGTTTCTGGAAATGGATCCGCGCGGCGTGGATGTGAATGTGCACCCGACCAAGCGCGAAGTGCG
>CAZWQJ010000053.1:0-2671 GCA_964635825.1 uncultured Victivallales bacterium | reverse complement strand
CCGACCGTGCCGAGTCGAGCGGCGGCTCGCTGGGCGCGCCCTGGTCCTGGTGCCGCGTGCTCGGGCTCATCGGTGGGCAATACGTGCTGCTCGAGACCGAGGACGGCATGGTCGTGATGGATCCCGGCGCGGCGCACGAACGCGTGCTCTACGAGCGCTTCATGGCGGACGTGGAGCGGCACCGCGTGTCGAGCCAGCACCTGCTGCTGCCCGAGTCGCTGGTGTTGCCGCCGACCGATGCGACGCGCGTTCGCAAGAACATGGACCTGCTCCGCTCCCTCGGATTTGGGATCGCCGAATTTGGCAAGGACGCGCTCGTGGTGGATGCGTTGCCGGCGTGCTTTGCCACGGCCTCCGTGCGCACGCTGCTGTCGGAGCTGGCGGCGGGATTTGAGGCGGCCGGCACGCGCCGCGGCCAGGGGCGCTGGCGCGAGGACATCGTGGCGCGCGCCTCCTGCCGCGCCGCCGTCAAGCGCCGGGACCGCCTGACGCTGGAGGAGGTGGAGCGGCTCGTCGTGGATCTTGCGCAGACGGCCATGCCGTACACCTGCCCGCGCGGTCGGCCGACCCTGATCTTCACGTCCTTCAAGGAACTCGACCGCAAGTTCGGGCGGGAATGAGCGCGGGACGGGAGCCCCGCGCCACGTGGCACGCGGCTCCGTCGCGTGCGGCATCGATCGAGGCCGCTCACCGGTCCGGCTTCGGCTCCAGGTATACGTGAATGAGGCGGTGGGTGGCGAGGGTGGGCAACACGTAACGCATGACGTCGCCAACGGTTGCATCGTCTGGGGCAAAGATGAGGATCACGGGCAGGCCGGGCGTGGCGGCCAGCAGGGGTTTCAACTGGTCCGGCGTGTCGAGTGGGTGCTCGGTGGCGACGATTTCCGGTTCGAGCTGATCGTCGTGCCAGCGCTCCTCCAGTTGGATGGCGGTGGCGTGCAGGGCGTTGCTTTCGCGGCGCAGGTGCAGCTCCCACGGCTGGCCGATGCGGTCCTCGCGGCGGCGGTTGCGCTCGTCAGGCGCGAATGTGCGGTAGAACAGTTCGCCGGGGCCTGGGGCGTCGGCGCGCACGCCATCCTCACGCTCGAGGGCGTCGAGGAGTTTTGCCGCGGCCTGCGCTTCATCCAGGCGGAGGGCCTCATCGAAGCGCACACGCACAAAGGGGTCGATCCCCTCGGCGACGAGTGCGGCCACGCGCTGCTCCAACTCGGCGCGCGGCAAGGGTTCCGCGGCGGGCGCGGCGCCGGCGTCGACCAGGGAGAACCGCGCGTCGGCGGGGCGGGCGGCATGGGTGACGGCGCACACGTCCAGCCGCATGTCGCGCACGCGGGTGGCTCCGGCGGGCTTCTCCGGGCGCAGGCGAAACTCCAGCAGTTGGCCGTCGCGCGGGACGCGTGCGGGGTTGGCTAGCCGCGTGCCGTAGACGGACCCCTGGGCGGCGATGCTTGGAATATCGAGGACCGTGTGCGGTTCATTGTAGGTGGCCACGATCGCGCGCGGGTCGTACTCGTCCGCAATGAAGGCGGGCGCGGCATTGGAGCCCTCCGGCGTGAAGGTGCCGGCGTCGATATAGACAAAGCCGTTGGCGGTGGCGGGCTGGTGGGCGCGATCGTCCCAGAGCAGCTGTTCCGCCGGGATCGGCTCGGTCCAGTCGGCGTCAGCGACGGCGACGACGGTGAGCGCGACGCGTTCGCCTTTGGGCCAGAAGGCGAACGTGTCGGGGGTGGGGCCCTGGCCCGGTGTCATGCCGACGAAGCGCAGGGCCTCATCGACCGCGCTCGGTTTGGCCAGCGAGATGGCGATGGCCTCGTAGGCGTGGCCGCTGCCCTCGCCGATGAGCACAAACTCGATGGGGTTGTTGGTGCCGATGCCGGTGGCCTCCGCCCACAGGCGGATTTCGCGCGTGCGCCGGTCGGCGATCAGGCCGGGGCGCGCGAGCACATCGGTGCTGTTGGTGTCGGCTGCCGCCACTTGCGATTCAACCCAGGAGCGGTTGGCGTTGGTGGTCGTGGAATCCGCAGGAGCCGCCGCGTATACCGAGGGCGCCAGGAGCAGAAGCAGCAGGAGTGTTCGTGTGTGATGCATGGTGGAATCGATCCTAGCCCGCATGTTGCACCCGCGCAAGCGCGCGGGTGCAACATGCGCCTGCCAGCCAACGCCGAGGGTAGGCGTTGGCTGGCAGGCCGAACCAGACGTTTCGTCGGTTCGGGGCCGCCCCGAAGCGTGGCGCGAAGCGCCTCTGCTTCGGCCCTGCGGGCGAATGTTGCACGAGGGGCTCGTACTACTATCAGGCAACTTCTTGTTTTCCTGGGAAGATTTTGAACAGAAGGCCGCAAAGGCAACAAAGCCAGAGGCCTTGCGGCCGGCCGCAACCCCCTTCGTTTCCTTAGTTGCCTTCTGTTCAAATCCTCTTCGGTTGTGGCTGCGCCGCGCTGGGCAACATTCTGGCTCGCGCGATCCGGCGGGCGACGAAAGCGCGAAGCGCGGGGGCCGCCGCTGCGGTCTTGGCCGCGGGGGGCGAGGTGCTATACTGCGGGCATGCGCACTGGCGTCATTGTCACCACCTACAATCGTCCGGAATCCCTGGCGCTGTTCTTGCGCGGGATGCAGTGGCAAACCGTCATGCCGGATGAAATCGTGGTGGCGGACGACGGCTCCGCGCCGGCGGCGT
>CAZWQJ010000052.1:8501-23811 GCA_964635825.1 uncultured Victivallales bacterium | reverse complement strand
CCGTCGCGCTCGATCGCCGTTCGCGCCAGGAACAACCCCAGCCCGGTCCCGCTGGGGCGGGTCGTGAAGAACATCTCGAAGATGCGCTCGCGATCACGCGCCGCGATGCCGGGGCCCTGGTCCAGGATCTCAATCACGGCCTGCCCACCCTCCCGGGCTGCCCGCGCCGTAACGCCGCCCCCCGCCTTCGATACCTGCTCCGCATTCACCAGCACATTCATCAAGGCGCGCTGCAGCGCCGACGTCGTCGCCCGCACCAGCAGCGGCTCCGCCGGCAGCTCCAGATCCACCCGCACCCCCGCCTGCTCAAAGCGCGGACGCAGCAGGTCCACGCTCTCGCGCAGACACGCCCCGATATCGATCGCCTCCCGCGCCTCCACCGTCGGCTTCGACATGTACAGAAACTCCTGGAAGACCTTGTCCATCCGGTCCAGCGTGCGTTGGATGCGCTCCGCGAGCTCCACCACGCGCTCGCGCCGCCCCGCCTCGCGCTTCGCCACTTCCCGGTTCAGCATCTGCACATCCAGGCGCATGGCGGACATCGGGTTGCGGAAGTCGTGCACGATCCCATTCGCCAGCACGCCCGCAAAGGCCAGGTGCTCTTCGTCGCGCCGTTGGCGCTCGCGCAGTCCTTCCCGCCGCATGATCCACACCACCAACCACGCACAGACGCCGAAGGAGATGCTGACCGTGACGAGGGACAGTTTGAACATCGACCCGATCGCGCGGGTGGTGGCGCGTTCCTCGCGCTCGACGGCCTCCTTGCGCACCGCCACCTGCACCACCGTCGACTGGCCGCCGGCCATCCGAGACTTCGTGAACACCACCACCGGCACCTGCTCGCCGCCCAACTCCAGCAGCCCGCGCGACACCGTCACCGCGCCGCTCACCCCCGGGTCCCCATCCGCCGGCAGACCGCCCGCCCCCGCCTCCAGGCCCCGCGTCTGCTCGTGGAACACCGTCATCCCGTCGCGCGTCACCGAGACATACTGCAACCCATCCTCGAGGGTGCGCAGGGCGTGCACCTGACGCGACAGCGCGGACCAGTCATCCACATCCGCCCCGGGCTCCGTCACCACCGGCAACCCGGCCAGGTAATTCACCATGCGCTCGCCCTGCACGAGCACCTGCCGCGCCGCTTCCGTGTGCGCGGCCTGGCCATGCAGCCGACGCAGAATCCACAAGCTCCCGCCCGCCAGCCCCGCCACCAGCAGGACCAGCAACGCCGTCAGCAGGGCCAAGGACTTGTGCAACGTGCGCCGCGGCATGAACAATCTCCTCGCCGGGGATTGAACAGAAGTTCGCGAAGAAAGCAAAGCCCGGATAAAACCAACCACGGAGACACGGATGCATGGAGGTCCTCGCTCCGTGCCTCCGTGGTAAGTCCGGGCTCCCCGCCGCCCTACTTCCCAGCCCCCACGCGCGCGAAGGGCACGGTGTAGGTGTCGGCGTCCGACCACTCAAAGGACGAGTTCCACCCCTCCACCCCCGGCGTGTTTAGCGTGGAGCCGTCGTTCGGAACCGTGTCCATCGCGGACATCGAGCCGGCGCCAACCATGACGCCGATTCCATTCGCTTCGAGTTGGGCCGCCGTCAGCCCGAGATAGTTCAGCGGGATGCTCATCTCGTAGAAGCTATCGCGGGCGCCGCTGTGCAGTTCCCCCAGGAAGTTGCGGTTCGGCGCGCCGCCATCGAAGCGGTTATCCGCATCGCCCACGCCCCAAAGCTCCGTGGCCGCGCAGAGGCTACCCTTGGCGACCGTGATGCCGGCCGCGGCGACCGTCTTGTAGTTCACGCCGCCATCGTCCACCGGGAACACGCCACCGACCGCACGCGAGATGTAGCCCTGCCACAGGCTGCCCGCGAGGTAGATCTGGTAGTCCGGCCGGTCACTCCCGCCCCACGTGTTCTTCTTCTGCCACACGTCGTTCGTGGCCCCCGCGGCGCCCGCCACCGTATCCAGCACCAGCCACTGCAGAATACCATCGTTGTTGGAGATCTTGCCGCCGAGCGCCCCACTCGCATTGGCCGGATCCAGGACGTCGGTCACATCCACATACTGCCAGGCCAAATAGAGGTTGTTGTCGTCCCAAGCCGCCCACACATGCGTCAGATCGATGGGCGCCTCGTGCATCGTCCAGTTGCTCCCCAGCGAGCGCGGGTCGTCATTCGCCATGTCCAGCGCAACCGCCCGCGCCCCCGTCCACTCCCCATTGTTGGCGCCGTTCACCACGATCGCCCCATTCGCCACGCGCTGGCCCGGCGACGGATTCGTCGAGTACGGCTTGCTCCCGCCGAAGCTGAACGTGTGATTCACCTTCACGTCGATCGTCGTCACCGCCGACGCGTTGCCGGCATCGTCGCGCGCGAAGAACTGAATCGTCATGTCGATCGCGTTGCCGCGGTCCGTCACCAGGATCGGCGCGCCATACACCGGGCTCGCCACCGTCGGCGTCGTCCCGTTGGTCGTGTAGTAGATCGTCGGCGTCGCATCCAGATCGTCCGCCGCCGCCAGCGTCACCGCCAACGTCAGGTTCGTGGTGATCGTGTTCGACGGGCTGTAGCTGGTGACCGGCGCCAGCAAGTCCGTCTGGTTGGGATCCAGCACCGTAAACACGTAATCCTGCCCCGCTTGGTTGTCCCATTGCGACTGGCCCAGGTCGTCGATCACTTCAACCGCGTAGCGCACGATCGTCCCCAGCGGCAGCACGCCCAGCGAGGCCGACCAGATGTCGTTGTTGCCGCGCGTCCCGGTCTTGTGCATCGCGATGGCCGTCCAGTTGGAGCTGCCGTTGAGCGCGTAGATCAGATTCGCCGCCGCCGCTCCGCCCACCGGCCAGGTCTCGATGCTGAGCACCACCGGCTTGCCTGCGTATACCGCCGGCGCCGAGACCCAATCCAACTGCAACCGGTAAAATTCTCGCGGACTCCCGATGGACCCCATGTCCGCATGCAGGGTGTGCACGGCCGTGTTCGAACCCGGCTCGATCGTCGCCACGTTCGTGTAGGTCAGCAGGTCCTGCGACTGCAGGATCGTGTACTGCGCCGGAACTTCCAGCCCCTCCATGCTGAGCTTCAGCGCGTCGGTCGCCGGATCCAGCGCCAGTTCCACCAGCGGCGGCTCCGCCGCGCCACGGGCGGCGTTGCCCAGCCAGCGCACCGAGGATGCCGCCGCGTTCACGACCGCCACGTAGTTGCTGCCATGATTGTTGTCCCAGCGGTCGGCCCCATCGCCATCGTGCACCTTGACCGCATAGCGGATCGTCGTGCCCGGCGCGAAGCTGCCCATGTTGCGGTTCCACCAATCGTTGTTGCCGGTGGTCCCGTTGTGCGCCAGCGGCACGCCCAGCCAGCTCGCCCCTCCATCGGTCGAGTACACCACCTCGCCCGATACGCCCGCCCCAATCGGATACGATTCCGCGTTGATCCACAGGTCGTTCGCGGTTTCGATCGCCCCGTTCGCCGGCCAGTGCGTCGTGTTCCCGACCCACAGCACCGTGCTGGCCCCGGCATTCACCGTCGCCAGGTAGTTCGAGTTGCCGTTGTTATCCCAGAGATCGCCGTTGCGCCCCGTCAACCGCACCGCGTAGCGCAGCGCCCGGCCGCCCCCGTAGCTGCCCATGTTCGCATGCCACGCGTCGTTGTTGCCGACGCTGCCATTGATCGTCAGCGGCGTGTTCGTCCACGTCGTGCCGCCATCGGTCGAGTACGTCACCGCCCCATGGATCGCCGCCCCGCGCGGGAAAGACTCGAGGTTGATCCAGAGCGTCTCGCCCGGATCCCACTCGCCTGCCCCCGGCCAATGATAGGTGTTGCCGATCCAGGCCAAATCCTCGCCCGGCAAGCCACAGTCCGTGACATCCACAATCCAATCCTGCCCGCCGTTGTTGTCGTAGGTCGGGGGCGTGTTGCCGTCGCGGAACCAGAAGCGAACCTCGTTCGTCGTGCCGCTGAGCGCATAGGCGTAGGTCCAGTTCGCCCCGGCCGCCGTCATCGCCACGTCGAGCACGTTCGTGCGTCCATCCGCGCGCAGCCCCAGCCGCACCCCGCCCACCGGGCTCGCCAGCGGGCCGCCATTCGGCTTGTACGTGATCGTCAGCGTGTCCGCCGTGCACGCCGTCTCCGCCGTCGAGTTGCCCAGCCCCGCCACAAAGATCTTCGACCCCTTGGCCGGCACCGCGAACGACAGCCGCCCACCGCTCACCGTCACGCTTTCGGCCGGATCGAGAACATTCACGAACACGGTCCCGTTGGGTTTGGCCACCTGCGGATTCATGGACTTGCTGCCGGTGTCCGTGTTGATGGCCACCAGCGCTTCCTCGTTGCCCAGCACGCGCGACACCGCAAACAGCCCCTTGCCGCCCTCAGACCAGCGCTGCGTCACGCTGCCACGCCGCAGACTCGCATACTGCGCGCGCACCTCGTTCAGTTTCCGAATGTGCAGGTACAGCGGGCTCTGCACAAACTTGTCGCCAAACGCGTTGCCCCACTGGAAGCCGAAATTCCACATCGTCTCGCGCTGAAAATCCGCCAGCCCCAGCTTGGGCGATCCATTGCGCCGGTCGCCCTGGTTGAACCCGTGCTCCGTGCCGTAGTAGAGACACGGAACCGGCGTCACCGTGTAGAGGAATGTCAGCGCCGGCCGCATCTTGCTTTCCCACGCCGACCCGCACTCCAGCGCGAAGCGGTCCACGTCGTGGTTGTCCATGAACGTCACGACCTTGTCCGCCGCCTCACCGTACAAGCTCAGCGCGTTCAACCGGTCCGCCAGTTGCGCGGTCCCCTGCTCATACGCGAACACGTTCTTCAGCGTCAGCTGCATCGGAAACCAGAGCGTCGAGTTGAAGGAGTAGCCCACATCCTTGCAGTACGACGCCTGCGTGTTGTCGTCGTAGGAGAAGTACTCGCCGAAGAGCAGGAAGTTGCCCTTGCCGCGGAAGGCGGCGTGCTTGCGAATGTCATCCGCCCAGCCCTTGATGAAGTTGTATTCCATGTGCTTGATCGCATCCACGCGGAAGCCGTCGCAATCCGTCGCGTCGATCAAGTGCTTGAAAATGTCGCGCAGCGCGCCCTGCACCGTCGCATCCTCCGTGCGCAGGTCCTCGGTGCCGAGGAAGGCGCCGTCGATGTAGCGCGGGTAGGTATCCCAGTCGTTATCGCCGATCGTGCCCTTGTTGTGAAACCATTGCGGGCCATTGAACGGCGCGCCGAACTTCACGTTGGAATTCCACCAGTCCAGCGACCCGCAGTTGCTCGTGCAATAGCCATCGTAGTTGCAGCCGCAGTCCGTGTACTTCATCAGGTCGGCCATGTGGTTCACCACCACATCCAGCACCACGTAGATGCCATTCGCATGGCAGGTGTCGACCAGGTCCTTCAACTCTGCAAACGTGCCGAACATCGGCTCGCACTGGTAGAAATCGGACGGGTGGTAGCCGTGGTAGGGCGTGAAGCGCTTGTCCGTGCCCTGCTCGTTCATCTGCACGCCGGAAATCCAAATGCAGTTGACTCCCATCTCTTTCAGATAGGGCACCTTCTGCTTGATCCCAACCCAGTCGCCACCCTGGAACAAATGCCGGTCATTCTCCGCGTTGCTGCCGGTCTGGTTGTACCAGGCCGCGCCGGTCGTCGCGTGGCGCGAAAGGTTGTTCCCCGCGCTGCCGTCGAAAAACCGGTCCGTGAACAACTGGTACATGTTGATGTCGCGCCAGTCCTCCGGACTCGCCTCGTAGGAAAAGCCCGGCTGCTCCACCAGCCGCGACACGATGTCGTGCGGACCCGCCCACGCCCGCGCCGCCGCCACCATCGCCAACCCCGCCGCGAGCACCCAACGCCGTCCCGCCCCCATCGCCTGAGATCCCATGACCAAACCGCCTTCCGCTGGAGTTGCCCGCCCCCGCCCCGCGCCGAGTCTGCACGCACGCACTAGTATAGTACTCACCTAGTATATGCGATAGCGAAATCGGCGGGGTGTCCCCATCCGCGTTTCCGTGCGGCTCACCCGGAGGGTTCGCCCTACCTGTTTGAACCCGCGAGAGGTAGGGCGAACCCTCCGGGTGAGCCGTCCTTCGCATTCGATGCCGGCCGCCATGGTCGTCCCTCCTCTCCCCGCGTCAACTTGTCACGCCCACGCGACGCCCTGACGCGCCACCCGCACGCTTTTCCCCAATTTTCGGCCTGTTTCGTGTTGGCACGCCGCTTGCGTATTGGCTACTCGCCATGAGCGTTTCGGAACAACTCCCTGATGCCCCTCAGCGGACCTCCGGCGGGATCGACCCCTCCCGCCGCAAGCTGCCAATGGACCGGGCGCTCATGGCTTTAATTTTGATTCTGCAACTCGCGATCCTGGCCGTTCTCGTGATCAACCTCCTGCGGCCGCGCCCCGACCTCTCGGCGGTTGCGCCGGAGACTCCCGCGATGGCGCATGCCCTGCCCCCCGCCCCGGTGCCGGGCGGCCTCGCATTGCCGCCCCCGCCGCGTGGCGACGCGCTCGATGCCCAGCTCGCCCGCATGCAGGCCGACATGGACCAGATGCTCGGCGCCTGGATGCAAACCCCCGCCACCGATCCCGCCTGGCCCTCGCCGTTCGCCGGCATGCCCATGCGCCACCGCGCCCGCATGGATCGCATGATGGAGGATGCGTGGTCCAACTTCCGCCACATGGAAAGCCTGATGCAGTTTGACGATGGCTGGGGCTCGCTGGTGGCCTCACCCACCCTCGACATGCGCGATGGCGGCAACGCCTATATCATCGTCTGCAGCCTGCCCGGCTGCGATCAATCCAATGTGCGCGTCGCTCTCGACGGGCGCCTCGTCACGATCCGCAGCGACTCCACCTCCGCCGGCCATTCGCCGGCCCGCACCATGTATATCGAACGGCGCGTCCTGCTGCCGGGCCCCGTGGGCCAAGGCCGGGAACCCCAGGCGCACTGGACCAACGGCGTTTTGCGAATCGAGATCCCGAAGGCAACGACCGACGGAGCCGACTCCGGCCGGCCGTTAATGTAGAACCCGCGGGGGGGCGGGCCCGCGCCCGCCCCCCGGAAAGGCTTATTCCGATGATACGCGCGTCACGCTCCGCCGCCGGTCTGGCGCTGGCGACGACCCTGCTGGCCCCCACGACGCCCGCCGCCGACGCCGACGACCTGCGCCTGCTGCGCCGCACCAGCGACGCTTTCGCCAGCGTGGCCGCAGGTGCCATGCCCGCCGTCGTCTCCGTGCGCGTCGAACGCACCATCAACGTCCCCGGCCGCCCCGGCGCCTTGTTCGCCGATCCCCATGGCCTCTTCGGCAACCCATCCCTGCGGCAGTTCTACTACCACCCCGGCACGCCCGACCGCCACTACCAGCAACGCGGCACCGGTAGCGGCTTCCTCATCAGCAAGGACGGCTACATCCTCACCAACCATCACGTCATCGGCGACGCCGACCGCATCGTCGTCCGCACCAGCGACGGGCGCGAGTTCAGCGCCACCCGCATCGGCTCGGATCCGCGCACCGATGTCGCCGTCATCCGCATCACCGACGACCAGGACTTCCCCTGCCTGCCCATGGGCAACTCCGAGTCCCTGCGCGTGGGCGAGTGGGTCATCGCCATCGGCAACCCCTTCGAACTCGGCGAGACCCTCACCGTCGGCGTCGTCAGCGCCAAGGGCCGCAACCGCGCCGACCTCGCCGACTTCGTCGACTTCATCCAGACCGACGCCGCCATCAACCCGGGCAACTCCGGCGGCCCCCTGCTGAACATCGAGGGCCAGGTCATCGGCATCAACAGCGCCATCTACAGCGGCGACGGCGGCTACATGGGCATCGGCTTTGCCATCCCCATCGCCACCGCCTCCGCCATCAAGGACCAGCTCGTCGCCAACGGTCGCGTCGACCGCGGCTACCTCGGCATCCGCATCCAGGAGGTCACGCCCGACCTCGCCGCCTACTTCGGCATCGACGCCGGCGGCATCCTCGTGTCGGATGTCGAACCCGGTTCCCCCGCCGAGCGCGGTGGCCTCAAACCCGAAGACGTCATCCTCACCCTCGATGGCGAAGACGCGCGCGCGGTCGACCGCTTCCGCAACCGCGTCGCCGGCATCGCGCCCGGCACCGCCGTCACCCTCGGCCTGCTGCGCGGCGGCGAAGCGCTCACCCTGCGCCTCGAAACCGGAACGATGCCGGGGCCCGGCGTCGCCACCCTGGTCGCCCCGCAGGAGGAACGCGTCTACGACAAGCTCGGGCTCGCGGTGGAGCCTGCCGCCGACGGCCTCCTCGTGGCCCGCGTGACGCCCGAGGGCCCCGCCGCCACCGCCGGCATTCAGCAAGGCGATCGCATCCTCAGCGCCAACCGGCGCGCCGTGCCCGATGTGGAGACCTTCATCGCCGCCGTTGCGGAGTCGGCATCGTCGCGCGCCGTCCTCATGAAGGTGGCCCGCGGCAACGTCGCCGCGTATCGGGTCGTGAAGTGGAACTGAGCGGGGCGCTTGAGAAGCGCGGGCGCCTGCGCTATAACAGTGCGCTCGCAGCGCGGGCGCATAACAAGGAGAGGCAGCATGTTGGAGGTTCGTGACTTGGTAAAACGCTTCGGTGCCATCGAAGCCGTGAAGGGCGTCTCCTTCTCGGTCGGCATCGGCGAAGTGCTGGGGTTCCTGGGGCCCAACGGCGCCGGGAAAACAACGACCATGCGCATGATCACCGGATTCCTGCCGCCCACCAGCGGCGTGGCCATCGTCGGCGGTCATGACGTCACGCGCGATCCCGTCGCCGTCAAGCGGCTGATCGGCTACCTGCCGGAAAATGCGCCGGCCTACCATGCCATGACCGTCGCCAACTTTCTGGCCTTCGTTGGAGACGTGCGCGGCCTGCGCGGCAAGGCGCGGCGCAGCGCGGTTGATGCCGCCATCGAGAAGTGCCGCCTCACCAGCGTGCGCCATCAGACCATCGGCACCCTCTCCAAGGGCTATCGCCAGCGCACCTGCTTCGCCCAGGCCATCCTGCACAACCCGCAGGTCCTGATCATGGATGAGCCCACCGACGGGCTCGACCCCAACCAGAAACACACCGTGCGCACAATGATCAAGGATATGTCCGCGGAGAAGGCCATCATCGTCTCCACCCACATTCTCGAAGAGGTCGACGCCGTCTGCACGCGCGCCATGATCATCAGCCAGGGCCGCATCGTGGCCAACGGCACCCCGGCGGAGTTGCGCGCCCGCAGCGCCACCGGCCGCATGGAAGACGTGTTCCGGGCGCTGACCCTCGGCGACGAAGCCGGCAAAACCGTTCTGCAGGAGGCGCGGTCATGATGGAAAGTATGGCAAATGGCATGGCGGTGTTCCGGCGCGAACTCAAGTCCTACTTCGAGTCGCCCGTCGCTTACGTCTTCATGGTCGGCTTCCTCATGCTGACGGGGTTCCTGACCTTCTCGGTCTCGCGCTACTACGAGAACCTGGCCGCCGATCTGCGGCCGTTCTTCTTCTGGCATCCCTGGGTGTACCTCCTGCTTGTGCCGGCGGCCACCATGGGGCTCTGGGCCGAAGAACGGCGAGCCGGCACCATCGAACTCCTGCTGACGATGCCGATCACCCTCATGCAGACCATCCTCGGCAAGTTCATCGCCGCCTGGCTCTTCATCGCCATCGGACTGGCCTTGACCTTCCCGATCGTCCTGACCACGGCCTATCTCGGCAAACCCGATGTCGGCGTGATCGTCTGCGGCTACGTCGGCTCCTTCCTCATGGCGGGCGCCTATGTCTCCGTCGGCATGCTGACGTCCGCGCTCACGCGCAGCCAGGTCATCGCCTTCGTGCTGTCGCTGATGATCTGCCTGCTCTTCCTGCTGGCCGGCTGGCCGCCCGTCACCAACCTCTTCGTGCAGTGGGCCCCCGCCTGGCTGGTGGAAGGCGTCGCCGCTTTCAGCTTCAGCCCGCACTTCGAGGCACTGCAGCGCGGCGTGCTCGACCTGCGCGATGTCGCTTACTACTTTAGCGTCATGATCATCATGATCGCGGCGACCCACGTCGTGCTGGAAAACCGCAAGACCGCGTGACGGGAATTCATCGATTGAGTGATGGAGTGATTTAGGATTGGGAGGCAACGACTGCGCATGAAGACATCGGAATCACGGGCATTTTGGAAGGCCAGCGGCGGGCTCGCCAGTCTGGCGCTGCTGCTGGTTGTGCTGGTGGCCGCCAACATGGTGATCGGCCAGTTGCGGTTGCGCGTGGACCTGACCGGCGAGAAGCTCTACACGCTCTCGGACGGCTCGCGCAACCTGCTGGGGAAACTCGAGGAGCCGGTCACCCTGAAGCTATTCTTCAACCGCAGCGCCCCGGAAGTGCCGGTCACGCTCAAGGCCTACGCGCGCCAGGTGGAAGATCTGCTGCACGAGTACCGCATGGCCGCCAACGGCAATGTGATCCTGGAAATCCACGATCCCAAACCGGACTCGGAAGCCGAGGAGTGGGCCCAGAGCTACGGCATCACCAGCCAGACCATGGAGATGTTCGGGCCGCCCCTCTTCTTCGGCGTCGTCGCCATCTCCGGCACGCAGGAGGCCGTGATTCCGGCGCTGGATCCGCGCACCGACCGGCTGCTGGAATACAACGTGACGCGCCTGATCGATCGCGTGGCCCATCCGGATCGCCCGGTCATCGGCGTCATGAGTAGCCAGCCTGTGCTGGGCGACGAGGCGGCCCCCTCCTTCGGCATGACGCAACCGCGCCAGAAGGAAGCCTGGCTCGCGTTCCAGGAAATCCAGGAGGACTACGTCCTGCGACGCCTCCCGTCCGATGCTGACGAGATCCCCGCCGAGGTGCAGGCCCTGATCCTGGTGAATCCGAAGGCGCTCTCCGAGGCCACCGTCTTCGCCATCGACCAATTCGTGCTGCGCGGCGGGCGCCTGCTGGCGTTCGTCGACCCCATGAACGTCGCCGACCTCGAAAACCAGGAACAGGATCCCTTCGGGCAGCAGGACACCAGTTCCGGACTGGAGCGCCTCTTCAGCGCCTGGGGCGTCACCTACGATTCGGCCCAACTCGTAGCCGACCTCAAGGCCGCCTCGCGCCTGCGCGGCGCCAACAACAGCGTCGAGGAAAGCCTCCTCTTCCTGTCGCTCGGCAAGGACCACGTCAACGCGGATGACATCCTCACGTCCCAGCTCGGCATGATCATGCTGCCGTTTGCCGGCTCGTTCGCGGTTCAGCCCAAGGACGGGCTCACGTCCACGCCGCTGCTCACGACGTCGGATATGTCCGGCACCGTCTCCGCCATGATGGCCCGTTTCGGCTCGGCCTCCGTCAACCGCGAGTTCAAGCCAGGGCCCCTGCATCTGAACATGGCGGTGCGCCTCAACGGCACCTTCAACACGGCGTTCCCCAATGGCAGGCCCGTCCCCGCCGGCGAAACCAACGCCGCGCCCGCCGCCACCACCCTCAAGGACGGCACCAGCACCGTCATCCTCGTGGCCGATGCCGATCTCATCTATGACCGCTTCTGCGTGCAGGAGTTGAGCGTCTTCGGCGCCCGTGCCCTGCAGCCGCTCAACGACAACGTGCGCTTCTTCGGCAATGCTGTCGAGCAGGTCGCCGGCAGCTCCGACCTCGTCGGCATCCGCTCGCGCGGCGAGTTCTTCCGCCCCTTCGAGCGCGTGCTGGCCCTCGAGAACGAGGCGCGCCGCCTCTGGCAGGAAAAGGAGCAGGCCCTCGTCCAGAAGCTCGAGGACACCCAGAGCCAGCTCAACCAGTTGCAGACGAAGAAGGATGAAGGGCAGCAATTCATTCTGAGCCCCGAACAGAAGGACGCGATCGAGCGTTACCGCGACCAGGAGATCGCCATCCGGCGCGATCTGAAGGATGTCCGCAAGAGCCTGCGCCAGGAAATCGAGCGCCTCGGCCTCAAGGTGAAACTCGCCAACATCGTCGTGATGCCGCTGCTGATCAGCCTCGGAGGCCTCACCTACGGACTGAGCCGCCGGCGCCGCTGACCGCCGCGCCGCGCACACCACTCGCTGGGCAGATAATCATACGGGCAAGGAGAACGAAGGATACCTTCATGAAAGCGAAATCCCTGATCACGCTGTCGGTGCTGGCCATCATCCTGGTGGCGGCCGCCATCCACCTGTCGAGCCGCGAAACCACCACTCCCTCGACCGCCATCGGAAAGCTGCTGCTGCCGGATCTTCCGGTCAACGAGATCGCCCGGGTGACCGTGGCCGGGGCGAGCTCCACCACCGTGGTCGAACGCACCGCCGGCACCTGGACCGTACGCGACAAGTTCGGCTACCCCGCCAACTTCGGCCGCGTGCGGGACGCCATGATCCGGCTGGCCGAAATCAAGATAGGCGACGTGCGCGCCGCCTCGGAAAAGACCCGCCGCGCGATCGGCATGACCCCGCCCGGCGCCGACAACCTGGAGTCGCTGACGGTGACGCTGGCGGATGCCAACGGCAAGCACCACGCCGAACTCCTGCTGGGCAAGATGCACATGCGCAAGGCTCGCGGCGACGCCGCGCCCGGCTCCTCCGAATACCCGGATGGCCGCTATGTCTCCCTCGATAACGGCGCCACCGTCTATGTCGTGAAAGAAACCCTCAACGACTTCGCCGACCAGGCCATGGGTTGGCTGGAGAACCAGATCCTGCATGTCGACGAGGGCCAGATCACCGCCGTCACCGTCTCGGGCCCGGAGCGCGAAACGCTGGCACTCACGCGGACCAACGAGGGCAGCACCCTCACCTTGCCCGGCATCACCGACGCCGAGGAACTCGACCCCACCAAGCTGTCCTCGCTGCGCAATGCCCTCTCCTATCTGACCTTCCAGGACATCGCCGCCCCCGCCACAAACGAGGCCGACCGCGGACTCGAGGCGCCCGTCCTCTTCGAAGCCACCACCGCGGAAAACCGCCGCTACCAGCTCCGCATCGGCGCAACGGCCGACGGCGGAACGCGCTACGTCCGCGCCCAAGTCGAATTCGTGGCGCCGCCCGCCCCGGACCCCGCCTCCTCCAACGCCGTCGCCGAGGTCGCCGCCATCGACCAGGCGCGACGCGACACCGAGGACCTCAACCGCAAGCTCTCCCCCTGGACGTTCCTCATCCCCACCTACAAGACCGACGCCATGGTGGTCACGCGCATCGACTTGGTGAAACCCAAGGCCACCACGCCGGCCGAGTCCGACCCGTCCGACCCGTCCGACGCTCCCATCGCCCCGCCCCAACCCGAACTTCCCCCCCAACCCGCTGAGGAGACCAACACGCCATGAGCACCGACATTGATCGCACCACCGGCCTGATCGGAGAACAGGCCAAAACCATCGAGGCCGTCCGCCAGGAAGTGAACAAGGTCCTGGTCGGGCAGGAGAAGCTGCTCGACCGCATGCTGATCGCCCTGATGACGGGCGGCCACATCCTGTTGGAAGGTGTGCCCGGGCTGGCCAAGACCACCGCCGTGAAGGCCCTCTCGCAGGCCATCGGCCTCGACTTCCATCGCATCTCGTTCACACCGGACTTGCTGCCCGCGGACGTCATCGGAACGATGATCTACAACCAAAAGGAAGGCGTCTTTACACCCAAGCGCGGTCCCGTCTTCACCAACCTGCTGCTGGCGGATGAAATCAACCGCGCTCCCGCCAAGGTCCAGTCTGCGCTGCTGGAGGCCATGCAGGAACACCAGGTCACGCTCGGCGATCAGACCTACAAGATCCCGGAACCGTTCCTCGTGATGGCCACCCAGAATCCGATCGAGCAGGAGGGCACCTACCCACTGCCCGAAGCGCAGGTCGACCGCTTCATGCTGAAGTGCAAGGTCACGCACCCCTCGAAGGACGATGAGCGCCGCATCATGAACCGCTTCACGCGCCGCCAGGACATCACCATCTCGCGCGTGATGTCGGCCGCCCAGATCGCAACCATGCGCGGCGTGCTGGACCAGGTCTACTGCGACGAAAAGGTCGGCGACTACATTCTCGATATCGTCTTTGCCACCCGCAAGCCGGCGGACTACAAACTCGATATCGGCCATCAGATCGAGTACGGCGCCTCGCCGCGCGCGACGCTCTACCTGAATCTGGCCGCGCGCGCGAACGCCATGCTGCACGGCCGCGCCTACGCCACCCCCCAGGACGTCAAGGACATCGCCTACGATGTCCTGCGCCACCGCATCATCCTCACCTACGAAGCCGAGGCCGAGGAAGTCACCAGTGAGGCCATCATCGCCCGCATCCTCAACGAACTCCCGGTACCATGACGACCGGCTCATGCGTTGAAGTCGGAAAGGAACCGCGGATGAACGCAGATGAACGCAGATGGGGACAGTGGGCGGATCACACAGTCATCCTCTCTTCATCCGCGTCCATCTGCGTTCATCTGCGGTTCTCCCATTCTGACCCGAGGGTGTAGCCATGCCCGTCGATGTCAAAGCCTTGATGAAGCAGGTGGGCGAGATCCGCATGGTCACCAAGCGGCTCGTCGACGAACACTTGTCGGGCGAGTATCACTCCGTCTTCAAGGGCCAGGGCATCGAGTTTGACGAAGTGCGCGAGTACGCGGTCGGCGACGACATCCGCTCGATCGACTGGAACGTCTCGGCGCGCATGGGGCACCCCTACGTCAAACGCTTCGCCGAGGAACGCGAGCTGACCGTCATGTTCGTCGTCGACATCTCCGGCTCGCAGTGCTTCGGCTCCGGCACCCGCACCAAAGCCGAACTGGCGGCCGAGATCACGTGCCTGCTCGCCTTGTCGGCCATCCAGAACCAGGACAAGGTCGGCCTGATCCTGTTCAGCGACCGGATCGAAAAGTGCATTCCCCCGCGCAAGGGGCGCACCGCCGCCATGCGGCTCGTGCGCGAAGTGCTGGCCGCCGAAGAAACGCGCCACGGCACCGACATCGCCGCCGCCCTGCGCTTCCTCAACAACGTCCAGAAGCGCCGCGCCGTCGTTTTCGTGATCTCCGACTTTCTGGACCGCGACTACCAGCGCGAGCTGCGCGTGACCGCCCGCAAGCACGACATCATCTGCTGCCCGCTCTCCGACCCGCGCGAAGCGGAACTGCCGGATGTCGGGCTACTCGAGGTCGAGGACCCCGAAACGCGCGACCTCGTGATTCTGGATACCGGCTCGGCCGAGGTGCGCCAGCGCTACGCCGCCCGCGCCCAGGAATCCCGCCAGCTGCTGACCACCACCCTGCGCCGGCTGAAAGTGGATGCCATCGCCCTTTCCACGGACCGCCCGTTTATCGATGACGTGCGCCGCATGTTCAAACAGCGCCAGCACCGCTTCGGGCGGGGCTGACGATACGATTGAGCCCATGACGCCCCTAGTCCAT
>CAZWQJ010000052.1:4560-8401 GCA_964635825.1 uncultured Victivallales bacterium | reverse complement strand
CCGCCCCTGGATGAACGCCTGCAAGGGTTTGCAGTCAGCGGCCGCTTCGAGCGCGATCCGGTGACGCAAGATGGCGTCGTGACGCGCGAGATGCACATCAAGCTCACGCCGGCGGTCGCCGATGAGTACCGGCTGGCCCCTCTCGCGGCCACCTACACCGACCGCCGCGTCGATCCGCCCCTCACCGGCTGGTTCCCCACCCCACCCGTGCGGCTGGACACCGCGCCGCTCGTCGACGGCGACCCCGGCTCCTCCTTGAATGTACAACTGGATCCCGTCTGGATCCGCCCCACCGCGCGCACCGTACTCGCCTACCTCGCCCTCGGGATCGCCGCCCTGGCCCTGCTCGCCGGACTCTACAAGCTGCTGACGCGCGTGCGCGAAGAAGTCGCCTTGCGCCGCCTGTCGCCGCGTGAGCGCGCCCTCCGCGAATTGACCCAACTCCTCTCGCGCGACCTCCTGGCCCGCGGCCTCACCAAGGATTTCTACGTGGAGCTGACGATGGTCGTGCGCCGCTACATCGAACGCCAGCACAAGGTCCGCGCGCCCGAACAGACCACCGAGGAATTCCTCCAGGCCGTCAGCCGCGATCCCCGCTTCGGCGCCGAGGTACTCGCCCGCCTGCGCGCCTTCCTGCAATCCGCGGACATGGTCAAGTTCGCCGCCTACCAACCCGGCGACGACAAGACCCGCCAGGCCGTCGAGACCGCCCGCGGCTACATCGAACAGGATGCCGCCGGCGCTGAGGCCGCCCCCACCGCGAAGGGAGCCGCCTGATGCTCACCTTCGCCTCTCCATTGTATTTTGCGCTGCTGGTGCCGCTGGCCCTGACGGGCTGGTGGATCTATCGCCGCCGCGTGCGCCGCGGGCTCATCTTCGCGCGTGCCCACGAATGCCTCGATGCCCGCCCCACCTGGCGCATGCGCGCCGCCGCCGTCCTTCCCCTGGTCAGCCTTCTCGGCATGGCCCTCCTGATCATCGCCCTCGCGCGCCCGCGCAACGTCCTCTCCTACTCGCGACGCACCGCCGACGTCATCGCCATCGAAATGGTTGTCGATGTCTCCGGCTCCATGGAGGCCCTCGACCTTTCCGAAATCGTCAACAACCGCATCGTCCGGCCGCGCACCCGCCTCGACGTCGTCAAAGAGGTCTTCTCGGAGTTCATCCGCAAGCGCCCGGACGATTTGATCGGGCTCGTGAGTTTCGGCGGCTTTGCCTCCACGCGCTGCCCCCTCACCGCCGATCACGAAGCCCTCCTGCATGTGCTCGAGGGCGTGACCATTCCCAAGCCGGCGCCGGGGCGCGAGGACCAGACCGTCGATCGCGAAGAACTGCTGACCGCCGTGGGCGATGCCCTGGCCACGGCCTGCGCCCGCGTACGCGACGCCGCACCCAAGAGCAAGATCATCGTCCTCCTCAGCGACGGCGAATCCAACACCGGCATTGTCCAGCCCGAGGCCGCCATCGAGGTTGCGCGCAAGCTCGGGCTCAAGGTCTACACGATCGGCATCGGCACCACCGGCCCCGCTCCCTTCCTCGCGCGCGATGTCTTCGGCCGCGAGGCCCTTCAGTATGCCGACGTCACCATGGACGAAGCCCTGCTGAAGCGTATCGCCAAGGAAACCGGCGCGCGCTACTTCAATGTGCGCGATCCCGCCGGTCTTCAGGATGCCCTCGCCAGCATCGACACCCTCGAAAAGACCCGCGTCGAACGCGATCAGTACGAACAGTACGACGAACTCTTTCCCCGCTTCCTCCTGCCGGGACTTCTGCTGCTGATCCTGGGAGCCGCGCTGAACATGATGACCGTGCGACGCTTGATTTAGCATGCACAGGGAATACCGCGAATGAACGCCAATGTGGGCAACCCGAATCTGCTGATCCTGCTGTGGCTGGTGCCGGCCGTGGCCGTCTGGTGGCTGACCGCCCTGAAGCGCCGCGAGCGCGCCCTGGAGCGGTTTATGAGCGCCGCCTTGCAGGCCAAGCTCGCACCCGCCAACGATGGCAGGCGCCAGCGCTGGCAGATCGGCCTGATGACGGCGGGCCTGGCCCTGGCCATCATCGCCGCGGCCCGCCCGCAATGGGGCCAGCGCGAGGAGAAGGTCTTTCAGCGCGGGCGCGATCTCGTGGTGGCGCTCGATGTGTCCCGCTCCATGCTCGCCAACGACGTCCGCCCCAATCGCCTCTCCCGCGCCAAGACCGACCTGATCGACCTCGTGCAGGAACTGCGCGGCGACCGCGCCGCCCTGCTCGCCTTCCGCCGCAAGGCCACGCTCCTCTGCCCGCTCACCACCGACTACGCCTTCTTCCGCCAGGCCCTCGACGCCGCCTCCCCGGATGCCGCCCCGCGCGGCGAAACCGATATCGGCGCCGCCATCCGCGCCGCCATGGACGCCTTCGATTCCGAGGGCGGCGCCCACAAGGCCATCATCCTGATCTCCGATGGCGAAGATCTGGCCGGCGACGCGCGCGCCGCCGCCGAGGAGGCTGCGCGCCGGGGCGTCGTCATCTTCACGGTCGGATTTGGCAGCACGGGCGGCTCCACCGTACCCGACCCGGACCAGGCCACGGGCCACGCCGTCTACCAGGACACCCCCGTGGTCTCGCGCCTGAATAATGAAACGCTGAACGAGATCGCGACGCTGACCAAGGGGGCCTACATCCCCGTCGGCACGGCCACGATGGCCGACACCACCCTCGGCACGCTCTACCGCGACCATCTGCGCGCGATCGCCGCGCAGGATCTGGAAGAGACCTTGCAGCAGCGTTTCGTGGATCGCTTCCAGTGGTTTCTGCTGCCGGCGCTGTTGTGCATGTTCGCCGCCGCCGCCCTCAGCCGCGGGCGTCTGGCCATGGCCCGCTCCGGCAGCACCCCGAAGCCAGCCCCCGCTTCGCGGCGCCCCGCCCAGGCGCGCGCCGTCTCCTTGCTCGCACTCAGCCTACTCGCCACGGCCGCCCGGACCTCCGCACAGACGAACACCGCGCCCCCAACCGACAGCGCAAGTGCCGCCGTGACCGACACCAACGCGCCGGCCATGACCGTCCCGCCGGGCCGCGAAGGGGCCCGCCTGGCTCAGGGCCTGTTCACGCGCGGCGAGCACGCCGCGGCCGCCACCGCCTATCTCGCGGCCGCCCGCGGCGCTCCCGACGAGGCCGCCGCGGACTACCGCTACAATGCCGCCGTCGCCTTTTACCGCGCCGGCCAATTCGAGGACGCCGCCCGCGTGCTGCGTGAACTCGATCTCGCCAGCCGCACTGACGACGCCCGCATCAGCGAAGGACTCGGGGCGGCGCTGTTCAGCGCGGCCGACGCCATCGCCGGTGACGATGCCGAGGCCTTGCGCCGTCGCGCCGACCTGACGCGCGAGTCCGCCGATGCGCTGCGCGTCGCCGCCCGCGCCGCCCCTCAGGACCGCACCGCCGACGCCGCCCGCAATGCGGCCGTCGCCATCGGGGCCCTGCGGGAGCGCAACGAGTCCGCCCATATCGCCGAAGTGTTGGGCCAGTACGAGAAGATGGATGCGGGCAAGCTCGCGACCCTGATGCTGCAGACCCAGCACGAAGTCCTCGCCGGTGCCCTGGCCGCCTCCACGAACCAGTCGCCCTCCCGTATCGCCGAGCACGAGGCACTGGCCGCCCGGCAGCGCGACAATGTGGATCGCTGGATTGCACTCAAGGGCAAGTTGATGCAGGCCCCGCTGCCGGACGATGCCACCGGGCAGGTCACCCGCGCCATGCTTGAGTCCATCGTCGAGCAGACGCGCGATGTCATGCGCGAAACCGCCGAGCAATTGCGCGATGTGAACCCCGACGCCCTGCAAACCGCGCGTGCCTCCGAATC
>CAZWQJ010000052.1:2434-4460 GCA_964635825.1 uncultured Victivallales bacterium | reverse complement strand
CCCCAGCGCCGCCGGGGCCGGGGACGAGGCCGCCGTCACCAACCGCGCGGCCATCCTGGAACGCACCGCTCAGGCGACCGCCGTGCAGTCCGCCGCCCTCGACCTCCTGGCCACGGATCGGGACGCCAGCCTGGCGCAACAGCAATTCGCCTATCAGATTCTGAAGGAGATTGAGGCGATGCTGCCGAAGTCGTCGTCCTCGTCGCCGCAGCCGCAGCCCCAGGACTCGCCGCCGGAGCAGAACCCGGAACCGCAGGATCAGCAGCAGCCGCAGGAGCAACCGCCGGAACCGGAGTCGCAGCCGGAGCAGCCGCCCCAGGAGCCGCAACAGGAGCAGGAGGCACAGCCGGCGAGCGGCGAAACACCCAAGACGGATGAGCAGGTCGAGCGCGTGCTGGAGCGCGCACTCGAGCGCGAACGCGAACACGAGGAGAACAAGCGCAACCGGATGCAGCAGGCGCCGCTCTCCCCCGTCGAGCGCGACTGGTAGTGGAGAGGATGGACGTTCAGCCATGACCGCGACACGCCTTCGTTGGGGCACCGCCCTTGCGTGGCTGCTCTGTGCCCTGGCGTGGCCGGCCCGCGCCGAGATCACCGCCTCCATCGAGGCCCGCAGCGACACCCTCTACCTCGGCGAATCCGTCACCGTCCTCGTGCGCGTGCGCGGCTCGGACGTCATCGACCTGCCGGACTTTTCGGCGGCCACCAACTGCGAGGTGCGCTTCGTCGGCAGCCAGGCCGTGAATTTTACCAGCACGGAGTGGACCTACGGCGGCGCCCCCCGCGTGCATCGCGAAATCGGCAAGGACTTCAATTTCGAGGTAACGCCACGGGAGTCGGGCACCGTCACCATAGGCCCTGTCATCGTGCGCGCGGGGGGCGATGCGCGCCAGATCGAGGGGCCCCGGGTGACCGTCACCGGCGCGCAGCAGCAGGATCGCGTCCTGCTGGCCGTGGCGTCTTCGCGCGATACGGTGCTCGTCGACGAGGCGTTCGAGATCGAAGTCATCCTGGCCATCCGGGCGCTGGACGCCCCCTACGCGGAGCACGACCCGCTGAACCCGCAGTCCCCGCCCAAGCTGGTGGTGCCGTTCCTCGATGGCCCGGGCATCGAGGGGCTGCAAGGGCCGGACATTCAGCCCCTGCTACAGGGCCTGACGGTCTCCGATCGCGCCGCGCCGGCCTTTCACCTCAACGGCTTCATGTTCCGCAACGATCCGTTCGGCAGTTTGTTCAGCATGGGGTCGCCCTTCGAGCAGGCGGCGCGCTTCATGTTCCCGCGCCAGATGGCCGTGACTACGAACGGCACCTACCAGGAGTATCGCCTGCGCGTGACGTACACGGCCAAGCGCGAGGGTGACTACACCTTCGGCCCCGTGGAGTTCAAGGGGCCGGTCATCGCGGCGGTCGGTGCCGGCGGGCGCATCGCCGCGCGGGATATTTTTGCCACGGCTCCGGCCTGCATCGTGCATGTCGTGCCGCCGCCGCAGGAAGGGCGTCCGGCCACGTTCATCGGCGCCGTCGGCTCCAACCTGAACGTACGCGCCACCCTCGATGCGCAGACCTGCAACGCGGGCGATCCGCTCACACTCAGCCTGGATCTCAGCGGCGACATCAACGTGGATAACCTGCACCCGCCCGTGCTGGCCAAACAGGAGGGCTTGGAACCCCGCTTCCGCGTGTACGAGGACACCGTGCGCAGCGACTCGCGACCGGACGGCAAAACCTATCGCTACACGGTGCGCCCCTTGGAAGCCGGCACCTATGAGTTCCCGCCGCTGGCCGTCTCTTACTATGATGTGAACGCGCGGGACTACCGCACCGTGCTGACGGCCCCCATCCCCATGCGCGTCAACGAGTCCGCCCAGGTGGGCGGCGACATCATCGTCAGCGCCGCCACCAACCGCCTCGGGCAAAGCGTCGCCTTCACCAGCGCCACCGGCGCAGCGCTGATCCCCATCACGATGGATGCGAGCGGAGCCTCAACGCGGTCGTGGTTCGCGTGGCGCTTGCATGGATCCCTGGC
>CAZWQJ010000052.1:0-2334 GCA_964635825.1 uncultured Victivallales bacterium | reverse complement strand
TGGCCGCGCGCGTCGCCGACTGCTATCGCGAGGCCTTCAATCTGGAGTTCCTGCCCCATGCAACCGCCCCCGCGGCGGCGGACCATGACGGCATCGGGACGGTGCGGGCGCTCTTGCATGAACTCGACCGCGCCACCAGTCGCGGCGCGTCGGCGCACGCGCAGACCGCTGCGCGCATGCTGATCGTGGCGGCAGCCGCCTGGCTGACCGCCGCCAGTGGCCACGCCGCCACGGAGGTGGAGCAGGCTTTTCTGTGGGACCAGGCCAACGCCCGCATGATGGCGGCGGCGGCGCCCGCGGACTTCCAGGAGGCGGCGGCCCGCTATACGGATCTGGTGCAGTCCGGTGCCCGCAATGGCCCACTGTTCTACAACCAGGGCGTGGCCTTCCTGAAAGCCGGCCGCTATGAAGCCGCCACGCGGGCCTTCCTGCGCGCAGAGCGCTACATGGGTTCAACCGCCGCCACGCTGCAAGGACTGCGCCTGGCCCACGCACAGGGCAAGGCGGATGCCGCCATGGAGCTTCCCTGGTACCGGGTGCCGCTGTTCTGGCATTACCGCCTTGATGCCCCCACCCGCCTGGCCGCCGCGCTGCTGGCCTTCTTCCTGTGGTGGCTATCGCTGGCGCTGCGCTGCACGCACCGCGCGGACGATCTGGCTCGCCACCTGCATGTAATCTCGGTGGTGCTGCTGGTGCTCTTCGGCAGCAGTGCGGGAGCGTCGTGGCATGCCGAGCAAGTGGATCGCCGCCGCGACCTCTCCACCGCCACCACCACCTCCCCGCCGCCGACGGGCCAAGCAGGGGTTATCCCATGACAAACCGTGCCGGCACCCTGTGGCGAAAAGGCATTCTCGCGTGCATGGCGGCGCCAGGGCCCTGCTTATTGCCTGCTTTCGGACGCGGTCGGGACAGAGCCCGACCCTCCAAGAGATCTCAAAGGCCCGCTATGGGTATGGAGGGCCGACCTCCCGCCTACGCTTGGCCTCCGGCGGGCAAGCCGTGTCGGCCGTATGCCCGACATCGGCCAAAAGGAAGGATCGTGGTGGCCGCCCTCCTCGCGCTGGCCTTGGTGTTCACCGGAGGCGTCGCGTTGGCCCAGGAGCCGGCACCGTCTGTCACCGCCACCTTGACGGCCGACCCCACCACGCTCTACAGCCATCAGCGCTTCCGGCTGACGCTGACGATCCGCGCGCGCGGCGCCAACCTCGGCCAGCAGTTCAATCTGCAGGGGTTGCCATCCAGCGACCTCCTCCGCATGGGTGACTTTCAGCAGCTCCCGCTGCAACGCGATTCCAGTGGCGCACAGCCGTTGGTCGTGCAGACTTTTCGCGCCGAGGTAGAGGCCGTCAACCCGGGTGACTTCCAGATCGCCCCGACGCTGCATTTCGAGACCCTGACCCAGGAGCGGACCTGGCTGGGAACCACGACCTTCCGTTCGCCGCAGCGCATCGCCGTCCCCCCGCTGGAGTTCCGCGTGCGCCCCTTGCCGGAGCAGGACCGGCCGGCTGCGTTTGCGGGCGCGGTCGGGCGCTACACCGTGTCCGTGCAGGCCACCCCCGCGCACGTCGCGGTCGGGGACCTGGTCTCGCTGAAGTTCACCTTGGGCGGGGACGGCGCCCTCACCTACCTGACCTGCCCGACGCTCGCGACGCATGCGGATTTCAAGGTCTATCCTCCGCGTGAGCTGGCCGGCTCGCCGCCAGGAGTCCGCGAGTTCGAGCAGATCGTGATTCCCCTCTCCACCAATGCCACCCTCACGCCGTCCGCTGTCCTCGCGTACTTCGATCCCATCGATGGCCAGTACCGCTCGGCCGTGGGCGCGGCCCAGGCGCTGACCTTCCATGCCCGCGCCGCCGCGCCGGTCTTCGCCCCCTACCGCCCTGGAGCGGACACCACAACCGAGGACGCTCCCGCGCGGCGCGCCGCCGCGGTCATGAACGGCGCCGGCGCCTCCTGGCCCATGTTGCTGAGCGTGGCCTCAACGGCGGTGCTCCTGCTGGCGGGTTGGTCACTCGTCAGCGGCTGGCGCAGGCGCGCGTCCACGGCCATGAACGCCGGGCCATGGATCGCTCTGGCCGCCGCCCTCGTCGGGCTCGCCGTGGCCACCCTCCGGCAGCGCGCCACGTCGGCGCGTGAACCGGACCAGACCTGCGTCGCCGACGTCACGGCCCGCCTCGCGCCATCGCCCGCCGCCGCCGCGACAGTTGCCTTTGCAGCCGGCACACCACTCACCGTGCGCGAGCGCTGGAATCACTGGCTCTGCGTCGAGGATGCCCTCGGCCGTCAGGGCTGGCTGCCGGCCGACCGCGTGCAATCCGCGCCCCGCTGACGGTC
>CAZWQJ010000051.1:0-24076 GCA_964635825.1 uncultured Victivallales bacterium | reverse complement strand
CGCGGCGCCGGCCGCGCCGGCGCCGGACGGCGACGACGATGCGGACTTCACGCCGGCGGTACCGGCGGGGCCGGAGCCCGCGGGGGCGGCGGAGTCTACGGTTGAGCCCATCCTGCGCGTGCTGGACCAGGTGGTGATCGAAGACGTGGCTGTGAATCGGGGCGACATTGGGGTGGCCCCGCGTGGAGTGGGCTCGGAGGGCGGGATGGTGGTGCGTTACCACAGCAACGGCACCTGCGATCCCTATACAGTAAGGCTGGCGGATGAGCGCGGCGCGCGCGTGAGTATTCGCGTGGACCGATTTTCGAGTGTGGAAACGGAGCGGTTGCCATGAAGGCGGGCAGGGTGGCCAGAACGCGTGAGCGGGCGGGCATGACCTTGGTGGAGGTGCTGCTGGCGGCCGCGATCATGGGCGTGGGGCTGACGACATTGCTGACGGCGGCGTCGCGCTGCATTGCGGTGATGCGCGCGGCCAAGCAATACCAGAATGCGCAGTGGGCGTTGAACCTGGGCGAGCTCGAGCATCCGCTGATCATGCCGAAGGACGAGGGCGACAAGGATGCGATGCCGGAGTGGGATGTGAGCCCCGAACCGTACGGGGAGGGGATGATTTACGAGCGTGAGGTCGAGGAGCCCGAGGAAGACGCGGAGGATGGGCTGTTCACAGTGCGCAGCCGGGTGACGTGGTCGGAGGGCAGTCGGTCCGGCAGCGAAGAAGTGGTGCGCCTTGTCTTTATCAAAGAGAAGGCGAAGCTGTGACGCGGGCTGTGCAGGGCATGGAAGCGGCGGGCCAAGCGGGCCGGCGCGAGGGCGGCTTCTCCCTGCTGGAATTGCTGCTGGCGTTGTCGCTGCTGGCGGTGATCACGGTGGTGACGTGGATGGCGTTCTCGACCGTGGCGGGGGCCTGGCAGCGCGGTACGGACATGGCGGACAAGCTGCACCATGGCGACTTTGTGGTGGAGCAACTCGTGATGGCCCTGCGCTCGGCGTACTACCCGTCGACCGGCGTGAACGGGGACTACGGGATGCGGGCCGAAGACAATGGCGACGGCGAAGGGGCGGCGGATGAGTTGAGCTGGGTGAAGCTCGGCACGTCGCTGGTGGGGCGGGACCCCGCGCATGCCGGCGGCCCGCATCGGGTCTGGGTGGCGCTGGGCGAGACGGAGGATGGAGATACGGCGCTGGGCGTGCGGTCCTGGGGCTTGCTTTCCGAAGTGGAGGATTTTGAACCCGAGGATCTGGAGCCGGTTTTTCTATCGGACAAGATTCGGGGGTTGAACGTGCGGTTTCAGGATCCCGAGCACGATCCGCAGGAGGACGGCAAGATCGAGTGGATCGACGAGTGGGAGGACACGAACCGGATTCCTCTGGCGGTGGAGTTGTCGGTGTACATGGAGCCGCTGGGGAAGAACGAGGATCCGATCGAGATCAAGCGGGTGGTGGAACTGCCGTGCGCGCCGCTGGCGTGGGCGCAGGGCGACGGGACGGTGGCGCCGCCGGAGACGGTGGTGGAGCCCGGGCCGGATGCGACGCCGGGCACGGGGAATCCGCCTGGCGCGGCGCCGGTGGCGACGCCTTCGCCCGGAACCCCTGAGAATCCGGGGGGCACGCCGCCCTCATTGCCGCCGGGGCTGCCGCCGGGCGGGCCGCCGGGTGGACCGCCGAATTTCACGCCGCCGCCACCGCCCTCGTTCAATCCGGGAGCGCCGCCATGACGGTGAGAACCCGGAGCGAATGCGTGGGCGGTACGCGCCGCCGGGGCGGGTCCGCCCTGATCATTGTGTTGTGGGTGATCGGGCTGATGAGCATCCTGGTGATGTCGTTTGCCTTTGATGCGCACCTGGAGGCGAAGGTGACGTCGTACTACCGCAAGCGCACGCGGGCGCAGTACCTGGCGCAGTCGGGGATGGAGATTGCGAAGTGGCTGATGGCGAAGAGCGGGACGATCGACCCGCGCGCGGACCCGCCTGCGGATGCGGACAAGTGGTACGCGGATGCGCGTTCGCTGGCGGCGGGCAGCGCCCTGAGCCGGTCCTACCCGCTTGGGGATGGCGAGGTGCAGCTTGAGATTGTGACCGAGCAGGCGCGTCGCAGTGTGAATCATCTGAAGCGGGAAGAAGACTGGGAGCCGATCCTGGATGCCATCGGGGTACCGGAGGAGATGTGGCCGGAGCTGATCGACAGTTTTCTGGACTGGACGGATGCGGATGACGGGGCGCGGGCGGATGGAGCCGAGACGGCGGACCACTATCAGACGCTTGAGCCGCCGTACCGCGCGCGCAATGGGGACCTGTATGCCGTTGAAGAACTGTTGTTGATCAAAGGGTTCAACCGCGCCATTGTGTATGGCGGGCCGCTCAACGCGGAAGAGGGGGCGGGAGGCGATGATGACGACCCTATCCTGATCGACGGCGGCGGCTTGTCCTCCCTGTTGACGGTTTTTGGAGAGCAGAAGGTCAACATCAACGCCGCGCCGTATGAGGTGTTGATGACGCTGCCCGACTCCCAGAGCGACATCGATCTGCTGGTAGGGAAGATTCTGGAGGAGCGGGAAGCGACGACGAACTACGATGGGACGATCGAGGATCACTACTTCGAGGATGATGCCGACATCGGGAGCCGCACGGGTATGACGGCGGAGCAGTTGCAGTATGTGACCACGGCGTCGTCGACGTATTTCCGGATCACGGCGCGTGGGCGCGTGCAGAATGTGGAACGCAAAGTGTGGTGTACGGTTCAGCGGAATGGCAGCATGCTGACGATTTTGCGGTGGATTGAGGACGATTAACGGCAGGGCGGGCAGATGCCCGTCCGGCTGTCGTGGTGAAGGCGATGGCGAAAGAGAATCTAACCGGGTTGTTGGTGGAAGGCGACACGCTGCAGTGGTCGGTGCTGCAGCGTGGACGCACGGGCTGGCAACTTGCGGATAGCGGGCGCGCCACACGACCGGCGGCGGAGACGACGGCGGGCGCCGAGGATGCGGACGCGGCGGAGGCGCGGTTGGTGGCGGTGCTGAAGGAAGCGGCGCCGCGGATGCAGGGGCGGCTGACGCTGGCGTTGCCGGCGGACCAGGTGCTGTTGAGGGTGCTGCGGCTGCCCTCGCCGGACGCGGCCGAGCTGGGTGGGATGGTCAGCCTGCAGGCGGAGAAGCTTTCGCCATTTCCGGTGGACACGATGGTGGTCGGGCACGAGGTGCTGCAAAGCGGTGCCGATGCGAGCCTGGTGGTGGCGGCGCTGGTGAAGACCGAGGTGGTGGATCGGCTGGGGCGTGCGCTGCGCGCGGCGGGGCTGGATGCGATGCGGGTGGATGCGGCGGCGCTGGGCTGGTGGCGCGTGTTGCGGGATGCGGGGCGCTTGCCGGAGAGCGGCTGCTCGGTGGAGATCCTGCTGGCCTCGCCGGCGCCGCAACTGCTGGTGGTGCGCCATGGGATCCCGCTGGTGTTCCGCCTGCTGCCGGTGGAACCGGGGAAGCGGGCGCAACCGCAGGAGCTGGCGCGTGAGATCGGCTTCACCCTGATGTCGCTGGAGCTGGAGCACGGCCATCTGGAGCCGGCGGCCGTGACGCTGTGGATGGACGAGGAGCCGGATGCGTTCTGGCGGGACGCGGTGGAGGCGGCCTGCGGGGCGCCGGTGACGGTGGCGGGGGCGAGTACGCTGGCGCCGATCAGCGAGGGGATTGCGTGGCGCAGCACGGGTGTGAACCGCGTGGATCTGACGCCACCGAGTTGGACGCAGACCCGAGCGTCGAGCGCCTCGCGCCGGCAGCTGTTGATGTCGGCGGCGGCGGTGGTGGGCGTGTGGCTGCTGGTGGTGGGTGGCGCCATGGGATACCTCTACATCGAACAGCTGCGGTTGGAGCGTATGCGCGCGGCTCGCGAGGGCGTCCGGCGACCCGCGATGGAGGTGCGCGACACGCGCCGGCGCGTGTCGATGGTGAAACGCTATCTGGATCACACCCATTCGGCGCTGGAATGCCTGCGCATTCTCAGCGAATTGCTGCCGCCGGATGTGGACCTAACCTCCTTTGCGTTCAAGAAGGGTGAGGAGTGCCGCGTGTCCGGCGAGGCGGCGGGGGTGACCTCGATCTATGATTTCAAAGGTAAGCTGGATGCGGCCAACCTGTTTCCGCAGACGGCCTTGCAGGGCCCACGCACGCAGCAGAACGGGCGTGAGTCGTTTGATGTGCTGATCACGCTGAGCGAGGGGGGTGAGCCGTGAAGGTAACCTCGCGCGAGCTGAATTTATTGCTGGCGACGCTGACGGTGGCGTTATTCGGGGCAACGGCCATGATGGCGCGCCCGCGCGTGACGCAGTGGAAGGCGCTCAAGGCCGACCAGGTGCAGCAGCGAACCGAGCAGGAGCAGGATCAGCGGCTGCTGGATGACCGTGCTCGCTGGGAGCAGGAGTTCGATTCGCTCAAGCAGTACTTGCCGCAGTTTCCGGCCGACAAGAAGATGGACATTCACTGGCTGTCGATCATGGACAGCCTGGCCTCCAAACATGGTGTGCGCATCAGCCGGCGCGATGTGGGGGAGGAGAAGCGCCTGGGGGATGTCTATGAATTGCCGATCGACGTGCGGGATTGGGAAGGGACGCTGGAGTCGCTTGTCCATTTCCTCTTTGAACTCCAAACGCAGGGTGCTATGCTCGACGTTCGGCAACTGTCCATGAAGCCGAACGAGCAACGGGTCCTGCGCGGGCGTTTTGTTTTGTATTGTGCCTTCACCCGCGAGGGTTCGTCGACGGCGGCGGATGCCACGGCCCGCGCGACGGAAAACTAGCGAAGGGCCGGACACGGAAGCGATGAACGCGAGACGCATACGACATGGTCAGGGGCGGTTGCGGCGGACGCTGGCGGTGGCACTGGTTCTGGTGGCCGCCCATGCCGGCTGGGGGCAGGCCCCCGGCGATCTTCCGGTGGATTCGGGGACGGATCTGCGCCTGAAATTCATCAGCGCGCCGGTGGACCTGCTGCTGGACTCCTACGCGGAACAGACCGGGCGCACGCTGTTGCTGGCGCCGGGGCTGCCTTCGGCCACCATCACCCTGCGCAGCCAGGGCACCTTGACGCGCCTGGAGTACCTGGAGGCGATCGAGACGGTGCTGGGGATGAACGGCATCGCGATCCTGCCGGAGGGGACCCGCTTTGCGCGCGTAGTTGCCAACCAGAAAGCGCGCGAGGAGCCGATGCCCATACGGGTGATCGATCCGGAGACGGGTGAGGCCATGCCGCCGGACGATGCGCCGGGCCGTGTCAGCCAGATGATCACGCTGAAGCACATCGATGCGGCGGAGGCGATGAATGCGATCAAGCCGCTGCAGCACGCGGATGCGCAGGCGCACGCCTTTGAGGGGATCAACAGCATTTTGCTGACGGATGCGGCCTCCAACGTGAACCGTATCATGGGCGTGATCGCCCTGATCGATCAACCGCTGGAGGCGCGTGAAGAGCCTATTATTGTGCAGATCCTGCACGCGAAGGCATCGGACATCAAGGCGAAGCTGGAGCAGATTGTGCAGGAGTCGCAGGAGGACGAGCAGAAGTCCACGGTGCAGCGGCAGAGCGCGGCCGGGCCACCGGGGGTGGATGTGCCGGCCATGCCCCCTGGGGTGATCCGGGCGCGGCGGACGGCGGTTCCGGATGCGATGCAAGAGGTGATCGAAGCGGCCGAGCGCGGGTTGATCCAGGGTAAGGTGAAGATCATCGAGGATGACCGGACGAACATCCTGATCCTGATTACGCGACCGGAGAACATGGCGTTCTTCGAGAAGATTATCAAGGTGCTCGATGTGCAGACCGATCCCGACGTGATGGTGAAGGTGTTCCGCCTGGAGTACGCGGAGGCGAAGGACATTGCGTCGATGTTGAACGACCTGATTGGGGCGACCTCGAGCAAGGAAGATGACGGTGCTCCGGCCAGTGCGGCGCCGGGCACGCCGGATGGCGCCACGCCGCCGCCAGCCTCCAGCGCGCTGCGGGAGTACGTGCAGCGGTCGTCCGCTGCCAGCAGTGCGGACAAGGCGACGGGTTCCAGCAAGTCCAAGGTGGGCGAGTTGTCGAAAGACAACGTGAAGATCCTTTCGGACGAGCGTACGAACGCGCTGATCATCATGGCGAGCCGATCGGATCTGGCGGCGTTGGAAGAGATCATCAAGGGCATGGATCTGATGTTGTCGCAGGTGCTGGTCGAGGCGGTGATTGTGGAAGTGACTCTCGACGACAGCATCCAGACTGGGGTGGATTGGGTGCAGCGCGCGCTGGTGGCGTACGACGATACGGGTCCGGCGGGGACGCTGCAGCCGAAGGTGGCGTTTGCGGGGGCTGGTGGCGGCGGCACGCTCGAAGCGGAGAACCCGCTGGTGAAGACCACGCCGGGATCGTTGGGCGGGCTGGGGTCGGGCCTGACGTATTACCTGACGATGTTCGATCTCAACATCGATATGGTTTTCAAGGCGGTGGCGGCGGACAGCCGCACGCGCATCCTGTCCTCGCCGGTGATTCTGACGCAGGACAACAAAGATGCGACGATTGAGGTCACGCAGGACCAATACTTCTTCAAGGGCCAGGTGCCGGTGCAGAACACAGGTGGCGCGGTGCAGTATGTGGAGGATGTGGAGCGGCAGAAGGTGGGCATCAAGCTGGCGGTGACGCCGCGCATCAACGAGAAGCGGTTTGTGGTGATGGAGATCGAGCAGACGGTCGAGGATGTCACCGGGTCGCAGCGGATTGGGGACACGGATTGGCCGGTGGTGACGTCGCGCAAGATCAACGCGGATGTGGCGGTGCGCAGCGGCGAGACCATCGTGCTGGGCGGCCTGGTGAAGAACACGGACACCAAGAGCAAGAGTGGGATTCCGTTCCTGGCGGACATTCCCTTGCTGGGGTTGCCGTTCCGGTCCAACAGCAAGAGCAAGAAGAACCAGGAAGTGATTGTATTCATCACGCCGTACGTGCTGGATACGCCGGAAGAGATTATGGAAGACGGGCGGCGGCGGCATGACTCCATGAACGCGGGGGACATGTGGAAGCGCGGGTGGTCCGACAGCAAGCTGGCGTTTCCGCGTCCGCCGGCGACGAATGCGCCGGCCGCAAAAGGGAAGGTGGAGGTGGCGCCGGAGGCCAAGGCGGCGGCGCCCTACGTGGCGCGCGAAGGCAGCATTCTGGGTGGTGCGGATGCGCCCGAGCCGGATGCGGTTCCGGTGGCGGATCCGGCGGACGGGAGCTGGGATCCGATGGAGACGCTGGATCCGGAATTGCGGCGGTATGTGGAAGAGGAAGACAAGCGCTGGAGCCGCTCGCTGAAGCGCGTGGACCGCAAAACGGACCAGGCGGTCGGTCAGCCGGCAGAATAATGCAGTTGACAGTTTTTGGGCCATGCGGTACGTTCCAGACCCTTTGGAGAGCATGGCGTTTAGACGGGAAGAAGCTATGAAGTCGTTTTTGCCGAAAAATCCGGGAGCAGATCGTCCGTGGCACTTGGTTGATGTCGCCGGCAAGCCGGTGGGCCGAGCTGCGGTGCGCATTGCCACGTTGTTGCGTGGGAAGAACAAGCCGACGTATTCGCCGCAGGTGGATGCGGGTGGGTTCGTGGTGGTGATCAATGCCGCCAAGGCCAAGTTTACGGGCCGCAAGGAAGTGCAGAAGACCTACACGCGCTACAGTCGTTGGCCGGGTGGTCTGACGCGGATCACGGCGGCGGCGATGCGCGAGCGGCATCCGGACCGGATCATCCTTGAAGCGGTGAAGGGGATGCTGCCGAAAAATTATTCCAGCCAGAAGATGTTCAGCCGGTTGAAGGTATACGCGGGTGAGGCACATCCTCACGTCGCGCAGAATCCGAGCAAAGACGAGCGCAACTAGCGTTCAGGGAGACGATGGTGGCCGAGGTAAAAGCACCTGCAGTGAATGCGACGGGTCGGCGCAAGACGGCTGTGGCCCGCGTCCGACTGAACCCGGGAACGGGTACGTGGTCGGTCAACCGGCGTGATTTGAACGACTACTTTGTCAGCGAGGCGCTGCGAATCACCATTCAGCAACCGATGAAGCTGACGAGCAGTGAAGGCAAATTTGACGTGATTGCCCAAGTGTCTGGCGGCGGGATCGCCGGCCAGGCGGGGGCACTTCGTCACGCGATTTCGCGTGCGCTGACGGCGACGGATCCGGCCATGCGTGCGGCGCTGAAGGCCGCCGGTTGCCTGACCCGCGATCCGCGCATGAAGGAACGCAAGAAGCCCGGTCAGCCCGGCGCCCGCAAGCGCTTCCAGTTTTCGAAGCGCTAGGATTCCGTTGGACTTCCGAGGAGGGAAGTCCTCTGGATTCCCGCCGTTATGGTTAAGCAGCTTCTCAAGAAACTTGCCCGCCGCGTCTTCGGGCGCGGTGCGGCTTCGGACAAGAAGAAACGGGACTCCTCGCATACGTCGGCGGTGCCGGCGCGTGCGGCGGGAACCAAGCCTGAGAAGCGTGCCGAGCAGGCGGTGCCGGCCGCAAAGCCGGCGCGTGAGCCGCACGCCGTGCCGCCGCGAGATTCGCGGCCCAAATCCCGTCCGCAAGGTCCGCGTTCCGAGCATGCGCCTGTGGCGTCGCGGCATGCGCGTCCGGTAGAGCCGCCGGCGGCCCCGTGGTCGCCGGACTCGTTCGTGGTCGCCCCGAAGGACGGGGCGTCTCGATTCCATGATTTTGATCTGCCTGCGGAGATCATGCATGCGGTGCAGGATGCGGGTTTCCAGTACTGCACGGGGATTCAAGCGAAGGTACTGGGGCCGGCGCTGCAGGGCCACCACATCATGGGGCAGGCGCAGACGGGAACCGGCAAGACGGCGGCCTTCCTGATTTCGGTATTTGCGCAGTTCCTGAAGCGTCCGGCGGCGGGTGAGCGGCGTGCGGGGGTGGTACGGGCGCTGATCCTGGCGCCGACGCGCGAGTTGGTGATTCAGATTGCGCACGACGCGGCGGCGATGGGCAAGTACTGCCCCTTCCGTTGCGTGGCCGTGTATGGCGGCATGGACTTCGATCGGCAGGCGCGCGCGATGCAGGAGTCGGGCGCTGACATCATCGCGGCGACACCCGGGCGCCTGATGGATTTTCTGCGGCGGGGGATTGTGGATCTGCACCTGGCGGAGGCGCTGGTGATCGACGAAGCGGACCGGATGCTGGACATGGGGTTCATTCCGGACGTGCGCTCGATCATCCGTCGCATGCCACCCGCGAAGGAGCGCCAGACGCTGCTGTTCAGCGCCACGCTGTCGGAGGATGTGCGGCGCCTGGCGTCGCAATGGATGGTGGATCCGGTGCTGGCCGAGGTGGCGCCGGAGCAGGTGGCGGTGGATACGGTGATGCAGCTGGTGTACGTGGTGTCCAGCCGGGAGAAGTTCACGGTGCTGTACAACCTGCTGCGTCAGCCGGCGTGCAAGCGGGTGCTGATTTTCGGGAACCGGCGTGACAGCACGCTTCGGCTGGCGGATCACCTGCTGCGCTACGGCATACCGTGCGGGCTGCTATCCGGGGCTATCGACCAGAAGAAGCGCCTGCGAATTCTTGAGGATTTCAAGGAAGGGCGCGTGTCCGTGCTGGTGGCGACCGACGTGGCCGGGCGGGGGCTGCATGTGGACAGCATCACGCATGTGATCAATTTCGATTTCCCATACGAGGCGGACGATTACGTGCATCGGATCGGCCGCACGGGGCGAGCGGGTGCGGAAGGGACAGCGATCTCGTTTGCGTGTGAGGACGAGTCGTTCATCATTCCGGAGATCGAGAAGTATATTGGGGAGCCGTTGGTTTGCCGGCAGCCTGAGGCGCCGCTGTTGGTTCCGTTGCCGCCGCCGATTCGGGGCGAGACGCACCATTTTGCGGACGATGCGGCCGAGCATGAAGCGCACGAGCAGCGCCGCCAGGGCGGCGGTGGTGGCCGGGGTGGGCCGCGCCGGGGTCCGCCGCGCCGCGGCGGTGGCGGCCCGCGCCGGAGTGGTGGTTCACGCCCGCGCCGCTGAGGCGGCGGTTACCGTGTCGATGGTGGCGCGGAGTTCGGCGATCATCGACTGGGCGATGGCGAGGGTTGGGGCTTCCGCCGTGAGCCGCAGGATGGGTTCCGTGTTCGACATGCGAACGTGGAGCCAGCGATCCTGAAAATCCACGAAGACGCCATCGAGCAGGTTGATGCGCTCATGCTGGTAGTGCTGGCGCAGGGCGCGCAGGATCCCGACCGCCACCTCTCCGCGGATGGTCATCTTTTCCTTGAGCAGGTAGTAGCGCGGAATTTCGGCGCGTAGTGCGGAAACGGATTTGCCGGTGGCGGCGAGCAATTCGAGGATGACGGCCATGCCGGCGAAGCTGTCGCGGCAGGGGTGGATGGCGGGGATGATGATGCCGCCATTGCCTTCACCGCCGACGACGGCCCCGACGGCCATCATGGCCTCGGTGACGTTGATTTCGCCGATGCGCGAGAGATGAACGGGTACGCCACGTGCTTCGGCGACGTCGCGCACGCAGCGGCTGGTGGACATGTGCACGACGACGGGGCCGCGGGTGTGTCCATCCAGAACCTGTCGAACCCCGAAGGCGACGGTGAGATCCTCGCCGATGGCGACGCCCTGTTCATCGATGAGGGCGAGGCGGTCGCCGTCCGGATCCTGGGCGAAGCCGATGACGCTTGCGCTGGAACGGACGAGATCGCTCAAGGTGCGGAGGTTTGCGGGAATAGGTTCGGGCTCGCGGTCGAAGGATCCGGTGATGGCGTCGCCGCAGGTGAACACGGTGCAGCCGAGGCGTTCGAGGAAAGCGCGGGTATGGACGGCGCCGACGCCGTTGCAGCAGTCGACGGCCACGCGGAAGCGGGCCTGGCGGATGGCGGCCAGATCCACATAGCGGAGGACGGCCTCGGTGTGACCGCCCATGGGGTCCGCGAGAGGGGTGGCGCTGCGCAGTTCCGCTTCGGGCACGACGTGGAAGTCGCCCTGGTGGTAGACGTCGAAGAACTCCATGGCCTTGGATGGCGAGAGGAATAGGCCGTTGTTATCGATGAACTTCAGGGCATTCCAGGGGGCGGGGTTGTGGCTGGCGGTGATGGCGATGGCGCCGCGGGCGTTCATGCGGCGAGTGAGATAGAGGAGGGTTGGCGTGGGGACGATGCCGGCCATGATGGGCTGGCAGCCGGCGCTTTGCAGACCCGCGACGACGGCATGTTCGAACATGACGCCGCTGGAGCGGGTATCGCGCCCGACGAGGATGGTGCCGCGCCCGACATAGGAGCCGAAGGCGCGCGCGAAAGCGGCGGCGAGTTGGGGTGTAAACGTTTCGCCGGCGATGCCGCGGACGCCGGAGATGCCGACCTTGAGGTAGTCCTTCACAGCAGATGCTCCAGGAGGCGGGCGGCATTCAGCGCGCGGTTTTCCGCCAGATCCTTGTCGCGGGATTCCGAAATGATGCGGACGATGGGAGCGGTTTGAGAGGCGCGCAGGTGCAGCCACCCGTCTTCCCAATCCACGCGCAGGCCATCGAGCGCGCTGAGGGTTCCGCCCTCGTGCCAGCTGGCGTCATCGGCCATGGCATCGAGCGCGCGGTAGCCGCGGTGGGCTTCGCCGGCGGCCTGGCGCTTGACGATGTGGTAGCGCGGGAGGTCCCGGATCAAGTCTGAGGCGCTGGCGCCGCGAGTGGCCATGGCTTCGAGGATGAGCCCCATCATCAGAAACGCATCGAATCCGCGGCTGAAGGTGGGGAGGGCGACGCTGCCGTTGCCCTCGCCGCCGATGACGCCATTCTCGTCGGCCATGGCGGAGATGACGTAGGCCTGGCCGACGCGGGTCTTGACGACGGTGGCGCCGTGTTTGGCGGCGACGTCATCGACGGTGCGGGTGGTGCAGCAATTGGTGACGACGACGCCGCCCTGGCGGCTGAGGACATGGTTGGCGATGATAGGGAAGGTGTATTCTTCGCTGGCGGTTTCGCCGCTTTCGCTGACCAGGGAGAGGCGGCCCATATCGCTGCTGGAGATGAAGCCGATGGCGGCGGGGATGTGGGACATGAGTGCGGCGGCCTGACGGGCATTGCGGGGGCGGGGCTCTGGATCGTGGGCGAGGTAGCCGGATTCGACATCGTTAACGGGCAGCAGGCGCAGGCCGAGGCGTTCGGCGAAGGGTTTGATGAACCGGCAGCCGGCGCCATTGACGGGGTCGATGACGACGGTCAGGCCAGCCCGACGGATGTCCTCCACCTGAAGGTGCGCGGCGAGGCTATCGAAGTAGGGGCCGGCGAAGTCTGGGGGAGAGGCGAGGTTACCGAGGCGGTTCCAGGGGGCCTTGGTGAAATCGCGGGCATGGTAGATATCGAGGACGGTTTCGCCGACGACCGGTTCGATGGAGGCGCCGTGAGCGCCGATGAGTTGGAGGGCGTTGTGGCCCATGGGGCTGTGACCGCCGGAGATGGAAATGGCCCCGGCGGCGCCAAACGGACCGACGGAGAATTGTAGCATGGGCGTTGGGCAGACGCCGAAATCCAGGACATCGCAACCGGTGGAGAGGAGGCCGGAGACGACGGCCGAATGGAACATGCGGCTGGATTGCCGCGTATCGCGCCCGACCAGAACGGGTCCTCGTTCCAGAAAGGTGCCGAAGGCGGCGGCCACATCGATGACGAGTTCCGGGGTCAGTCCGTCGCCGACGGATCCCTGTACGCCAAAACTGGATAGTCGCAGTGTCCGCATGATGGTTCCAAGAGTTGCGTACGATAGCAAACGTGTGGCGCTTGTCCATCCGGCGAATGGGCTTGATCGGGCGGGTGGCGGCGGGTATGCCATAGCGGCATGGACATAGCCGCCGATCCGCGACGTCGTTTTGCCGCCGAGTTCCGTGTCACATCCCTGGAGGACTGCCAGACGCTGGCGGAGTGCGGGGCCGTCTTTCGAGGGAGAGACCTGTACGCCGGCGAGTTGAAGGTGGAGTTTCAGTCGGCAGGAGCGGACGCGTTCGGGACGGATGGTTACCGATTGCAGCGGCGCGGGGGGACGGTGCAGGTGGCGGCCTCGACGCGGGCGGCGCGGCTCAGCGCGCTCCTGGCGGTGCCGGAGCTGGTGGCCTCGCGCGGCGCGACACTGACGCGCCGGCTGCGCTTTCATCGGCGGTTCTACAAGCACGAGATAGTGCGACCGGGCAAGCGCGGTGCGCACGCGGTGACGCGCTACACGGCGCGGTTCTGGGCGGACCTTTGCCGCGAGCTGGTGCGGCGGCACTTCAACGGGATCGCGATCTACACGGATCTGAACCCCTTCACGTTCCTGGGGGATTACGGCCGCCACGAGCGCTACGCGGCGGTGCCGGCGGAGGCGCGGGCGGAGAACCGCGCCCACTTCAATGTGTTCCTGTCGACGGCGCGGCGCTACGGGCTGGAGACGCTGCTGCAACAGTACATTTCCAAGCTTCCGGGCGAGCTGGCGCGGGATGTGGGCTTCCCGTATTACATGCCAAAGGACATCAAAGCGGATATCGCGGACTTCCGGCATCCGGACGCGTACGCGTTTCTGCGTGACCAGTATGTGAGCTTTTTTGCGCAGCTGCCGGGGCTGGACCGGCTGATGGTCAATTTTGAGGCGGCGTCCAACAGCACAGATTTTTGTCGCGAGGTGCTGCTGCCGGTGCTGGGGGGGATGAAGCGACCGCCGGCGCTGCTGTTCCGGCTCTGGTACATGACGCTGCCGGAGACCTTGTGCCGCTGGATCGCCGAGTATCCGGGCCATAGCATGGTGAGCCACAAGGTGATGGATACGATGGATGCCTACCTGTATCCCTGCGCGGATTCCCGCATCCGCGAGTGGAAAGACGCCTTTGCGGCGCACGATCTGGAGGTCGAGTGGAACTACCTGATCGGGCCGTGCCACAACTGTGGTTCGAACATCTCGCGGCGGCTGTGGTCGGATGCGGAGTTTGTGTATCGGCTGGTCAACCGCATCCGGGCGGTGGGCAGTGACGGGTTCAATTTTCACACGCGGGTGGAGCTGTTGGCGGACACGTTCGATTCGGGGGCGGTGATCGATGAGTCGGAGCGCGCGTTGGCGCGGATGAATCGCGGGCATTTGGAGGCGGCGGTGGACGTGGTGCGGGGTGGGCGCTACGAGGAGGCGGGGTGGATTGCGCGCGAAGCGGAACGGCTGGGGGTGCCGGCGCGGGTGGGGCGGCAGGTGGTGGCGGCGACGCGTGACAGTTCGCGGGCGGCGATTCTGCACATGGAGCAGTGCCCGCTCACGACGCATGAAGGGTATGCGGCGGACTCGCGGCGCCAGCTTTCGCAGCATCCGTTGTTTCATCCGCCGGCGAACGTGCTGTTGAATCGGCAGCATCGGGAGGGGCCGCGGGTGTTGTGGAGCTTCATCAGCAAGGCGCGTCCAGGGGCGAGCTACCCGGAGGATCTCCAGACGCTGATCGACTACGCGGATCCGACGACGGTGAAGACGGCTCGCAATCCGAGGGTGCTGGCGGAACAGATGTTGAAGCTGGGAGAGGGGAGCCTGAAAGCGGCGACCGCGCTACGACGGCACATGGGTGACGCGTGGGTGGCGGAAGTGGCGTCGAACCGGAACCTGGCGGTGGTTTGCGCGCACGATCTGTTGGCGGGGATCGCCCTGTTCCGGCTCTATTTTCCGCTGGCACCGGCGGCGGCGCTGCGAACGGTGACGGCGTCGATCGAGCACCTGGACGCGATCCGCCGGATTGTGCGCGCGCATGGGGCCCCGGATATTCACATGCAGGAGCCGCATGCGCCGGAGCCGGATATCGCCGCGCTGAAGCGGTTGCGGCGATTGCTGGCGGCGGGGTATCCGCGGCGGCCCTTTGAGCGCTACGCGCAGTCCGTGAAGACGTACAACGATATCCGGCGGCATGTTCGGCCGTGGCGGGTGTGGAGTCCCCGTGATTTGCGGAAGGCTGGAGCGTTGCTGGGCGCGGCGCGTGCGCAGGCGGGCGAGGCCTTGGCGATGGCGCCGGCGGGGCGCTGGCAGGTGCCGCTGCAGGAATGGGTGGACTATCTCGACCGCGAATTGGCTTGGCTGCAGCCGCCCACGATCACCTGCGGCGCGGAATGGGCGGATTGGCAACCCATGACGCACGACAACTGCTTTGGTTACGGCGGATTTGCGTGGGCCGATTTTCTGGGATTCTTCGAGTCGATCCCACGCGACAAGGGGCTGCAGCAGGAGTGCTCCGTGCGGCGGGATGGCGAGGCGTTGGAGGTGTCCCTGCGTGAACGAGGCGTGGATGGTCGGGAACGCTTGGCCCGTTGGAAACAACTCGAAGGGCACCCTGACCTGGGGGGGATCATGCGGGTGCTGCTGGATACGGAGAACGCGGGGCGGCGCCTGCGCCAGTGGAGCGCGCTTCCGCTGGGGGCGTCGACGGTCATGCGCGATCTTCGCTGTGAGGGGCGCCAGGCGCACGATTTGCGCGCGGTGGAATTGGCCCCGCCCTGCGTGACGTCTGGCCAGTGCGATCGTGCGGGGTGGTCGATGACGTTGAGGCTGCCATTCAAGGCGCTGGGAGTGGCCCCACCGCGAGCGGGCGACGTCTGGCGGCTGAACCTGGCCTCGAATGCACCGATCAAGCGCAATCACGCCGTGTCGTGGTGCAAGGGCTATGAAGTGGGCGCGGGCAACCCCGAACGCATGGGGCTGCTGCGGTTCGCCTGAGAGTCCGCGGGCTGGGGGCAATGGACAAAGCAAGTTAGCCTTTGGCGCAGAAGGTGAGGCGCAGCCTTCCTTGCGGACGAGCCATGGGCCGATGTACACTACGAGCTGAATGGTGAGACAAGTCCGGTGCGAGGTGGCGACGGCTTGAGGGCAGGTGCAATCATGAAAAGAACCACGATCTGGATGGCGGCGATCATGCTGGCCGGTCTGCTGCCGGCGGGTGCCCGTGCAGATGGACACGCACAGGCGCCAGGCATCGGTGCGACGGGGGCGGCTCCGATATCGTGGGGGCAACTTGGGGCGGCGGCGCAGGCGCGCGATCCCGATGGCGTGGCCCTTGTGCGTGCGAGTGGGAGCGGGGCGGTGCTGTCGTGCCGTTTCCAGCGACTGGAAGGGGAAGCGACGCCCGAGGGCTTGTGGCTGCGTTCGACCTCAGAGGATGAGGGGGGCGGCAAGCTGCGACTGATCGCCAGCGCCTTGGGGCGGAGCGGCAGCGAATTGGCGCGCCTGCCGGCCAGTGGCGTGGTGAATGTGTCGGGCTTGCAGGCTCGCCTGGTGCGGGATGGGGTGGTGGAGGAGTACAGCGTGAGCGCCGACGGGATTCGCCAGGACTTCGTCGTGGCGACGTCACCGGCGGGGGCTGGGGCGCTGCAGGTGGAACTGCAACTGGATGGGGCGCGCGCCGAGGAGGCGACCGACGGGGCGATCTTGCGGATGGACGGAACCGGTCGCGCCCTGGCGTATTCGCGGCTGCATGTGACAGACGCGCAGAACCGGACGCTGGCATCGCGGCTGACGGTGGCGGGCGAGCGGCGGCTGGTTTTGGAAGTTGAGGATGCGGGTGCGACGTACCCGGTGCGAATCGACCCCACGTTCAGCGATGACGATTGGGGCAAGATGGCTGGCGGAATGAATGCGCTGGTGCGGGCGCTGGCGGTGAGCTTTGACGGGACTCTGTATGCGGGCGGCGACTTCACGAATGCGGGTGGGGTGGCCGCGGCCTTCATCGCGCGCTGGACGGGATCGGCCTGGAGCCCGTTGGGCACCGGGATGGATAACGATGTCGAGTCGCTAACGGTTGACCCATGGGGGATCCTGTATGCGGGCGGGTCCTTCACCCGCGCGGGCGGGGTCAAGGTGGACCATGTGGCGCGCTGGAATGGGACGTCCTGGAGTGCGATGGGAAGCGGGACGGATGGGGACGTGGAAGTGCTGGCTGCGGACGGCAGTGGCAACGTCTATGCGGCCGGCGATTTTCTGTTGGCGGGCGGGGTGATCGTCAACCGCATTGCGCGGTGGAATGGGGCCTCGTGGAGCGCGTTGGGCGTGGGCATTGACGGGCCGGTGCAGTCGTTGCAGACGGCGACCGGCGGTGTGGTCTATGCCGGCGGGCAATTCACGAATGCGGGGGGTGTGGTGGTGAACCGCCTTGGCCGCTGGAATGGCAGTTCGTGGAGTGCCTTGGGCGCCGGCATGAATGACGATGTCGAGGCACTCGCGCTGGATGCAAGCGGCGCGCTGATTGCGGGCGGCGAGTTTTCGACCGCGGGTGGGGCCGCGGTGAAGCGCATTGCGCGTTGGAACGGGACGACCTGGAGTGCCATTGGCGCCGGGTTTGGCGACGATGTCGAGGCGTTGGCCGTGGATCCGGCCGGCGTCATTTACGCGGCCGGACAGTTCACGAACAGCAGTTCGGTGTCGGTGCGCCGCATCGCCCGCTGGAACGGCTCGGCATGGGAGCCCATGGGGATCGGCCTGAACGATCGCGCGCGCGACTTGGTCATCAACCGGTTGGGGCAGCTGTTTGTTGGTGGCGATTTCAGCAGGGCCGGGGGCAAGGACGTGGACAACGTGGCCGTGGCGCAGATCGGGGGGCGCTGGGATGGCAGCGTTCACCTGAACGGCGGGTGGGCATGGTCACCGTGGTTTGGCTATTTCTACGTCCCGCTGGACCCGTGGGTGTATCAGCAGGAGCACGGTTGGGTCTATGCATTCGGCAACGACCCGTCCAGCGTGACGTTCTGGGACAGCGAGATGGCCGATTTCTGGTGGACCTCATCCACCCAGTACCCGTATCTCTATCGATACTCCGATACCACCTGGCTCTGGTATGACCTGGGGTCGGACAGTCCGCGCTGGTTCCTTGATATCGGTGGCAGCGCGTGGGAATCCTGGTGAGCAAGCGTGCGGACGGTATGAGCGATTCCGAGAGTGCGGCACAGATTCCGATGAAGTGGGTGGGGCCGATCGCGGTCACCGGGCCCGTTTTGACGGAGTCGGTGCGCGTGCCGCTGGCCACGCTGGAACGCCCGCTGTGGCCCTCGACCAACCGTGGCGCGAAGGTGTCGCGCGCGTGCGGGGGGATCCGGGTGGTGGTGGCGGATGAGCGCATGGCGCGCTCGGTGGTGTTCGAGGCGCGTACGGCTGTGGACGCCTGCCGGGTTCGCGATGCGTTACTCGCGCGCCGCGCCGAGCTGGAGGCCGTGGTGGCGCGCACGACGCGTTTCGGGCGGCTGATCGACCTGCACTCGCAGATCGTCGGGCGGCTGTTCTACCTGCGGATCGAGCTGCACACGGCCGACGCGGCGGGCCACAACATGGTGACCATGGCCGCCGATCGTGTCATGGAGTGGGTCCTGGGCGAGTATCCGGATCTATCCTATGTGTCCATCTCCGCGAACTACTGCTGCGACAAGAAGGTGTCGGCCGTCAACGGGATTTTGGGTAGGGGTCGTTACGTGGTTGCGGAGGCGGTGATCCCGGATGCGGTCTGCGAGTCGTTGCTGAAGACGACTCCCGCGCGCGTGGCGGATCTGAACGTGAAGAAGAATTTGATCGGGAGCATATTGGCGGGTGGTGTGCGCAGTGCGAATGCGCACTACGCGAACATGCTGCTGGGGTTCTATCTGGCGACGGGGCAGGACGCGGCGAACATTGTGGAGGGGTCGCAGGGGATCACGCATGCCGAGGCGGTGGCGGGTGGGTTGTACATGTCGGTGACGCTCCCGAGCATCATTGTGGGAAGCGTGGGCAGTGGCAAGCGTGAGCCGTATGTGGTGGACGCGATGACGCGCATGGGCTGCATGGAGGCGCGTGAGCCGGGTGCGAACGCGCGCCGCCTGGCGGCACTCTGCGGGGCCGCGGTTTGGTGCGGGGAGCTTTCCCTGCTGGCGGCGCAGACGAACCGGGGTGAACTCATGCGCGCGCACGTATCGCTGGAGCGCCGCTCCGATGGATGACGCAGTCAACGAGCGCAAGGTGGAGCACCTGCGCGTGATTGCCGAGGATCCTGGGGCGGATCGGGAGCGGCGCTATTTTGACGAAGTGCGCCTGTTGCATCGGGCCCTGCCCGAGCTGGATCTGCGTGAGATCGATCCCTCGACGACCTTTCTGGGGAAGCGGCTGGAGTTTCCGCTGCTGATTTCGTCGATGACGGGCGGGGACCACGCGATCACGCGGCGAATCAATTGCAACCTGGCAACGGCGGCGCAGGCCTGCGGCGTGGCGATGGGGGTGGGGTCACAGCGGGTGGCGTTCACGCATCCGCCCGCGCTGGACAGCTTTCAAGTGCGCGCGCAAGCGCCGGACATTTTGTTGTTGGCGAATCTGGGGGCCGTGCAACTGAACTACGGGTTCACGGTGGCTTCGTGCCGCGAGGCCGTAGACGCGATTGGGGCGGATGGGCTGATCCTGCATTTGAATCCGTTGCAGGAAGCGGTGCAGCCCGAGGGCGACACCAATTTTGCAGGGCTGGCGGCGCGCATCGGGGGAGTGGTGCGGGACGTGGGCTATCCGGTGATCGTGAAGGAAGTGGGGGCCGGGATTTCGCGGGTGGATGCGGACCTGTTGTTGGCGCAGGGGGTGCGGTACCTCGATGTGGCCGGAAGCGGGGGGACGTCGTGGAGCCGGATCGAATCGCGGCGCCGGCCCGATGTCGGCTTCGAGCCGTTGGGGCGACTCTTCCAGGACTGGGGGATCCCGACGCCGCAGGCGTTGCGCGAGTTGAATCCGCTGCGTGAACGCGTGACGCTGATTGCGTCGGGTGGCATCCGGGATGGGGTGGAGATGGTGAAGGCCATGGTTCTGGGGGCTTCGCTGTGTGGCACGGCGCGACCACTGCTGGATGCCGCGCTGGAGTCGGAGCGAGCGGTGGTCGAGGTGATCGGGCGGCTGCGCCGCGAGTTCGTCACGGCGATGTTCTTGCTGGGGGTGCGGACGGTGGAGGCGTTGGTGGGGAATGCGGCCTTGCTGGCTCCGACGGGGGCTGGGGGGGATAGGCACCACGGATGAATGTCGGGATCGATCGCATCAGTTTCTACACATCGCGGTACTATCTGCCGCTGGCCGCGCTGGCGGAGCGGCGGGGCGTGGAGTACGACAAATTCCGGGTTGGGCTTGGCCAGGAGCGTATGGGGGTGCCGCCGCCGGATGAAGATGTGGTGACGCTGGCGGCGAGCGCGGCTGAGCCGTTGCTTCAGGGCCTCGACCGTGAGCGCATTGAGCTGGTGCTGTTTGCGACGGAGTCGGGCATCGACCAGTCGAAGGCGGCGGGGCTGTTCGTGCACGGCCTGCTGGGGCTTTCGCCGCAGTGTCGGGTGGTGGAGATCAAAGAGGCCTGCTATGGCGGGACGGCGGCCCTGCAGTTTGCCGCGGCGATGATGGCGCGGCGGCCCGGCAAGCTGGCTCTGGTGCTGGCCTCGGACATTGCGCGCTACGAGTTGGGCAGTCCGGGGGAGCCGACGCAGGGATGCGGCGCGGTGGCGATGCTGGTGGGCGTGGACCCGCGAATTCTCGTGCTGGACGATGCCAGCGGCCTGCATGCCGAGGACGTGATGGACTTCTGGCGCCCGAACTACCGGGACGAGGCGCTGGTCGATGGCAAATATTCCACGCGGCTGTATCTGGGGGCGGCGGAGTCGGCCTGGCAGCGCTATGCTGAGCAGACGGGCCGTCGCCTTGACGATTTTTCGCGCTGTTGCTATCATCTCCCCTTCACCAATCTGGCCCGCAAAGCCCACGAACGGCTGCTGAAAGCGTCGGGGAATGGGGCGGTGCCGGACGGCGCTGTGGATACCGCCGTGAGCGAGAGTCTGGGCTACAACCGGCTGACGGGGAACACGTATACCGCATCGCTCTTTGAGGGGCTTTGCAGTTTGCTGGATACCTGCCCGGAGGATCTGGGCGGGCGACGGATCGGGCTGTTCAGCTATGGATCCGGGTGCATGGCCGAGTTCTTTGGAGGGGTGGTGCAGCCCGGGTATCGGGAGTGGCTGCTGACCGCCCACCACCGGAGTTTGCTGGATACGCGGACCGAGCTATCGGTTCAGGAATACGAAGACATTTTTAATTTAAAGGTGCCGCAGGACGGTTGGACCTACGTGTTCGCGCAGTACCGCACCGGGCCCTACCGGTTCGGTGGCGTGGAAGGCCATAAGCGGCGATACGAGCGTTGCGCATGAAAGCGATTGCCCCCGGCAAACTGATCTTGAGCGGCGAGCACGCCGTGGTCTACGGCTGTCCGGCGGTGGCGATGGCCATCGATCGCAGCGCGCAGGCGATTGTATCGCCCGCGGACACGGATACGATCTCGTTCAATCTGGGGAACTTCAACTACGCCGAGTCGTTCACGTTGCGGGCGCTGCGGGACATTCGGGGGCGGGTTGGGGACAGCTACCGACTCTTTCTCGAGGGGCACCTTGGGATACGCGATGTGCTGCACAAGCCGGTGGAGTTGTTCCAGTATGCCTTCATCATGCTGCTGGATGGACTGCATTTGAAGCTGGAGCGGGGCGTCAATGTGGAGTTGTTCTCCAACATTCCGATCGGGTGCGGGCTGGGCTCCTCGGCGGCGACGGTGCTCAGTGAGCTGCGGGCGATCGGTCACTTTTTCCGGGTCGATTTCCGGCCGGAGTGGCACTACCGGTACAGCATGGAAGTGGAGAACATGCAGCATGGGCGGGCGAGCGGGGTGGACTCCTACATGTCGCTGCACGGCGGCTGTGTGCGCTTCCAGAATGGCGAGACGCGCAGCCTACCGCTACCGAGCGGGCCGATGTTTCTCGTTCAGACGGGGACCCCGGCGACGACGACCGGTGAATGCGTGGTGGAAGTCGCGCGGAATTTCGAGACGAGCACGATTTGGGATGAGTTTACGGAGGTGACGGGGGAGTTTGAGGTGGCGCTGGTGCAGGGGGATCTGGCGGCGATGCAACGGGCGATCCGGCGCAACCACCGCTTGCTGGCGCGCATCGGGGTGGTGCCGGCTCGCGTGCAGCAGTTCATTGCCGATGTGGAATCCTGGGGCGCCGCGGCGAAGACGTGCGGAGCCGGCGCGGTCGGGGGGGATGCGGGCGGGATCGTGCTCGTGGCCTCGCGGCGGCCACCGGTGGACCTGTGCAAGCGCTACGGGTATGAGTTGGTGGCGGTGCGTGGCGAGCCGCTGGGCGCGCGCATCGTGGGGTGAGCGATAAGCCAATGGCTTCACCACAACACCGCGTTGTAACAGCGTCCGCACCCGGCACGCTGATGCTGTTTGGCGAGCATGCGGTGCTTCATGGGCACCGGGCTCTGTGTGCCGCGGTCAATCGACGGCTGCGGGTGACTGCCACGGCGCGTCCGGACGACCGTGTGATTATCCATTCCGCATTGGGCGAGCGCTCCATGGCGCTGGATGCGCTCGATGCGTCTCCGCCGTTCTCCTTCGTGGCCACGTGCGTGGCGGAGGGCCGGTCCGGGCTGACGGGCGGTGTGGATCTGCGGATTCAATCCGAGTTTCGCGATGACCTGGGGCTGGGGTCGTCCGCGGCGGTGACGGTGGCGACTCTGGCGGCGCTCGATGGGTTGTCGGGCCGGGCGGTGTCGGCGGCGGACTTGCATCGGCGCGGACTGGCCGTGATTCGGCATGTGCAAGGTGTAGGATCGGGAACGGATGTGGCGGCGAGCGTGCTGGGCGGCATCGTCTCCTATCGTTTTCAGCCGCTGGCGCTGAAACGGGTGGCGAGTGCGATGCCCCTGACGGTGGTGTACTCGGGCTCCAAAGAGAAGACGGCGGCGGTGATTGCGCGGGTGGATGGCCTGCAGCGGGCGCAACCGGAAGCGGTTGCGGGAATCTACGCGGCGATGGATCGCGTGACGGGAGCGGCCGAGTCGGCCATTGCGGCTGGCGAGTGGCCGCAGGTGGGGGCGCTGATGTCGATGGGGCAGGGTCTGATGGAGGCACTGGGCGTGTGCAATGCGCGCCTCCGGGAAATCCTCCAGGCGATGCGTGACGCGCCAGGGATCCTGGGTGCGAAGATATCGGGGTCGGGGTTGGGAGACTGCCTGATTGGCGTGGGGGATGCGGTGGGTGCACTGCCGGGAGAGCGTCTCGACGTGGCGGTATCGGGCGAAGGCGTTCGCCTCGATGGGGGCGACCATGATTAAGACGGCCGCGGATGTGGTGTGGGCGGTGCTGGCGGGGCGACAATTCGAACCGGTTGGCGTGGAAGGCGAGGCCTTTGCGGCCTCCAATATCGCGCTGTGCAAGTACTGGGGGAAGCGCAACGAGGCGTTGAATCTGCCGGTGACGTCCAGCCTGTCGATGTCGCTGGGGAAATTGGGTTCCCACGTACGGCTTCGGCACGGAGGCAAGGTGGATCGCGTCACCCTCAACGGCACGGCTCTGGAAGCGGACAGCGGGTTTGTCCAGCGTGTCAGCCGCTTTCTCGATCTCTTTCGCCCGCAGCCCGGAGATGGTTTTGAAGTGGATGCGCGCAACACGGTACCGACGGCGGCGGGGTTTGCGTCCTCGGCATCCGGCTTTGCGGCGTTGGTGCTGGCGTTGAACCGGTACTTCGGCTGGGGCCTTTCCGCGCGCGAACTTTCGATTTTGGCGCGCCTGGGCAGTGGGAGTGCGTGCCGGTCGGTGTTCGACGGGTTTGTGGAGTGGCACGCGGGCTGTGCGGACGACGGGATGGACTCTTTTGCGGAGCCGCTGGGCTTGCAGTGGCCGGAGTTGCGGATCGCGCTGTTGGTGCTGACGGATGCGGAGAAGGGGGTGGGCTCGCGTGCCGCGATGCAGCGCACCGTGAGCACCTCGGCACTCTACGGCGGGTGGCCGCGCCAGGTGGCGGAGGATCTGCGCGTGCTTCGGGCGGCGCTGGCGGCTCGCGACCTTGCCACGTTGGGGAGCGTGGCGGAGCGCAATGCCCTCGCCATGCACGCGACGATGATGGCGGCGCAGCCACCGGTCCTATACTGGTTGCCGGACTCGGTGCGCGTCATGCGGCAGGTGTGGGATCTGCGCGGCGCGGGGGTGCCGGCCTACTTTACCATGGATGCCGGGCCGAACGTGAAGCTGCTCTACCTCGACGAACACGAGGGCGCGATCGTGGAGGCTTTTGCGGGGGACCGCCTGGTGCGGCCTCATC
>CAZWQJ010000050.1:0-24216 GCA_964635825.1 uncultured Victivallales bacterium | reverse complement strand
AAGCTCGCGACAAGGCTCACGACAAAGATGTGACGCATTTGCGTCAGATGTCGCGACGAAACGATCTAACACCGATGGGCGCCACCCCGGCCACGCTCGCTTACCGGTCGCGCAGGAAAGCGAACCTCCTCGCGCAGCCGCTCCACTCGGATGAGTTGCGCATGCGAAACGCCTTCTTGATGTCGGCGTCACTCGCCTTGCGCCCCACCCCCAGGACCTCGTAGTAATCCTTGAATTTCACCGCCATGATGCACTCCGTAGGAAACCCGAAGAGATTCGCGTGTACGAGTACGTGTACGAGTATGGGATTGGCTTCCCCCGCCGTACTCGTACGCGTACTCGTACACGCCGATCTCCCATCTGTCTCATTCCCCATCTATCCGGCGCGCCGCGTGCCGGGGGCTTCGCTCCTCTGAGACACCAAGTGAGGTGAGAATGCACCGGTTCCTCGACGCACGCTATGGGGTATAACCCGCATGCCGCGGCTTCACCCGAGCAGCCGCGCGGCCACGCGGCGGATGCGCCGCTGAAGGCCGCAGCGCCACTCGTGCGCGCAGGCACTGGGATTGTTGCCGGAGCCCAGGTCGAGCACCCAGCGGTCGCCTGCCGCACGGGCACCATAGGCCATCCGAGTGAGGCGCTCAAGACGAGCGAGGTGGCCCGGGCGCTCCGTCGACCGGGCAATCACGCCAGCAGGCGTTCGAGGTCGTCGCGCGTGAGGGTGCGCAGGAGGCTGTTGTCGGCGGTGATGATGGCGTCCGCGAGTTCGCGCTTGGTTTGCTGGAGTTCGAGCACCTTCTCCTCGACCGTGCCCTGTGCGATGAGGCGGTAGACAAACACCTGGCGAGTCTGGCCGATGCGGTGGGCGCGGTCCATGGCCTGCATCTCCACGGCCGGATTCCACCACGGGTCCAGCAGGAACACATACTCCGCCGCCGTCAGGTTTAGACCGAGCCCGCCCGCCGTGAGACTGATCAGGAAAACCGAGATCGCCGGATCGCGCTGGAATTGCTCGACCGGCGCCTGGCGGTCGCGCGTCTTGCCGTCGAGGTATACAAACCCGATGCCGGCCGCCTTCAACCGGTCCCGCACGATGGCGAGAAAACTGGTGAACTGGGAAAAGACCAGGGCCTTGTGGCCTTCCTCGGCGAGCTCGGCCAGGCGGTCCATCAGGAGGTCGAGCTTGGCGCTGCCCTCGCCGGTCTGCGACGGGTCCAGCAGGCCCGTGTGGCAGGCCGCCTGGCGCAGGCGCAGCAGCGCCTCCAGCACCAGGATCTTGGATTTCGCCAGCCCCTGCTCCGAGACCCGCTTCAACAGGGATTGCTGGTAGTACAACTTGAGCTGGTCGTAGGCCTTGCGCTGGCGCGTATCCAACTCGCAGTGGATCGTCTCCTCCGTACGCGGCGGCAGGTCGCGCGCCACTTCACCCTTCGTCCGGCGCAGAATGAACGGGCGCAAGGCCTTCGCCAGCATCACCCGCGCCTCCGGATCCGCCGTCCAGGATGCCCCATCCACGATGCGGAACGCGGCCGCCGCACCCAGCATCCCCGGATTCAGGAATTCAAACAGGCTCCACAATTCGCCGAGGTGGTTCTGGATCGGCGTCCCGCTCAGCGCCAGCCGGTGGCGCCCCTTCAACAGCCGAGCCGCCTTTGTCGTCTGCGCGGACGCATTCTTGATGGCCTGCGCTTCGTCGAGCACCACGTAGTCGAACTCGACAGCCGACAGGTGCGCGATGTCGCGCCGCATCGTGCCGTACGTGGTCAACACCACGTCGGCGCCGCCGGAAACGTCCGCCGCGCGCACGCGTTCCGTGCCCGTGTGGTCGACCACCCGCAGGTTCGGGACGAAGCGCGCGGCTTCCTGCTTCCAGTTGAAGATCAAACTCTTCGGCATCACCACCAGCGACGGGCGCCGCTCGCCCGCGCTGGCCATATCCTGGCGGCGTTGCTCCAGCAGCGCCAGGACCTGAACCGTCTTGCCCAGCCCCATGTCATCCGCCAGGCAGCCGCCGAAGTGAAAGCGCCGCAGGAAATGAAACCACCCCAGGCCCTCGCGCTGGTAGGGGCGCAACTCGCCGCGAAACCCGACCGGTGCGTCCGCACCCGTCACCGAGGTGAACGTCCGCAGCTCATCGCGCACGCGGCGAAAGGTTTCGTCGCAGGTGACCGCCGGCTGGGCCGCCAGCAGCGCGTCGAGGATTCCCGCCTGGTTGGCGCTGAAGCGCACCTGTTCCCCCTGCGCCGCCCCCATCCGCAGCAGCGGCCCCAGCTTGCGGAGAAAGTCCTCGGTCACGACCCCGATGGAGCCATCGGCGAGAACCACCGTCCGCTCTCCCCGCTTCAGCGCGGCCAGCAGCGCGGGCAGCGGCGCGGCCACCCCGCCAAAATCCGTTTGCACGCGCACATCGAACCAGTCGACGCCCGAGCGCACATCGACGGCGATGGTGCCGCTCGTGCGATACGCCTTCCCGGCCGATTCAATGCGCCAGCCGCGCTCGATCAGCTCGATCAGCGAGTCGGACAGTTTGCTGGCGGGAATTTCATAGGGATCCCGCTCCTGTCCGTACGGCGCCGGGCGAAAGCCGGCGGCTCGCAAGGCATCCATCTGGGCACGCTCGGCCGCCGCGTCGCGCCGTAGGGCCACGCGCTCGTCGGCCCGGAACAACCCCTTCAACGTGGCGGCACGGTGGGGCTCGATACGCACGCCGTCGTAGTCGAAGATCAGCGCCGCCGACACCATCGCCGGCCCACCCCAGAGCGGCTCCTTGGCGGCACTCACGCGCAGGCAGGGCTTGGGCACCGCCACGCGCTGTTCGACCCGCAGCGAGTCCGGCAAGTCCAGCGGCGGCAACGTGGACTTCGTGTACATCGTTTCCAGGAATCGGTCGGCCTCTTTGACCGGAACCTGCAGCTCGCCGGTGTGGCGGCAGAACTTCAGCCACGCCAGGGTGTCGCCCACCTCCAGCGGGGCCAGCAGGCCCTCCGGCCACAAGACCCAGCTCGATCCAAGGATCAGAGCCGCTTCGCGCAACGGACGCGTCGCCGCCTCCCGCTGCAGGACGCCCCCGACCTCCAGGTTTCGCCCGTCTGGAGAGACCACCATGCGGAAGTGCCACGGGGCCGGGTGCGGATCCATCGCCACCGGATGGGGCCCGTCCTTGCCGCGCGCCGCCGCCCACAGACAGCGTCCCGTGGCCACCATCGTCGGGAGCAGGTGGCGAATCTGCGCCTCGGTTAGGCGGTAGCTCTCGGCAAAACACCGCTCGCCCCCGCTGACCGAATACGTCTCGTCCGCAGCACCCGCCAGTGCCGCCAGGATTTCCCGATCCATGGCCTCCGGGACGGAATCCAGCGCATCGACGTCGAGGCGCAGCCGCTTGGCCTTGCACCACCCGCCCTTCAGCTTGGGCTCGCGCACGAGCAGCCGCACGCGCGCAACCTCCTGTAATCCCGGGCCCGCCGGACTCACCAGCTCGTACAGCACTTCGCCACGCGTGGGGAAGGTGCGCGCCGAGCCCGCCGCCACCATCGCGGGATCGAAGTAGCCAAGGCGGTCCCGCCACGACGGCGCGGCGCCCCCATAGCCCCACGACGCCAGCGCCGCATTCAGTTCGTTGTCGACGAACTCATCGTCGCCGTCCTCCTCGATGGGCGCCGGCGGCGCCACCGGCTCGCTGGACTCGGGAAGCGCGAACCCCACCTCATCGGCTTCCAGGAGCGTCGCCCAGATGTGCTTGCAGGGAGGACCATCCCCGCGCGCTGAGAAGGGACAGGTGCAGGAGGCACTGAAGCTGTCGTCCGAATTCTCAATGGTCACGATGTAGGGGCGGGTGCCGCGGACCTGAGCCGTCAGAATCGTATCCGTCTGAAGGGTGACCCCCACTTTCCCTTGCCGGTGGTATTCCGCCCCGCGGCGCCGGATGGACGCCGGGAACTGACGAGCGAGCACAAATGAAACCGGCATCAACACCCCCAGTAAAGGATCAACACGCCACCGTGCCCCAGCTTGCGGCGCACGTCAAGCTTGCGCACCGCTCGTCAGCAGGTCCCGGATCCGATCCTGGCAGGACCGGACGGGCGTTTTGCGGGAGTAGGCGGCGACGGCGGCAAAATCGTGCAGGCCGATGCCCGCGAGGCGCCGCTGGAGCACGCGCTCGAAGAGCCGCACGACTGAGAATACATCGTTCAGGGCCTGGTGCGAACGCTCGTCACCGAGTTGAAAGTGGCGCTTGAGGGTGTCGAGCCGGTAATTGGGGGTTTCCACGATGGTGCGCCGTGCGAGCGTCATCGCGCAGAACCCGCGCCGGCCGGTGGTGGGCACTTGCAGCCGCGCATATTCCGGCTCCAGCACGCGGTTCCAGTCGAAGGAAATGTTGTACGCCACCAGCGGCAAGTCGCCGGCATAGGCGTGAAAGGCCGAATGCGCCTGGCGCGGGTCGGTGCCGTGCTGGCGCAGAAACTCGCGCGAGTAGCCATGCACCGCCTGCGCCCCCGGATCGATGGGCACGTCGTGATTCACAAGCACGCGGAACGGCTCCCCCACCGGCGACCACCCCACCATCCGCTGCGCCGCAATCTCAACGGTGCAGATGGGCGGATAGACCCCGTTGGTCTCCGTGTCCACAATCACCCATTCGTCATCGGTCATAGCGATCGCCACGAGAACATCGCCTGCCATTGAACGAAAATTCTGCGCGGGCCCCGGTTCGCCCGCCTCATTCGCGCGCCAGCACATCGCTGCCGTAGGGCGCGAGCTCCAGCGCGCCGCGCACGGTGCTGCCGTCGGCCAGGCGGCGATGGGCGCCGGGGTCGAGGGTCACGTGCTGCGGGGTCGCCGAGAAGTTCTGGAAGAAGAGGAACGTGGTTCCGCCTTTCACGCGCTTCTGCACGGAGACGCCGCGGGGCGGGTGCGTGTTCAGCGCGCGCACAGGCTGGAGTTCGCTTTCCAGCCGGGCATAGAACGCCCGCAGGAAATCGAGTTCCATCCGCGCGGCCACATAGTAGCCCTGCCCCTTGCCGAACGCGTGGCGCGTCAGCACCGGGTGCCCTTCGTAGAAATCCTCGGCATACTCCGCGAGCGCCTCGGCGCCCTTGAGGTGGACGACGGCGCAGACGCGGCGCGCGACGTACTCCTCCCGCGCACCGGGCAGCACACCACTCTTGACGCGCACGCGCTTGGTCACGCCCTCGCCCAGCACATCCGTTTCCTCATCCCAGATGCCCAGCACCTCGCCGAGCCCCTGACCGGGCCAACCGCCGGTGTTCGCGCGATTGAACTCATCGGCAACGCCGGAGTAGTGGGTCATGACAAGCACGCCGCCCTGCTCGACGTAGGCGCGCAGGCGCGCGGCCACGCCGGGCTTCAGCAACCAGAGCTGCGGCGCAATCAGCAGCTTGTAACCGGAGAAGTCGTGCTCGCTCTTGAACACATCCACGGCCACCCCGCGCTCCCACAGCGCCTGGTAATGGTCGAAGGCAACTTCGGCGTAGGCCTCCTGATAGAAATCGGGGCCGTCCGAAAGTTCCAGCCCCCAGCGGCACTCCCAGTCATAGATCAGCCCAACCTCCGCAGGCACGGTGCTCCCGAGCACGTCGGTGAGGCGCTCGTAGAGCTTGCCCAGCGCCGCCACCGTCTTGAACTCACGCGTGTGCTCGTGGCCCACATGATCGACGACCGCACCGTGGAATTTCTCCTGCGCGCCGCGGCCCTTGCGCCACTGGAAGAAGCAGGTGCCTTCGGCGCCATGGCCCAGCGCCTGCAACATCTCCGCCTGGTGCAGCCCGGGGCGCTTCAGCCGCGCCGGTTGTTGCCACTGCGGCGTGCCCGTGCAGCTTTCCATCAGCATCCACGGCCGGTCCGGCTTGAAACAGCGATACAGGTCGTCCTTGAACGCCGTCATCGCGGCCTTGCGCGGCAGGGTCTCCACCCCCGGCGCATAGGCGGGGTACTGGTCGTCCGCCACCACGTCTACGATCTCGGCCAGCGTGCTGTAATCCACGTTCGAGTGCAGCCCCATGAAGTTCGTGACGATCGGAATGTGCGGGGTCGCCGCACGCAGGGGCTTGGCCTCCCACTGGTAGAAATCGCGCAACTGCCAGTTGATGAACCGCAGCCAGTCCAGGCGCATGCCGTCGAGGCTGAAATCGCGCGGCTCGATTTCCTCCCACGCGCCGAAGCGGTGGCTCCAGAAGGATGTCCACCAGGCGTCGTTCAGCGCGTCGAGGGTGCCGTACTTCTGGCGCAGCCACTGCTGCCACGCGCCCAGGCAAAGCTCACAGTAGCACTCGCCGCTCATCTCGTTGGAAATGTGCCACATCGCCAGCGCCGGGTGCTGGCCGTAGCGCTCCGCCAGCTTCGTATTGATCAGGCGCACCTTCTCGCGGTAGACCGGCGACGTCCAGCAGTGATTGTGGCGCGCGCGATGGACATCGCGGCTGCCCGCCCCGCTGACGCGCCGGATCTCCGGATACTTCAGCGACATCCACGCGGGCTTGCTGCCGCTCGGCGTCGCCAGGAACACCTTGCTGCCCGCCGCCGCCATGCGGTCCATGATCCCGTCCAGCCAGTCAAACGTGTAGCGCCCCTCCTCCGGTTCCAGCGCCGCCCACGAAAAGATCCCCACCGAGAACGCGTTGCAGCCCGCCAGCTTCATCAGCCGAAAGTCTTCCCCGATCACCTCGGGCGCATGCAGCCACTGGTCCGGGTTGTAATCGCCACCATGCAAAATACAATCGAATCCGGCGACAATGCGGGGACGGGCTGGGCTGCTCATGGCGCGGGTCATCCTCGGGGTTGCAACGTTCTCTTCCACGAAACGGGAGACCATAGCGCAAGCACCCGTCCAGCGCAACGGGTCGGCGGATCCCCTTGTGATGGGGGAGATCCGGGCTTACCATACCGGCCGGCCTGAAAGTGGAACGGACGGAGCTTCGGGGAGATCGGCCATGAGTCGCGAAACCCACAAGATTGTCGATGGAGTCGTGCAGTACGACTACCACCTTTCGGCCGACCACCCGATCACCGGGTTTGCCAAATCCTACGCCCACGTGGATCCGCAGCCGTGGTTCGACATGCACGTCGCCCTGGAGATCGGCATCTTGATGCGCGGCCGGGTCGAGCGCTACTGGGAGACCATGCAGGCAACACTGTCGCCGGGCGATGTCTGGCTCTCCGGCGTCTTCGAACGCAACGGCTACCGCGTCGTGCGTCAGCCCTGTGACGTGGTCGTGATGTTTGTGTGGCCGGACTCGCTCTCCCATACCGTGCTGCGCGAGTTGCCGGACCAGAACTGGCTGAGTCTCTTCACGCGCGCGGCCCACGCCCGCCCCCAGACCACCACCGCCCAGCGCGCCACCGTCCTGGACATCGGCCGCCGCCTTCAGCGGCTCGGGGTTGATGACGGCCAGGTCGCGAATGCGCGAAGACGGTTGCTGCTGCTGGAGTTGTTGTTGCTGTTCATGGATGCGAGCCCCGCATCGGGCCGGGACCGCCACACCGCCGCCGATGGCTACGAGCGCATCGCGCCCGCCATCGACCTCGCCCTGCGGTCGCGCACCTTCGTGTCGCAGGATGCCGGGGCCTCGGCTTGCGGCATGAATCGCCACAACTTCCGGCGCGCCTTTGAGTCGCTGCTCGGTGTCTCCTTCACCCGCTTCGCGCTGCGCCACCGCCTCCAGGGCGCCGCCGTGGATATGACCCATAGCGACAGCCCGATGAAGGCCATCGCCTCCTCCTGGGGGTTCACAGATCAGAGCCACCTGCACCACGTCTTCAAGCGCGAGTACGGCTGCGCCCCGCGCGCCTACCGCGACCAGCACCGGCACCGCTAACGCCGCGCCGATGGCGATTAGCGGAACTGGAAGATGGACACCCACGGCAGCAGCCGCGTTTCGTACGCGCCGTGATCGTAGCCATGGAGCTGCGGACGTGCGACGCCGAGGATGTCGGTGGTCACGCCCACGTTGATTCCGATATCGGCCGCCGGCGCTTCACGATCCAGCTGGTAGTCATGAATGGCGAAGGTATCGCCCGCCTGCGCCACCGTCCCGCCCGCACGGTTGATCCGCGCGTTGCCCCACACGTAAAGCGTATCGGTGGAGTTGGACGCGATCGCGAACCGAAGCCGCTGGCCAGTATCCGGATTCACCGTGTGGCCGGCGTGCGCGTTGAGCCCCCAGCCTGCGCCGGCGTCCATCAACGCCGTCTGCCCAGCCATGGAGTCATAGCTCCCCACCGCCGACCAGGTGCCGCCCGGACCGCCCACGAACTTGGGATCGGTGGTGCTGATGGCCGTGCCGCCAAAGCCACCCTGGACCGTGCTGTACCCCAGCGCCACCTTGCCCGCGGTCTGCTCGTGGATCTCGCTACCGCTGACGGCCGCGCCGTCGCCCCAGAAGATGCAGTTGGTGATGGCGATGGGATCGGCACCGGAGACCAGCGCCCCGCCGCTGCTGGCGGCCCAGTTCCCGCTGAACGTACAGTGCCGCACCAGCGGTGCCGCGTAGGCGAGTGTGGCCGGCGCATACAGGGCACCGCCCGCGCCGCCGGCCACATTTCCCGCCAGTAGGCAGTTTTCAAACACCGGCGGCGTGACCGTGGAGCTCTTGTAGTGGTGCACCGCCCCGCCGGCGCCCGCGGACTCATTCCCCGCGAAGACGCTGCGCTTGATCTGGTACGTCCCCGCGTACTCCGTGCCGCCGATCGCGCCGCCCACTCCGCTCGCGCGATTGGCGCTGAAGATGCACGCCTCGAACGTCTCGGCACTATCGCGCCCGCCGCCCATGGCGCCGCCGCTGGGCGCGCTGTTGCCCGCAAACACGCAGCGCCGGTAGGCCGTCGTCGGCGATCCCCGCGGCTGGGTGACGCCGCCGGCCGTCGTCGCCGTGTTCTCGATGAATGTGCAGTCCGCAAACCAGCCGCCGGCCGCGCCCTGCTGGTAGATCACGCCGCCGTTAACGGCACTGTTCGCCCGGAAGATGCTGTTGCTGATCTGCAGTTGCACACCCGATCCAGCTCCGTGCGAGATGACGCCGCCTGTGGTGACCGCCGAGTTCGAGGCGAACAGGCTTCCATCCACGACCAGCGTGATGGCGGAGTTGTCCACCAGGATGGCACCCGCGCTGCTGACCGTGGCGCGGTTGCCGACAAACGCACAGTTCCGGAAGGTCGGATCGGAACCGGCATTGTCATACACGGCGCCGCCGCTGGCCGCCTGATTGTCGAGGAAGTTGCAGTCCTCAAAGACGGCATCGGCTCCCTCGCCATTGGCGTAGACCGCGCCACCGGCCGTCACGGCGCTGTTGTTCGCGAACGTACTGTTGCGGACAATGGCCGCCACCGCGTTGTTCACCATCCCGCCGCCAGAGCTCGCGGAGGCCCCGTTGGTCACGATGAAGCCGTCGAGGATGGCGCTGTTGGCGCCGTTGATCACCGTGCGCGCGCCACCGCCATCCAGCAGCGTCGGATAGAGATCCCAGTCGCGCTGCCCAAGCGTCATCATGCCACTGGCGAAGCCACCGAACAGGTGCGAGCCCGCTTTCATCTGGTAAGTCGCGCTCGCGGCGTAGACCCCGGTCGCCACCCACAGGTTGGTTCCCGCTCCGACGGTGGCCAGCGCGTCGTTGATGTTCGTGTGCGCGTTCGCCCACGAGCTTCCGTCATGGCTGCCGGACACGCCAACCCCGATATCCACATAGCGCACCGCCGCGGTTGCCGTCGTGGTCGACGTCGTACTGGTGGTGGATGTCGTCGAGGTGCTGCTCGTGCTGCTCGTGGTCGAGGTGCTCGTCGTGCTCGTCGTGCTGCTGGTCGACGTCGTCGTGGTGCTCGTGGTGCTCGTGGTGGAGGTGGTGGACGAGGACGACGTGCTGCTCGTGCTCGTCGTCGTGGTGCTGGTCGTACTCGTCGTGCTGGTCGTCGAGGTGGTCGACGTGGAGGTGGTGCTGGTGGTGCTCGTCGTCGACGTGGTGGACGTCGTCACGGCCCCTTCGGTCGCCCCCATGTCGTAGGTCAGATCCTGCGGCCGCGCCACCCCGCGCAGATCCGTGGCGACACCGATGTTGACACCGTTATCGATCGCGGGACTGCCCGCCAGAATGCCGTAGTCGTTGATCTGATACGGCGCCAGGTTGGTCGCCACCACGCCGCCCGCGCGGTTGGTCAGCGCGTTGCCCCAGACGTAGAGCGTGTCGATGCTGTTCGAGGCGATCACGAACTGCAGGTACTGGCCGGCGATCGCGTTCGGGTTCAGGGTCATGCCCGCGTAGTGGTTGACGCCCCAGTCCGCGCCCGCATCCGTCAACGCCGTCTGACCCAGCGTCGACAAGTAGGCGCTGACGGCAGACCAGTCCCCGCTTGGGCCGCCCGCGAACTGGGGGCTGCTGTTGCTGATGCTCGTGCCCGCGAACCCGCCCTGCACGGTGCTGTAGCCAATGGCCACCATGCCGCCGGTCTGCTCATGGATCTCGCTGCCGGTCGTGGCTGAGTTGCCCCACAAGACGCTATTGGTGATCGCCGCGGTGTCCGCCCCCGACACCACCGCCCCACCGCTGGTCGTCGCACGATTGCCCGCAAAGGTGCAGTGCTTGACCAGGGGAAATCCGTACAGGGCCGTCGCGGGTGTGTACATTGCACCCCCGCTACCGCCCGCCAGGTTGCCTGCAAATAGGGAGTTCTCGACCACCGGCACGGGGGTCGTCAGGCTCTTGTAATGATGGATGGCCCCACCACTGGTGGCCGACTCGTTGCCCGCAAACGTGCAACGCCGGATGACATGGCTGCTCCCGTTCTCGACGCCACCGATCGCACCGCCGGTGGCGCTCGAGCGGTTGCCACTGAACACACAGTCCTCAAACACCTGCGCCGTCTCGCGCCCGCCGCCAAGCGCGCCGCCGCTGGCGGAGCTGTTGTTCACAAACACGCACCGCTTAAACGTCTGGGCCGGCAGAGTCCGGGCCTGCAACACCCCGCCCGCTGTCGTCGCCGAGTTTGCGATGAACTGGCAATCCTCGATGGTACCCACCGACGCACCCTGCATGTAGAACACGCCGCCGTTCAGCGCGCTGTTCATACGGAACACGCAGTTGCTGAAGTTCAACGTCAGGCCGGAGCCCGCGGCCTGGTGGCTTACACCGCTAAAGGTCGTCGCCGTGTTGGTCACAAACGTGCTGCCAGAAACTGTCAACGTGATCGCGGCGTTGTCATTGACAAACACGCCGCCGGCCCCAGCCGTGGCCGCGTTGCCCACGAAGGTACAATCACGGAAGGTGGGATCCGTGTTCGCCAAATTGTTGATGGCCCCCGCGGTGACCGCCCGGTTGTCGCGGAACGTGCAATTGATAAAGACCGGATCGGCCGCCTCGTTTACGTTGTGTACGGCACCGCCGGCGGCCGTGGCCCGGTTGCTGATGAACGTGCAGTTGCGCACCGTGGGGGACACCGACGTGTTGACCATGCCGCCGCCGTTGGCGGCTGCGCCGTTCGTCACGATGAAGCCGTCCAGGATCGCACTGTCACTTCCGTTGATGACCGTGCGGGCGTCCGAACCATCGAGCAGGGTCGGGTTCGTTGCCCAGTCCCGGTCCTCCAGTGTGCCCATGCCGCTCGTGAATCCGCCGAAGAGATGCACGCCGCTCTTCATCTGGTAGGTCGCACCGGCCGCATACGTGCCCGTGGCCACCCACAGATTCGTGCCCGCACCCGCCGCGGCCAGCGCATCGTTGAGATTCGTGTGCGCGTTCGCCCACGAGCTGCCGTCGTGGCTGCCCGCGCCGCCGATGCCAATGTCCACATAACGCACCGCCGCCGTCGCCGTCGTCGTCGAGGTCGTCGAGGTCGTGCTGGTCGTCGACGTCGTGGATGTGGTGCTGGTGCTGGTGGTGCTGGTGGTCGATGTGGTGCTGGTGCTGGTCGTGGTGCTCGACGTCGTGGTGCTGCTCGTGGAGGACGTGGTGGTGCTCGTGCCCTCGGTCGTCGTGGTGGTCGTGCTGCTCGTGGTCGTGCTGCTGGTCGTCGTGGTGCTGGTGGTCGACGTCGTGCTCGTCGTGGACGTGGACGTGGTGGTGACGGCGCCCTCGGTCGCCCCCATGTCGTAGGTCACCCCCTGCGGCCGCGCCACCCCGCGCAGATCGGTGGCGACGCCGACGTTGACGCCGTTGTCGATGGCGGGGCTGCCAGTCAGGATGCCGTAGTCGTTGAGCTGGTAGGGCGCCAGGTTGGTGGTGATCGCGCTGCCGGCCCGGTTGGTCAATGCGTTGCCCCACACATAGAGCGTGTCGGTGCTGTTCGAGGCGATCACAAACTGCAGGTACTGGCCGGAGATGGCGTTCGGATTCACCGTCATCCCGGCATGGGCATTCACGCTCCAGCCGGCGCCGACATCCGTCAGGGCCGTCTGGCCGAGCGTGTGCCAGTAGGTGCTGATCGCAGACCAATCGCCGGCGGGGCCCCCTGCAAAGAGCGGGCTCGTGTTGCTGATGCTGGTGCCCGCGAACCCGCCCTGCACGGTGCTGTAGCCAATCGCCACCTTGCCCGCGGTCAGCTCGTGGATCTCGTTGGCCGTGCCGGCAGAGTTGCCCCACAGAATGCTGTTCGTGATCGCCGCGGTGTCGGCTCCGGAGACCACGGCCCCGCCGCTCGTCGTCGCCCGGTTCCCCGCAAAGGTGCAGTGCTTGACCAGTGGGTGGCCATAGCTGGCCGTGTTGGGCGTGTACATCGCCCCGCCATTGGCTCCCGCTGTATTGCCGGCAAACAGGGAGTTCTCGACCACCGGCACGGGGGTCGTCAGGCTCTTGTAATGATGGATGGCCCCACCACTGGTGGCCGACTCGTTGCCCGCAAACGTGCAACGCCGGATGACATGGCTGCTCCCGTTCTCGACGCCACCGATCGCACCGCCGGTGGCGCTCGAGCGGTTGCCACTGAACACACAGTCCTCAAACACCTGCGCCGTCTCGCGCCCGCCGCCAAGCGCGCCGCCGCTGGCGGAGCTGTTGTTCACAAACACGCACCGCTTAAACGTCTGGGCCGGCAGAGTCCGGGCCTGCAACACCCCGCCCGCTGTCGTCGCCGAGTTTGCGATGAACTGGCAATCCTCGATGGTACCCACCGACGCACCCTGCATGTAGAACACGCCGCCGTTCAGCGCGCTGTTCATACGGAACACGCAGTTGCTGAAGTTCAACGTCAGGCCGGAGCCCGCGGCCTGGTGGCTTACACCGCTAAAGGTCGTCGCCGTGTTGGTCACAAACGTGCTGCCAGAAACTGTCAACGTGATCGCGGCGTTGTCATTGACAAACACGCCGCCGGCCCCAGCCGTGGCCGCGTTGCCCACGAAGGTACAATCACGGAAGGTGGGATCCGTGTTCGCCAAATTGTTGATGGCCCCCGCGGTGACCGCCCGGTTGTCGCGGAACGTGCAATTGATAAAGACCGGATCGGCCGCCTCGTTTACGTTGTGTACGGCACCGCCGGCGGCCGTGGCCCGGTTGCTGATGAACGTGCAGTTGCGCACCGTGGGGGACACCGACGTGTTGACCATGCCGCCGCCGTTGGCGGCTGCGCCGTTCGTCACGATGAAGCCGTCCAGGATCGCACTGTCACTTCCGTTGATGACCGTGCGGGCGTCCGAACCATCGAGCAGGGTCGGGTTCGTTGCCCAGTCCCGGTCCTCCAGTGTGCCCATGCCGCTCGTGAATCCGCCGAAGAGATGCACGCCGCTCTTCATCTGGTAGGTCGCACCGGCCGCATACGTGCCCGTGGCCACCCACAGATTCGTGCCCGCACCCGCCGCGGCCAGCGCATCGTTGAGATTCGTGTGCGCGTTCGCCCACGAGCTGCCGTCGTGGCTGCCCGCGCCGCCGATGCCAATGTCCACATAACGCACCGCCGCCGTCGCCGTCGTCGTCGAGGTCGTCGAGGTCGTGCTGGTCGTCGACGTCGTGGATGTGGTGCTGGTGCTGGTGGTGCTGGTGGTCGATGTGGTGCTGGTGCTGGTCGTGGTGCTCGACGTCGTGGTGCTGCTCGTGGAGGACGTGGTGGTGCTCGTGCCCTCGGTCGTCGTGGTGGTCGTGCTGCTCGTGGTCGTGCTGCTGGTCGTCGTGGTGCTGGTGGTCGACGTCGTGCTCGTCGTGGACGTGGACGTGGTGGTGACGGCGCCCTCGGTCGCCCCCATGTCGTAGGTCACCCCCTGCGGCCGCGCCACCCCGCGCAGATCGGTGGCGACGCCGACGTTGACGCCGTTGTCGATGGCGGGGCTGCCAGTCAGGATGCCGTAGTCGTTGAGCTGGTAGGGCGCCAGGTTGGTGGTGATCGCGCTGCCGGCCCGGTTGGTCAATGCGTTGCCCCACACATAGAGCGTGTCGGTGCTGTTCGAGGCGATCACAAACTGCAGGTACTGGCCGGAGATGGCGTTCGGATTCACCGTCATCCCGGCATGGGCATTCACGCTCCAGCCGGCGCCGACATCCGTCAGGGCCGTCTGGCCGAGCGTGTGCCAGTAGGTGCTGATCGCAGACCAATCGCCGGCGGGGCCCCCTGCAAAGAGCGGGCTCGTGTTGCTGATGCTGGTGCCCGCGAACCCGCCCTGCACGGTGCTGTAGCCAATCGCCACCTTGCCCGCGGTCAGCTCGTGGATCTCGTTGGCCGTGCCGGCAGAGTTGCCCCACAGAATGCTGTTCGTGATCGCCGCGGTGTCGGCTCCGGAGACCACGGCCCCGCCGCTCGTCGTCGCCCGGTTCCCCGCAAAGGTGCAGTGCTTGACCAGTGGGTGGCCATAGCTGGCCGTGTTGGGCGTGTACATCGCCCCGCCATTGGCTCCCGCTGTATTGCCGGCAAACAGCGTATTCTCCATCACCGGAACCGTCGCCACGAGGCTGCCGTAATTGTGGATCGCCCCGCCGCTGGTGGCCGCCTCATTGCCCGCGAACGTGCAGCGCCGGATGACATGGCTGCTTAAGTTGGCCACCCCCCCGATCGCGCCGCCGATGGCCGCCGAGCGGTTGCCGCTGAACACGCAATCCTCAAAGGTCTGTGCCGTCTCACGCCCGCCGCCAAGAACGCCGCCGCTGGCCGAACTATTGCCGGCGAACACACACCGCTTGAACTGCTGCGCCGGCAGCGCGCGGGCTTGCAGCACCCCGCCCGCCGTCGTCGCCGTGTTCGCGATGAATTTGCAGTCCGCAATGGTCCCCAGCGAGGCCCCCTGCATGTAGAACACGCCGCCGTTCAGCGCGCTGTTCATGCGAAAGACGCAGTTGCTGAAGTTCAGCGTCAGGGCGGATCCGGTAGACTGGTTGCCCACCCCGCCAAAGGCCGTCGCCGTGTTGGTCACGAAGGTGCAGCCGGAGACCGTCAGCGTGAGCGTCGAATTGTCGTTGACGAAGACGCCGCCGCTGCCCGCCGTGGCCGCGTTGGCCTCGAAGTGGCAGTCGATGAACGTGGGGTCCGTGCTGGCCGTGTTATTGACGGCCCCCGCGGCGGGCGCCCGGTTGAAGCGGAACGTGCAGTTCGTAAACACGGGGTCCGCGGCCTCGTTTATGTTGTGAACGGCGCCGCCGGCCGCCGTGGCCCGGTTGCTGATGAACGTGCAGTTACGCACCGTGGGCGACACCGACGTGTTGACCATGCCGCCGCCGTTGGCGGCTGCGCCGTTGGTCACGATGAACCCGTCCAGGATCGAGTTGTCGCTGCCGTTGATCACCGTGCGGGTGTCCGACCCATCGAGCAGCGTGGGATACGCGTTCCAGTCGCGGTCTTCCAGATTGGCCATGCTGGTGGTGAACCCGCCGTAGAGGTTGACACCCGTCTCCATCGGGATCGTGGAGGCTTCAGCATAGGTGCCCTGCGCCACCCACAGGTCGTTGCCGCTGGCGACGGCGCCGAGAGCCGCCACGATGGAGGTGTAGCTGTTGGCCCAAGAGGTGCCGTTGTTGGCACCGGAGGCACCGACGTTCACATACACCGTCGCCGCCTGCGCCGATGACACAGCCAAGGCAACCACCAGAATCCACAGTCCAATGAAGCGCCGCATATTCCCCCCTGACCCCTCGCGTTGAAGCCCCTTTGGCCACCTCCAGCACCCGGTTCATAGGAGGAGCGCCCAGCCGCCAATTGGTGGTGGTGGGTTTTGATATTAAGGCGTCGCGAGGGTTGTGTGGGTATTGTGCCCCTACAAGCCAGCGCCGGCAAATCCTGCTTCTTGTAAGTCAGGGACGGCTAGCTTGTATATTCATCCGGGCAGCACCAGCCGCAGCGAAAGATCATCGCCGCGGTTGGGGATGACGTGTTCGGTGGGAACGCTCGCGGCGGCGCCGTGCACGATCACGCGGAACCGCTCGCGGCGGAACTCCGGGAACCCATTGCCGCTGCGGCGGCCCGTCAGCGTGATGGTCTCTCCCGCGCGTGTCAGCGTCAGATCGGTGCGCACCATGGCGCCGCCGGCGTAGGCGGTGGTCAGGCCATCGTCTTCCTGCAGGGTCGCGCGCCACTGGCCATCGGTCTGCGGCAGAAACACATGCAGGTCGATCTGCGCGGGGGCGAGGTCCATCGTGGTTTCCGGCGCCTCCGGCAGCATCGCGATCACGGCGCCGGCGCGCGCATAGAGCGGGATGCGGTCGAGCGGGGCCTCGGCCACGATCTGGCAAGGGCCGGCGAAGCGCGCACCGCTGTGCCAGTCGTACCAGTCGCCCGCCGGCAAATAGACCGCGCGCTGGGTCTCCCCCGCGCGCATGACCGGGGCCACCAGCAGCGACGACCCGAGCAGGTACTGGTCCTCGATCTCGCGCGCGCGGCGATCCGCCTGAAAATCCAGCACCAGCGGCCGCTGCACCGGCAGCCCGGTCGCGGCGGATTCCACAAAGGCCCCATACAGATAGGGCAACAGGCGGTAGCGCAGGCGGATGGCGTCGCGGCAGATGTCTTCCACCACCGGCCCGAACGACCAGGGGTACTGGTCCGGTTGGCCGGCAGCGTTGTGGTTGCGACAGAAGGGCGTCAGCGCGCCGTACTGCGTCCAGCGCGCCAGCAATTCGCCGTGGCACCATTCGTTGAAGCCGCCGATGTCCGCGCCGACAAACGGCTGCCCGGAAAGCCCGAGGCCCATCGCCATGGGGATGCTCATGGCGAGGTGTTCCCAGCGCGAGCAATTGTCGCCCATCCAGTTGGCGGCGTAGCGCTGGATGCCCGGGGACCCCGCGCGGCTGAGCACAAACGGGCGACGGTCCGGCAGTGCCTTGCGCAGGCCCTCGACGGTGCCCATCGCCATCAGCATCGCGTACTGGTTGTGGTAGCGCGCGTGCGGCTCGCGACCGCCGCCAAAGCCCATTTCCATCATGTCCTGGTGCGCAGCATGAAATAGCGCCGGCTCGTTCATGTCGTTCCAGATGCCGTCGAGGCCGGAGCGCACATGCTCCGCATTGAGGGCGCCCCACCAGGCGCGCGCCTCGGGCGTGCTGAAATCCGGAAAGGCCGTGCGCCCGGGCCACACGTCCGCCGTGAAGAGGCGCCCCGCCGCGGTTTTGCAGAAGTGCGATGCATCTACCCCCCGGTCAAATACCGCGTAACCGTGCTCCGCCTTCACCCCGGGGTCGATGATCGTGATCACGCGCAGCCCCATCGCGCGCAGCTCGGCCAGCATACCCGCCACATCGGGATATTTGTGCGCGTCCCACGTGAAGACGCGGAACCCGTTCATGTAATCGATGTCGAGCCAGGCGACGTCGCAGGGAATGTGCTTGGCGCGGTAGGTGCGGACCATGTCCAGGAATGACGTCTGGTGGTAGGGAAACCAGCGGCACTGGTGGTAGCCCAGCGCCCAGAGCGGCGGAAGCGCCATGCGCCCCGTCACCCACGTGTAGCCCTCGAGGATGGCGGCAATCGATGGGCCCGCGAAGACGTACTCGGTGTATTGCCCGCCGTGGAACGCATAGCGAATGCCATGCGGCGTGAAATCGAAATACCCCTTGTAGCCGTTGTCGATGAAGAAGCCGGCGGCGGGCTGCCCTGGCGCGCGGCCATCGATGTGGTAATAGAACGGGATCGACACATAGTACGGATCACACACTGTCGAGCAGGGATCCTTCTCGGGCGAACCCGCGGGTAGCGCGGCCACTTCAGGCAATGGCGTGGAGTAGATGTCCTGGTTCCACAGAATAAAGGAGCGCCCATGCCGGTTGAACGGACCACCCTTCTCGCCAAGACCGAGGATGGCATCGTCTGGCATGCACTCACGCGCCACCATGAAGCGGTCGTTGATGCTTCGGTACGACTCGCCCGCCCCATCGCCGCCACGCGCACTGCGAAAAATGAGCGACCCATCCGGCCGCTCCGCATCCATCACGAAGGGGCTGCGCTGGACCCGCAACACCATCGACTCCGTGCGCAGGGTGATCGCCTCCGCGGTTTCGTCCACCGCGAACGCCGGCGTCGGCCCCGCCGCAAAGCACGCGGCATGCGTGGGCTGCTCATCGAATTGGCCGCCGATGCTGATCTTCAAACGCAGAATATCCGCACGCAGCACCTCGATCCGCAGGCGCTCGCGATCCACCTCCAGCAGCAGGCCGTTCTCGAGTCGCTGCACCGCCTGCACGTGGCGCAGGGGGTCCATTCCGTGGGCATCGATCCAGCGTTTCATTGAATAATCCCCTATACTCGTGTGACGTGGCCAACACTCATTTCAACGTGCCCGCCCGCGGAGCGGCCGGGCCACCTCGGATGGCATCGCCGCAAGCCTCTTTGGTGGCCCGTGCGCTCCGCGCGCGGGCACGTCTCACATCCATCGATCGCGAACACCGCCCACGACGTCCACCAGTCCTCCGGCGATCGCAGGCTGTGCCTGTTCAATGCCGCGCCTGGCCATAGGTGGCGGCGGGCCCGTGTTTGCGGGTGTAATGCTTCTGCAGAATATGGGCGGGGATGGGTGCTGCCGCCGGCGCCAGTTGCAGCGTGCCCAGCGCCATGCGCGCGACCGCCTCCAGCGCCACCGCATTCTCGACCGCGTAGCGCGGCGTGGGCCCCCATGTGAACGGCGCGTGGTGCGCCACCAGCACCGCCGGCATCGCCATTGGATCGAGACCGCGGAACCGCTCCACGATCACCACGCCCGTGTTGCCTTCATAGTCCGACTCCACCTCCGCCGCCGTCAGCGCGCGCGCCAGCGGAACGGGGCCATGAAAGTGGTCGGCGTGCGTCGTGCCGAAGCACGGCAGCTCGCGGCAGGCCTGGCAGAACATCGTCGCATGCGCGCTGTGGGTGTGAACGACACCGCCGATGCCGGGGAATGCGCGATACAAGCGCACGTGCGTGGGCGTGTCGGAGGATGGGCGCAACGTCCCCTCCACCACCTGGCCATCCAGATCCACCACCACCAACTGCTCGGGGCGCAGCTCCGCGTACGGGACCCCGCTCGGTTTGATCACCACACGCTGGCTGGCCGGGTCAAACCCACTGACGTTGCCCCACGTCAACGTCACCAACCCCAGCCGCTCCAAATTGCGGTTGGCCTCACAGACATCGCGGCGTAAATCATCCAGCATGCGACTCTCTCCCCGCGCGCGGTTACGCGCGCGTTAGGAATGCGCCACGCGCATTCCTACCTCTGCTTTTCCCTAATGGCGATAAGTTGTTTCATCACGCCGTTCAATTGCCCGGACCAGTCCTGCGTTCCGAAGGCGTCGTGCAGCCGGCGATAGAGGTGATAGATCTGGCCGTAAACCTCGTGATTGGCGGGGTCCGGGGTGTAGACGCGCTCGCGCACGCCGCACATCGCCTGCTGCGCGGCGGCGACATCGGGGAACGCGCCGGCCGCCACGGCGCCGAACAGGCTGGCCCCGAGCGCGCAGGTCTGGTCGCTGCGCGAGACCTTCATCGGGCGCCCGGTGATGTCCGCGTAGACCTGCATCAGGAACGGGCTCTTCACCGCCAGCCCCCCGCAGTTCACGATCTCCTTCACCGGCACCCCGTACTCCTCGATGCGGCGAATGATGGTCAGCGCCCCGAACGCCGTCGCCTCCACCAGGGCTCGGTAGATTTCATGCGCCTCGGTGTGCAGCGTCTGGCCCAGCAGCAACCCGCTCAGGCGCACATCCACCAGGATCGTGCGGTTGCCGTTGTTCCAATCCAGCGCCAGCAAGCCATGACCGCCCGGCTTCTGCGCCGCCGCCGCCTTGTCCAGATTCACAAACTTCTCGTCCAGCGACTTGCCGTAGGAATCCGGGACCAGGTGATTCACAAACCACAGGAAAATATCGCCCACGGCCGACTGCCCCGCCTCGATCCCGAAGTAGCCGGGCAGGACCGACCCGTCCACGATGCCGCACACACCCGGGATGTCCGCCAGCGCCTCGCGGTTGGGGCGCACCATCATGTCGCACGTGCTGGTGCCCAGGATCTTGACGAGCGTGCCTTCGCGGATGCCCGCGCCGACCGCCCCCATGTGCGCATCGAACGCGCCGACCGCGATCGCCGTGCCTTCCCGCAATCCGAGCTTCGCGGCCCATACCATGCAGAGCCGCCCCGCCAACCGGTCGGCCGGCACCGCGTCGGCGTACAGGCGATCGCGCAGGCTCGCCAGGGCCGGATCCAGCGCTCCCAGAAACTCCTTGTCCGGAAGCCCGCCCCACGCCGCGCAATACATGGCCTTGTGCCCGGCCGAGCAGACGCCGCGCACCAATTTCTCCGGCCGCGTGTCCCCCGCCAGCAGCGCCGGGATGTAATCGCAGTGTTCGACGATGCTGTGCGCGGCCGCAAACACGCGCGGCGCCACCCGCTGCAGGCGCCACACCTTGCTCCAGAACCACTCCGACGAATACGTGCCGCCGCACTTCGCCAGGTACTGCGGCCGCATCCGCGCCGCCGTGCTCGTGATGCGCGCGGCCTCCTCGTGGCTCGTGTGGTCTTTCCATAGCCAGGCCATCGCATCCAAATTCTCATGAAACTCGGGCAGCAGCGCCAGCGGCATACCGGTGCGGTCGACCGGAATCGGGGTGCTGCCGGTGGTATCCACGCCGATGCCCACGATGGCCGCCGGATCGAAGGCCTTGTCCGCCGCGCGCGCCTTCTGGATAGCCCCCTGCACGATCGCGACCAGGCCGTCGAGGTAGTCCTGCGGGTGCTGGCGCGCCACGTTCGGATCCTTCGGGTCCAGCAGGATCCCCGCCTCGCCCGACGGATACGCGAAGACATGGCCGGCCAGCTCTCGGCCGTCGGCCAGATCCACGATCAACGAGCGGCACGAGTTGGTCCCAAAATCCAGTCCGATAGCGTAGCGGGGCATTTGGTGCTCTCCTGTTCGTTGCGGTTACAGCAGGCGCGCCAGCGCCTTGCGAATATTGTCGAAATCGCCCAGTCGTGTCGCCAGCATGTCATGGACAAGCGCGCGATCGAGCCGCACGTACTCGTGTACGAGTACGTTGCGGAATCCGATGAGCTTCACCCAGACGTCGCGCAGACCATCGTCGACGATGCCGGCCTCACACAAACGCCTGGGGATGTCGCTGGCCCAGTCGGTCGCGCCCAGCGCGCCGTCCGATACCACGTGGTTGCCGATATCGATCAGGCACTCGATGGCCAGTTGCAGGAAGCGCTCGGCGCTGCCATAGCGTTCCGCCTCGGCCAGAAACTCGGCGCGCGAGTACCGCTGGAGCCTCTTCAGAATCCCAAGGTATTCGTCCAACCGCTCGAGCTTGGCGAGAATGACTTCAGGCCGCACCATGGATCACCTTCTCTCGATAGATGGCTGCACGCGCCAGGAGGCGCGGACGAAAATCCCAGTACTCGCGCATCGTGCGGGAGAACACCGTCCCGATATCCACATCCGTGGCGCGGCGATACAACAGGCGGTTGCGGCGCAGGGCTTCGAAGCGCAGCAGCAAAGACGCTCGCTCGAAAATCACGACGTCGACGCGCTCCACATGCGCGGCAGCCAGGGCCGCCAGCAACTCGATCCGGATGCGCTCGAGCGCGTCGGCGTCGCCCAGCAGCGCGATGTCGATGTCGCTGTCCAGCCGCGCGCGCCCATCCGCATGGGAACCGAACAGGTAGGCGGCATCAATGTCCGGAAACCGCGCCAGCACCGCGCGCAACGCCGTTGTATCCAGGATCTGCTTGGTCGCCTGCATCTCCTGACTATCGACACACAATCGGGTACTGTCAAGACGGGCGGCGCACGCGACGGAGCCGCGTGCCACGTCGAGAGAGACCTTGAACGCGAACAACGACCCGCGCGCGGTCCGCATTCCGAAATCCGCTATGCCGCCCCTCACCCGCCCAGCGTCGGCCGATACCAGCCGATTTCGGTCTCGCGCCAATGCTTGAGCATGATGCGAGCCTTCTTCTCCAGCTTGGGCAGGAGGTTGGGGCCGAGTAGCAGCACGCCTTCGCGGGCCTCGTCGGGGGCGGTCTGGAAGATCGGCTCGGGGCAGGCCTTCAGGACCTTGATGAGGTCATAGACATTGTCGAGTTCCCAGCGCAGGGCGCGGTGCATGAAAAACAGGCCGTGCGAGCCGATGTTGCCGTGGGGCAGGTCGGGGCGCTCGGGTTTTGTGCTCAGCATGGCCTCGCCCCGGGCCGCCAGCACGGCGTTCTGCTCGTCGCGCTCGCGAATCAGCGTGGCCATGTGCACGAAGTGGCGCACGGTCTTGTAGCAGCAGCGCAGCGCCAGCGTGCGGTAGTGCTCCACCAGCAGGCGCTTCGCCGCGCCGCGGTTCTTCGTGGCTTCCGAGGCCGCCTTCAGAATCATGGCCGCTTCGTGCAGCGTGCCCTCCACCTGGTCCACGCCGATGGCCATGAAGCTGGCATCTTCCCAGCGCCGCGGGAACGGGCTGCCGCACATGTTCGTGTAGTCCAGCCACGCCTCGGGCTGCGACGCCTGCGACTGGTAGATGTGCGCCACCCAGTAGGCCTTCTCCGCCTCGCTCAACAGTTCCTGGTGCGCGACCAGCGGCCGGGTGAGCCAGCGCATGATCACCGGGCCGCCCATCGGCTCCACGCAGGCACCGCCGGCAATCGTGTTCGCGCGCTCAATGGCCTCCCAGGCCTCCACCACGCGATCGGCCACATCCTCCGCGTAGAGCCCGGCCGCCAGCGTCCGCTGCGCCGCCACGCGCTCCCCCGGCGTCTGCGGCACCGGGATGGCCATCGCAATCTTGAAGGCCGCAAAGTAGTCGCGCGACGCGCCGCCCGAGTGGAAGCGCGCGACGCGGCCGGACTTGATGGACGCAGCCGCACCGAGCACGCCGAGGGGCGATGCAAAGCTCGGAATCATGGGCTCCATGTTCACGTTGCCCGCGACGCTCCAGGTCCCCGCCCCCGCCAGCGAGCACTCGCGCACAAGAGCCGGGTCGCTGCTCTTCAGGGTCGTGGCGATGCCGATACCGAGTTTCATGCTGCGGGAGACGAGGTGCTTCTCCTCCGGCGCGAACCACAGATCCATGTAGACGCGCGGGTCGCGCGCGCCGCCGGCACGGGCCCCGTCGCGCAGCAGTTCCAGGAACTCCGCCACGCGCACGCCGGAATCGCGCCCCTCGTAGCCGGTGGGGCCGTTGGGGTTGACGTACAGCTTCGGGCTCCAGATGAAGCCGGCGCCGGAGTCGTTGGTGGCCAGGTAGAACGTATCGATGAGCGGGCAAGCCCTGGTGATGCGCTCGATGCCCCAGCGGTAGGCCTCGCGCACCTCGGGGTGGTCGGTGTTGGGCGCGAAGAACATGCCCACGGTCCGCAGGGAATTGTCGCAGCGCGCGCCGCGCCACTCCGGATGCTTCTCGTAGACACGCTCCGACAGCCAGTGCGGCTCGCAACCGTGGTAGGCCGCGCGCAGACCGAGCTTCTCGCAGATCGCGTGCTTGCGCTTCATCCAGTCCATCTGGCGCTGCACAAATGCGCGCGGAAAGGCATCCTCCAGGCCCGGCGGCGTCACGTGCTTGAAGACCGAGGGCAGCACAACCGACCACTCGCACCACGGACTGTCCTTGTCCTCGCCGCGGTAATCCGTGCGATCGCGCAACGTGGATATGTAGAGATGCGTGAAACCCGCATCCTTCGCCGCGCGCCCGAGTTCCTCGAACTCCTTGAGATCAAACGTGCGCGGCGAAAAAATCAGCTGCTCATACGGCCGCGTGGCGGCCTTCGTGTTGCGTGACATGCGTTCCTCTTTTCCTTAGGCTTGAAAGTCGATTGAGGACATCCCGGACGGCACGGAGGCCGTCCCTCCATCTTTCGTAA
>CAZWQJ010000049.1:0-24801 GCA_964635825.1 uncultured Victivallales bacterium | reverse complement strand
CCGAACTGATGCAGCCCATGGTGCTGCCCGTCGTCGGCGGCATGATCTTCGACGTGGTTTCGCTATTCTCGGTGCCGGTCTTTTACGCCTGGTATTGGGAACGCAAGCTGGGGAAGCGCGGCGCCGCGCGAGTCCAGTGAATGCGGGATTGTGCCGTGGCCGGTGTACGTCATAATGAGGGGCACGTCCCTCGGATGGGGGAAGCACACGCATGAATATCCAGGAAGACGACAAGGCCGATGACGCGCTGAGCGCCCTTCTGCACGCGGCGCGGCCCGTGCCGGACGTGCCGGCGGATTTTGCACACGCGGTCTGGCGGCGCATCGAACAAGCAGAAGCGTCGGAGCGCGCGGGGTGGGGCTGGCTGGACCGGTTGGTCGAGTGGCTGATCCGCCCGCGCATGGCCATAGCTGGGCTGGCGTTGGTTATTGTGGTCAGCGGTGCCGCCGGCATGATGTCCGGAACTGCGGTGGCGCGGCAGGCGGCCCTGAATCGCTACCTGGCCGCCGTGTCGCCGATGGAGCATTGATCATGCGCCGATCCTTCTGGATTCTGTGCGGGGTACTGCTGGCCTCGGTGGCCATGGCCGTCGCCTCCTATCGGCTGGCGGGCCGCGTTAGTGCCGCCGCCCTCGCGAGTCCCACGGACGACCTGGAATGGCTGCGGCTGGAGTTTCACCTGACGGATGCGGATTTGGGCCGCATCCGCGCCCTGCACGATGGCTACCGCCCTGAATGCGAGCGCTACTGCGCCGAGATTGCGGCGCGCAAGCGCACCTTGGCCGCAGCGCTGGAGTCCGGCGCCGCGCCCGTGCCGCCGGCGGCGGAGCAACTGGCCGAGATTGCCGCGGTACGGGCCCAATGCCAGGCCGCCATGCTTCACCACTTCGAGGCCGTCAGCCGCGAAATGCCGCCGAAACAAGGGGCGCACTACCTCGCCGTGATGCGGCAATTGACACTCGGCCGGCACGACGAAGTCGAGACCAGCATGGCCAACGCCGACAATAGCTCGCATGGACACCACCACTGACCCCGACGCGCTGGACCGCGCGGACATGGCGCATCTGGTGGAGGGCGACGATCTCGCCCTGAACCGCCTCATGGCGCGACACACCGCCTCCGTGTTGCGGTTGCTCGTCTATCTGGTGGGCAATCCCGACGATGCACGCGAACTGGCGCAGGAAACCTTCGCGCGCGTCTATCGTGCCCGCGAACGCTACCGGCCGCGCGAGCGCTTTCAGCCCTGGCTGTTCACGATTGCCGCCAATCTGGGCCGCAATCATCTGCGCTGGAAATCGCGCCACCCCGCCATCTCGCTCGATGTGGAACAGGGCCAGAACGGGCACACGCTGGGCGACTCGTTGGCGGCGAGCGATTACGACCCGCGTCAGGCGGCCGTGGCGGCTGACCGGGTTCGCGCCGTGCGCGCCGCCGTGGCTGAGCTCCCCGTCCACATGGGCCAGGCCCTGACGCTATGCGAGTGGGAAGACCTTCCGGTGGCGGAGGCCGCGCGCGTGCTGCGCATGACGCCCAAGGCCGTCGAATCGCTCCTCTACCGCGCCCGCGCCAGACTGCGTGAGCGGCTGAGGGCGTGGCTGTAGGGATGGGCGCATTGCAGTTCAGCGGGAATAGCTTTGAATCATGGCCTGTCGCTATGCGGCTGGATGCAGGGATACCGGCGCCACGGGCTCATGTTTCGAGATAGTTCTCGGCAAAGACGACGGAATAGTTGTACCGAGGTAGTTCTCGGCAAAGTTCACGAGAGGGAGTCCTGACGCGAAAGCTCCGCGTAACGGCCATTGCTTTCAGCGATGTTCAGGATAATACGCGTGGCCAACGTGTCGACGGATCGCTCGAAAGGGTCGTTCAGACTCCGCCCCGGAGTGGTTGACACGAGCCACCGATAGAAGTCCAGCGCCACCGTATACCGGTCCAACTTCTCGTGATAGAATACAGGGTCACGCTCGGCGCCATCGCCTTCGAGGCATTCTGTTGAGGATTCGGCAACATGTCCCGGCAGCCAGGACTTGCGCAGTCCCACCATCATCTTGCACAGCTCCAGCAATGCTCGTTTGTCCTGACAGGCGGGCGAACTCTGTAGCAGCCCCTTCACTACGGCGATGTCCATGCATGCAGCGCATTCAAATACAGAGCCGATGGCGTAATCCAAGCTGAGTGACTTCTTCTTGGGTTGCACCAGCCGAACCGCTTCAGCAAGGTTGAACAGGATACTTTCGGATGCGCGTAACAGGTGATCTACAAAGGCGTGCTGCTTGCTCCAGGAATCGATGCGCACCTGTGCATGACCGAAGAACTCAAGCGCCTTCTGGTATACAGAGAGCTTTTCGTGGGCAAATTGCATCGGGTTCCTTCCCCACGCCGCCACTTACCAACGACAGGTACCCCGCGAGAACTTTGCCGGAAACTATAGCGATCCCAACTGCCTCGTCAACGTTGCCGAGAACTAGCACGAATCCCGACTGCGCGTCATTCCGCATCGACCACCGCGGAAGTGCAATGCCCCCTTGTACCATGGCGGGATCGGCCGTGGCTCGACGTGCTGGTCGCGATGGCCTACGATCCCCGTCCATGCGCATCTTCATTGATTTTCTCATGCCGCCGGAAGCCCTGGCCGAATTGAACGCGGGGATGCGGGGACATGAACTGGTGTGGTCGCGAACGCCGGCCGGCTCGGTGCTGGCCAAGGCGGAACCGGACCCGCTGCTGGCCACGGCGGACATCGCGTTCGGGCAGCCGGATCCGGTCGCCGTTGCGGACGCGCCCGCCCTGAAATGGATTCATGTGAGCACCTCGGGCATCACGCGCTACGACCAGCCCGCATTTCGCACGCTGGTGACGGGGCGCGGGATCGCCGTCACCAATAGTGCGAGCGTCTATAGTGAAGCCTGCGCGCTGCATGCCTTGAGCTTTCTGCTGGCGCAGGCGCGGCACCTGCCGCGTTCGCTGGCGACGCGCACCGCCGGAGGCAGTGCCGACTGGCATGCCTTGCGCGCGGCCTGCGCGCCACTGCACCAACAAACCGTCCTGATCGTCGGCTACGGGGCGATCGGACGTCGGCTGGCGGCGATGCTGGCGCCATTGGGCGTGACGGTGCTTGCCTACCGGCGCCAGCCGCGCGGCGACGAGGAGGTGCCCGTCATCGGCGAGAAGGAGCTGGCGGCCACGCTGGCGGAGCGCGCCGATCACATCGTGAATATTCTTCCGGACAGCGCGGCGACCCGCCACTTCTTCAACGGCGCGCGGTTTGGTGGGCTGAAAGCGGGTGCGGTCTTCTACAACATCGGGCGAGGCACGACGGTGGATCAGGAGGCGTTGTGCGCGTCGCTCCGGAGCGGGCGCCTCGCCGCGGCCTGGCTCGATGTGACGGATCCCGAGCCGCTGCCGGATGGGCATCCGCTGTGGGCCGAGCCGAACTGCCACATCACCCCGCACGTGGCCGGCGGCCACACCCACGAAGCCGGAACGCTGGTCCGCCATTTTCTTCAGAACCTCGAGCGCTTCACGCGCGGCGAGCCGCTCGCGGACCGGGTGATGTAGGCGGCGCGATACCGCATGGTCACGTGCGCGCGGGCCAGCGCATCGGGATCCGCCGGCGCGTTGACGATCGGACCGCCGAGTCTCATGCGAGCTCCTGGGTGAAGGACGACCACCGATCGCGGAGGCCATGATGATTGCCGTGCTCCGCCCGAGGCGCATGACGATTCCACCCCACGGTGGCGCGGAACTGCTTGTTGTTGAATGACGCGATCCTTGTCGATTACCATCTTGTATGAACACCATACGCAGCTTCTATGATGAGAATGGCTACTACGTGGCGCGGGGCCTGTTTACGGCGGACGAGGTGGCCGAGCTGGAGCGCGCATTCGATCGCATCGTCGAGCAGTTGCAGCGCACCCATGAAGAAGTGAATGCGCGGTGGAGCGGGCCCGAGATGGATCGGATGGGGGCCAACAACACGGTCGTGCTGCATACCCACAACGTGCAGCATTACTCGGCCCTCTGGCTGCAGGCGATCCAGAAGGATGCCTTCCTGAACGCGGTCGAGGCCCTGATCGGGCCGGATATCGTGCTCCATCACACCAAGCTGTTTCAGAAGCCGGCGGAGAAGGGGGCCCCGTTCCCCATGCATCAGGACTGGACCTATTTCCCGACGTTCAAGGACACGATGATGGCCGGCGTCATCCACGTCAGCGCAGCGACCGACGAGATGGGCTGCTTTCGCGTGTATCCGGGAACGCACCGGCTCGGCCGCGTGGCCGCGACGTCCGGCAAGTCCGTGAACCCCGTGCTGGAAAAATACCCCATCGAGGGAGCCACCCCATTGGAAGCGGCCCCCGGCGACGTGGTGTTCTTCCATTACTTCCTGCTGCACGGCTCCCTGCCGAACCGCTCGACCCGCGTGCGCAAGACCGTGCTGGTGCAAATGCACGCCGGAACCGATGAGGTCGAAGACGGCAACCGGCACCCGAACGAGCGCATCGTCTTGCGCGGCTGGAACCACCGCGCCACACGCAGCCTCGCCAATGCGGCCAAGGGTTGAGCGCGGGGACAGGCAAAAAGGCCCGGCTTTACACGGGGCCGTGCATGGGGTATGCGGATGCCGGTCATGAGCCGGAAGCCTCCAACGCGAGTGGACGTGCACGCCGCCCCGCCGATCCGCGGGTTGGAGGGGTTGCGCATGCCGTCCGCGCCGAAGTCCATCCAGAAGGGCAGCACGCTCAAGGTCCTCCTGGATCGCGAGGCGGTGGATTGCCTGGCGCACAACCTGAGCCGGGCCCATCCGGAATTTGACGCTGGCGGATTTCGCCGGGCGGCTTTGGATGGGTTGGAGCCTCTGGGGATCATGGACCGGGGGACGCATCTGGCGCGCGCGTTGCGGGCGCACCTGCCGGCGGACTACGACCAGGCCGTCGCGGTCATGCTGCGCTCGTTGACGCCGCCGCATGACGACACGGCCGACCTGGGGCTTGCCGTGTTCTTCTACCTCCCTCACTCCTGCTTCGTGGCGGCCTACGGCCTTGACCCGGCGGAGAACGGCGGACGCGATCCGTTCGACGTCTCCATGCGCGCCCACTACGAAATCACCCGGCGCTTTACGGCCGAGTTTTCCATCCGGCCGTTTCTGATTCACCAGCAGGCGCGCACCCTGCAAAGGCTGATGGCGTGGACGCGCGACCCGGATCCGCATGTACGCCGGCTGTGCTCCGAGGGCTCACGCCCGCGCCTGCCCTGGGCCATGCGCATCCCCGCCTTTGTGGCCGATCCCGCCCCGATCCTGCCGATCCTCGACGCGCTCAAGGACGACCCTGAGCTCTACGTCCGCCGCAGTGTCGCCAACAGTCTGGGGGATATCGCCAAGGACCATCCCGAGGTGGCCTATGCCTGCTGCGAACGCTGGCTGGAGGGCGCCTCCGCCGACCGCCGCTGGTTGATCCGCCACGCCCTGCGCCATCCCGCCCGGAAGGGCAACAAAACCGCCCTGCGCCTGCGCGCCCGCGCCGCCGCCCGCTGACAAACCGGCCGACACGGCTTGCCCACCGTAGGCCCTGCGTAGGCGGGAGGTCCGCCCTCCATCACGTGTTTCGGGGGATAGGCAATTTTGTCTTTGGGGACAGGTGATTTCTGGTGGTTTCTAAGTTTCTGTATATCAGTGCCTTGCGTGGCCTTGTTGTTGTGAGGGGGCCGCTCAGGGACACGCGGATGTGTCCACGCCGGGCCCGTAGACGTAGGACTTGGTCACGGCGCCCCCGGCCGTCGTCTCGGCGATGACATGGATGCCGTCGTAGACGAGCCAGTTGGTCGTCGATCCGTCGGAGATCGTCACCCGGCGACCGAGGGCGTCGTACTGGTAGGACTCCGCGAGGGTGCCGGCGATCTTCACATTCATGAGTTCGTAGCGCGAATTCCAGGCGAGCGCGGCCCCGCCGCTGAATCCGTTGCCCTCGTAGAACACGTTCGTCAGGCAGCCAGAGGGATGGTAGGCGTAGACGGCGTTGGTGACAAGCTGCACGGTGACGGTGGCGCTGGCGTATCCCACGTTGCCGGCCACATCGCCGATGGCTGCCTGCAGCACGTTGGCCCCGTTGAACAAGCCGATGTTTCGGGGGACAGGCGATTTTTGGTGGTTTGTAAGTGTCTGTATAGCAGTGTGTTGGGGGTGCAAGTTGTTGCGAGGTGCCTGCTTCGTGATAGGGGCTAATAGGGAGGGGGAATGGCCACGGCGCGGAGGAAGCCCGTGGTGACGCCATCGGGCACCGGGTACGGGAGGACGGATCCGGTGCCGCGGACATTCTCGCCGGCGGGAACCCAGGGCGAGTCCGCGTCTCCGATGTCGGCCTTCCATTCCACCCGATACCAGCGCGAGGTGAGGGTGGGCTCCATGGCCACGGCCAGCGCGTTCGGCGCGGCCGGCTCGACGAAGCGCAGCGGTTGCCAGAAGGATTGGTCGTCGGAGGGATTTGTCCCCGTCACAAACTCCTGCCAGTCGGACATGCCATCGCGGTCCGCGTCGGCCGACGGGGCGTTGGACGTGCTGGCGCCCAGCCCAAAGCGTTGCTCCCAGGCATCCGGCATCCCATCGCGGTCCGTATCGACGTTGGGCTCGTAGCTGCGGTTGATGCAGACCGGGTTGCTGGGGTAGCTGCAGGCGAAGAGATCGACATCGCCGTCGCCATCCAGATCGCCGAGCAGCACGCGCGTCACCGCGGGGCTGAGCAGGCGCTGCCCCGAGTCCAGCCAGTAGCCGCGGCCGTCATTCCAATCGACCCGGAGGACCGATTCGTCGACGGCCCGCATGCAATCGAGGTCGCCATCGCGATCGAAGTCGGCCAGCGCGGCGTGGTCGGCGAAGTCGCTGGACGCGCGCATGTTGGCAGCGGAGAACTCATTCGTGGCCCCTCCGCGCGAGGCCACCCGGAACGTGGACGTGAAGGGGCTCAAGGGTTCGCCGGATGTCGACTGAATGCCGGCCGTCATGGTGACGGACACCGATTCATCGGCGGTGAACGCGTTGTCTGGAATCGCTTCTGGGGACAGGTGATTTGTGGCTGTTTGTAAGTATCCATTTGGTAGGGATTTATGGGTGTTGATCAAGGCGAGAGTCTGCTCAACGCCATGCGGAGGGTGGTCACCAGACGGCGATTTCAGTGCTTGTCGGGGGGGTGCCGTGGTCGGTTTGGAGAAGGACGACGAGGCGCGGGTTGCCCGCTCATGGGCGCCAGCGCAGGCGATAGAAGTTTTGCGTCTGGGTGGAGGTTTCGGGGTCTCGATACTCGAAAGAGGGGGCCGCGAACAGGACGTTGGTTCGACGGGTCCATTCGTGGAGGTCTGACGATGATTCGACCGTGTATAGGGTCCCGGTGTCGGCAAGGAAGGACACCTGCATGACGAGGTCGGTCCGCGGTTCGATGGCGGTGACCTCCATGAGGGTTGGGGGCAAGATCACCTGGAGGGAGGCGACGATACTGGTTACGGCGCCCACGGCATTGGTCACCAGGATGTCGTAGAGGCCGGCGGCGTCGGGTAGGACGTTTGGCAGGAGGAGTTGCGCCGCTTCGGCATCGAGGATATTGGTGCCATTCTTTCTCCACTGATAGGAGAGGGCATCACCCTCGGCGGCCATATCGAGGGATGCGGTATCCCCGCGCACGGCGCGCCGGTCGATGGGCTGCATGACGATTTGCGGGGGCTGCAGAACGGTGAGCATCGCCGCGCCGCTGGTGGCTGAACCCAGCGTGTTCTGCGCCGTGAGTGCATAGGATCCCGCGTCGGCAGTCCGCGCGCTGATGAGATCCAGCGTGGTGTTGGTTGCGCCGTCCACGGGCAGGCTGTCGTGCAGCCACTGGTACGTCAAGGCATCGCCCGCCGCCGACGCCGCGAAGCCGACCGCCGCGCCCTCGGCCACCAGTCGATCATCCGGTGCCACCAGGAAACGGGGTGGTGACATGACGGCCAGATGGGTGGGCCCCGCTTCGACCTCACCCGACGGGCCTGCGATCACCACGGTATAGTCGCCGGCGTTATCCGGGGTCACGCCGGAGATCGTCAGGACGCTCCCGGTGCTGCCGGCGATGTTGCCGCCGTCGAGGAGCAAGTTGGTGCCCTGTCGCCACTGAAACGTGAACGGGCCATCGCCGCCGGTGACCACGGACAGGGTGCAGTTGGTGCCGGAAGCCAGCAGCGGGTCCGCGGGCGACGCGGCCACATGGATAAACGCATCCAGCCCGTACAACTCAACCCGGCTGTTGTTGGGGGCGGCCACGAAGAGGCGGCCCAGGGGGTCGACGGCCGCGGCCACGGGCGTTCGGAGCTGCCCGGTCTGTTCGCCATACAAGCCGAGTGTGGACAACGCGGTGCCGGTGTCGTCGAACACACGGATGAGTCCCTGGAATGCGTCCGCCAGATAGAGCCGTCCGGCGCAGTCGCCGGTGAGCCCCAGCGTCCGCGCGCCGGACGCCCCCAACGGCACTGCGTGCAGGAAGGAGCCGCTGCGCGTGAAGACATTGATGCGGGCATTGTGCTGATCGACGACGTGGACGTCGTTGGTTCCGACCACGATGCCGGCGGGGAAGTTGAATTGTCCGGCGCCGGTGCCGGGGGTTCCGAAGGTGAAGGCCAAGCTGCCATTCGTGTAGACGCGAACCTGATTGGCGGCGCCGTCGGACACCCAGACCGAATCGCTGCCCGCGGTGGGATCGAGCGCGATGAACCCCGGGAGTTGGAACTCGCCATCGCCGCTGCCAAGTTCGAAGAGCAGCGTCCAGTTCGCATCGTAGACCGCCACGCGTCCTCGCTGCATTTCGCCGAGGACGATGTGGCCGGCCGCATCGACGGCGATGGCGAGCGGTTCGGCGAAGCCTCCTTGTACGGTGCGGACGCGCCCGAACGCGTCGAAGACCACGACGTTGCCGGCGGCGGGGTCGGTCACGTAGAGCGCGCCGCCCGCATCGGTGGCGAGGCGTCCCGGCGCGGTGAGCTCGGCGGCATAGGCACCCAACGGAGTCACGACCGGCGCTGAGGCGGCGTGAGCGGCGCGGGCACCGAGGAGCAGCAGCGCCAACCCCGCGACGGCTATGGAACCATGCCCGCGCATCAGTAGTCCTCTCCGCTATGGCCTTCGCCGTGGCAGGTCAGGGTGCAGGCACCGCCGGTGGCGGTTCGTGTCCATGAAGGCTGATTGGTGCCGCGGACGGTGACGGTGGCCGCGAAGTTCACGAGCTGGGCATAGTTGCGGTTGTTGGGTTTCAGCGCCAGCTTCGTGCCGTGGACATCGTTGTGGCAGTCTTTGCATGAGGAGCGGTAGCTGGTCATGTGGCGGCCATGGAAGCGGAAGCGCGTACCCGCCTGGGGGTCCGTGCCTTCCGTGTTGAAGGGCGTGGCGGAGTGGCAGATGTAGCAGAACGCGAAATCGTTCTGGTTGTACGTCTGGAGCGTGGTGGTGCGGTAGGGGGCGCGCAGGAGCTTGTTGCTGAAGTTGGCGTTGGTGACGCCGGCGCCATGCGGACCGGTGACCACGGTGCCGGTGTAGCCGCTCACGAGGGAGACCGTCCTGGGGATGTCCGTGTTGTTGTGGCAGTCGCTGCAGGTGAGGACGCTATTGGTGGTGAGGTGCGGCAACCCAGTGCCGCCGGCCAGGCTGACGGCCATGTAGGACGACCCGTTGCGCCCGGCACCCTGTACGGGGTGGGCCGATTGGTTGGCGGGGTTGAAGACGATGCCGAGGTCCGTCGCCCCCGCGGGCAGCGTCGTCCAGCCGGAGTGGCACTTGAAGCACACCTGGTACTCGGCAAGGCCGGTGAGGTTGGTGTCGGAGGCGGGCATAAAGGTATAGGTGGGGGTGGACCCGGCGGCACCGTTGGCGACCTTCACGCGGCTGACGCCGAGCAGGCGATACGAGTATGTACCGGACGGGATGTTGCCGGTGCGCAGTTGGTGCGGGTTATGGCAATCGACGCATTCGGCGTGGCGGTTTGCGGTGCCAAATGCGGCGGTGTTGCTGCCTTCATCGGCGCGATGCCGGCCGCTGTAGGTGGCGACCGGGTGTGTCGCGGTCTTCTGGAAGACGGCGCGCACGTCGGTGCCGGCGGGGCCGCGCAGGTCGTGGCACGTGAAGCACAGGTTCTCCTCCCGATCCACCAGCAAGCTGGGGTAGCGGAGCGCGGGCTGATTGGTGTCGGGCCAGCCGTGGACGTAGTGGCAGTTGCCACAGGAGCCGCGGTCGCCGGTGGCGGTACGCGCGGGGAAGATGGAGCCGTACTGTCCGCCGGGCCAGAGTGTGGCGAGGTTCCCCGTATTGAGGTGGGCGGCGGGTGTGGTCGTGTTGGCCAGCGTGTGGCAGGCCCCGCACAGGGTTGCCGGGTTGGTGACGCGGAGCAGCGTGCCGTCGGTGGAAGCGCTGTAGTGGACGGCGTGGCAGGTGGAGCAGCGCATGTTGCCGGCGGTCTTGTCCATCGGCAAGCCCGACGGCACCCGATAAAACGTGGTGTTGGCCACGCCCACGCCGACGGGATGCGAGCCGAACGTGGCGTTGGTCACGGCATGGGTCTGGTGGCACTCGGCGCAAAGTTGGTCCAGGTTGTTATCGTAGCGCAGATTGTGGCGGCCTTCGCCGGTGCCGCTGCCGCCGTACGCGGGCGCGGCGGCATCGAATGGTTCGCTCGCCTGGCTGTGCGTGTTGTGGCACGTGGAGCACGTGACGCCGTTGGTCATGGCCTGCGCCAGTTCCGCGTTGGTGGAGAGGGAGAGTCCGGCTCGCACGTAGAGGCGCCAGATATCGCCAATGCGGAAGGCGACGTCGCCGGCGTTGGTGCTGTTCCGGAACGCCGCGCGCAGGCCGTCACTCAATAATACACTGGGGTCAGTTAGGGTGGATACGCCGCTCCCGGCGGGGGCGGTGGAGGACCAGTCGAAGCGCGCGACGCCGACATTGCCGGTGGCGCTGATGGTGAGGGTGTAGGTGCGTGCGAAGGCGCCGGTGTAGAGGCCGGCCGGCGCGATGGTGCCCGCGGACGCCGGGGAGGCGCCGCCGAGGAAGACGGCGTGACCGGCGATGCCCGAGTCCCAGCGGTGGGAGGTGCCCGCTGCGGCCACGGTGGTGGGCAGGCCCGGCCAGCTCAGGGCCTGGTCGGCTGTGGCGAATGGGGTGGCGGCGGCGGTGCCTCCCGCCACGTGGCAACTGGCGCACAGGTTTGCGTTGCCGGCGACGGTTGTCAGGTTCTGGCCCAGGGCGCCGTGGGAGAGGTGGCAGCCGGCGCAGGCATTGACCAGGTGCGGCGGGTCCACGGCGTGTGCCGGGTTCGCGAGGAGTAGCGCCGTCAGTAGCGCCAGCAGGCTCTTGTGCCTGCCGTGGCGATTGCCGCCATGGAGCGGCGCTTGTATAGTGGAGAAATTCATGATCGATACTTGCTCATTTTACCACGAGGCGTGCTTGTGAGGAAGCTTGTGATCGGCGTTGCGTTGGTGCTCCTGGCGGCCGGGGCGATGGCGGAGACGGCGGCCAAGGCCGTGTACGATTTGCGGTGTGCAAAGTGCCACGGCGAGACGGGCGCGGGGAACCCCAATGCTCTCGAAACGGTCTGCGAGGGAGTGGATCCGTTGAAGCTGACGCTGGCCGGCAGCGTGCGGCGAACGGATGCCGATCTCCGGGCGCGCATCCTGGATGGAGCCGACGACATGCCGGCATATCGTGAAAAACTGACAACCGACCAAGTTGATGCGCTCGTGGCATACATTCGAACCCTCTTTTCCAAAGCCGCGACCCCGTCGCCGGCCCGTGTCTCTCCAGCAGTTCCTGTGCCGTCGCCCTGATGCGGTCAGCGTGCCTGCCTGCGTTGCCGCAACCGTTCGAGATCGACGTTGTCCGGCAGATGCCGGGCGCCGGTCTTGTCATAGGCCGCGTTCTCGTGATTTTCGCCGTGGCAACTGAGGTTGCACATGCCGCGGAGGCGCCCCCCGTCCGTCCAATCCAGGCGGCCCTTATCGTTGGGAGACACGTAGGCTCGGTTGAAGTTGATCAGGTGCGAGGCGTCCGGCACGCCGTGTGAGTCGTGGCAGGTCGTACAGGCGGTCTGGGCTTCGACGACGTGCAGGTTGTGGAGGGAGAAGCTCTGGTTGGCCAGCACGCTTTCACGGCCGTGGCACTTGTAGCAGAGCGCGTAGCTCGCGGCGCTTTCGGCGCGGAAGTCGGCGAACTCCAGCCGTCGTTCGAGGATGGGGGCGAACGCCGATCCGTGGGGGCCGTTCGGGCCCTTCCCGCCGGCTCCGGGCCCCTGGTTGTTGTTGTGGCAGTCCGTGCAGTAGATGACGCTGCTGGTGCGCCACGGAGAGAGCAGGCTCGGCACGTCCGGATTCCGTCCCGCGCCCACCACCGGATGGAACGAAGCGTTGGCCGTGCTGAACTCCAGGCGCGTGTTGGTTTCCGGTTGCAGGCGCGAGACGGTGGCGGGCCCCTTCTGCCGGCTGTCCGCATGGCAGCGGAAGCACAGTTCGTACTCCTGAAGCACGGGGTTGACCGCCGCGCCCGCTGCGGTGATGCCGGCCACGCCGGCCAGTGCGCCTGAGGCCTTTGGTGGCGTGGCGTCGGCGGCGTGGGCAGCGTGGGCGTTGTGGCAGTCCGTGCATTCCACGTGGCGCCGTCCATTCACCGGGTCCTCGGTGGGATCATGGACGCCTGTGGTGGCGGCGATGTCGTGGCGGCTCAGCTTGGTGAATTCGACATCCAGGTTGTCGGCGGCGACATGGCCATTGTGGCAGGAGAGGCAGGTGTCCTCCTCATTCGCCTGCAGCAGGAGTCGCTGCGGTGTACCGGCGTTGTGCGGGGTGTGGCAACTTTCGCAGCCGGCTTCCGCGACCGTGCGCGCGGGTATCGACGGCCAGGGATCGGCCCCCGAGCCATTCCAGGTTGCGGTGGAGGTGCGATGGACCGATTGCGCCCAGCCGCGCGGGTCGTGACAGGCCACGCACAGCGCCGCCTCGCGGTTGTCCATGACCAGGAATTTCCCGTACGTGTCGTGGTGGGCATCGTGGCAGGTTGTGCACTGCATCTGCTGCTGGTGGTCCAACCGCACTTCCGGTGGCAGCACGGCCGGGTCGCGCAGCTCGCCGTCCGACCGGTTGGCGAGGCTGCGGTCATAGGCGAACGAGACGGGATGGTCATCCGACAGGTTGGTGCCGAGGTTGGCGCGGCTGGTGGCCGCGCGCGAGCCGGTGCCGCGCATGGGGATCTCCTTCTTGCGGTTGCGCACCTTGCCCATGGCGACCGTTCCATCGTGGCAACTGAGGCACAGCGCGGATGAGCCGGTCGGCTGCCCGACGCGCGCGTTGAGCGTGGAGCTGCTGTACGGGATATAGACGACGCCCGAGCTGGACCGGTTCCACAGCGGGGCCTGCGGCGCGGTGCCGTGCGCCCCGTGGCAGAAAATGCAGATTTCCGGTTCGTTGACGGCGCGCACGGTGCCGGGCCCGGTCATGGACAAGTTGTGGCGCGAGAACAGGATCGAGTTGGCGGCGAACGCCGGTGCGGCCGCGAGGACGGCCAGGGCGGCGGTGGCCCATCGTGCGCGGGCGCTGGGCGCCCCGGCACGGTGTCGCGCCAGCGGGTGAAGAGTTCGGCTCAACGAGACCCTCCGTTCGTGCCGGTTTGTGCGGCGAGTGTGTCGACTCCTGACGTGGCCGGGAGCAGTTGAAACCATTGCAGCCGGTGGTTATAGGCATCGGCCACGACCACGCGTCCATCCGCGTCGACGGCGATGCCGGCCGGCAGCCAGAATTGCCCGTCCTCCTGGCCGGGGCCGCCCAGTTCGAGCAGCAGCCGGCCGCGTTCATCGAAGATCTGCACGATGCCGAACATTCCATCGACCACGTAGACGTTGTCGTCGGCGTCCACGGCAACACCCTTTGGGCGGCTGAAATGGCCGCTGCTGTCGCCACGGCCGCCGATGATGCGCTCAAAGCGTCCATTCGCATCGAAGCGTTGCACGCGGCTGTTCAGCGAATCGGCCACCAGGATTCGGCCCTGAGCATCCACGGCGATGTGGGTGGGGTGGTTAAATTCGCCGTTGCCGTTGCCACCGGAACCGAACATGAACAGGCGCTCTCCGGCCGCGGAGAAGACATGGACGCGGGGGGTGCCGGCGTCAACCACGTAGACGCGCTCGCCGCGAGCGGCGACGGCGACCGGGCGTTGAAACGGGCCGGGTAGTTCTCCCTGTGGGTGCCCGCGGCGGTCTGCGATGAGGACCCGACACAGGCTGCTGTCCGCCACGTAGACCCGGTCACCGGCGCAGGCGATGCCGACGGGGGTCTGCAGGATGTTGGTGCCCACGTGACCCCAGCGCCAGAGGTCGCGCCGGGCGCGGTCCACACAGACGACCTCGCCGCGCGCGGTATCGGTGAAGCACCAATCGCCGCTGTCTCCCAGTGCCACGCCGAAGGGCGTGCCCCAAGGCTCGGCGCCGCGGCTTCCACCGGTCAGCAGGTTGAGCGCCTTTTCGGGAATGGACGGTTCGATGCCCAGGTCCTGCGGGGCGCGCACGCTGCTCACAAAGGTGACGCGCGCGGGTTCCGGCGGCGGAGGCCACTGCGGCGCCACGGCCGGCGCAATGGGCGGTGCGGTACGGCAACCGGCGACTGCCGCCAGCATGACCAGCAGGGCGCCGCATCCGGCGCGACGTATTCCGATGATGTGCGGTTTACAGTTCACGGGTGATTCTCACCAGCAGGTAGCGGCGCTCGCGTCGCTCCTCGTCGAGCGTCTCGTCCTCGAACCGATAGGTGCTGTCGATCAGCAGCTGCGCCATCTGGAATAGCAGTCGTCCTTCGAGCGTGACCATCTCGCGCTCGGCGGTATGCGTGTCTTCTCTATACTGGCCGGCAAATCCCTGGACGGTCAAGGCGCGCAGGGGGCGCCAGTCGACGGTGGCGGTGTGGGTCCACGTATCGAGCCCGCCCTCCTGGGTGCGGTAGTCGAGCGTGGCATAGCCGTTATGCAGCCGCGCGGAGGTGGCGTCCCCATTCCAGTACACATCCACGTAGTAGCTCATGCCGTCATAGCTCAGGGAATCGGCGACGTGGCGGACATGTTCCGCCCCCAGCTCGCACCACGTCCAGCATGTCTTGGCGCCGAACACGTCGTCGCGGTAGTCCTCGAAGATGAGCGACTCGCCGCTGAGGCTGTCCGTTTCGCGCTGCTGGGCGTAGAGGACCATGCGCCGTTCGTACAGGTCGAGTTCGGCGCCGTAGCGACGTTCGGCGCGGGTGAGCACATCGGAGCCGCCGCTGTCCGCGACGTAATCCACGAGCACGATGGATCCGGCCGGGATGGCCCCGCCGAACACGCGCTGCAGCTGGGTGAACGCGCCGCGGGAGATGGCGCGGTAGTCGATGTCCGCGAGGTAGCGGCGCGCGCCGCGTTCATCGCGCACCACGATGGTGGAGGTTTGCACGTTGGGCAGGGCGAGGAACGAGGGGTTCTGATCGTCGAGTCGCACGGCTTCCCCCACTACGGTCGAGGAGACGCTGGACGCGTGGCGGTTGATGTGCTCGATGCGGTACCCGAGGTCGGCGCCCACGCGCCCGACGTCGCCGAGCCGGCGGGTGTAGGTTTCGGACACGCCGGGGCCGTAGCGCGACTCGTACTCGTTTTCGCCATCGCCGTATTGGCCGCGGAGATCGAGGCGCGAGTCGAGATTTTCGTAGAGCCGGTGTTCGACGTAGACTTCGGCGTCGTGTTGCTGATAGCCGGCGTCGGGGGTGTCGCGCTGGTCGAACTGGTAGGTGGTCCCGCTCCAGAGGTTGTCGCGGTGTTCGCGCCGGTAATCCTCCTGCAGCGTGAGGGAGCGGTTGTCATGCGGGCTTTCGCTCAGGTCGGTGGCGTTGACGGTCGACAGGAGGCGCGTGCCGTCGTTGGTGCCGAGGTTGGTGGTGTCCCAGATAAACAGTGTGCGCTGCACCCCCGAATCGGCGTAGGCCCCGTTGTAATCGCGCCGGTAATCCTGCTGGGTGACGCGCGCGGTGGTGCGGCCTTGCGCGTTGCGCTCCATGACGCCGTTGGCGGTCAGCAGGTCTTCGCGATAGGTGCTGGGCCGGTCCGTGTTGTCGGACGAAGAGTCGGTGTGGGTCGCGCGCGCATCCCAGGTCCAGAGTGGACCCCAGCCGCGGACGGAGCCTCCGTAGCTTTCCGTATCGGAGGTGAAGCGGTTGAATTGGTCATAGTCGCGGCGTTCGCGCTGCTTGTTGCCGAACGCGGTGGCGGAGACGGGCTTGTCGCGCAGGAGGGTGGCCGAGGCATCGTATCGCCCCACCGTGAAATCGCGGTTATCGGTGAGGGTCGGGTCGTCCCCATTGTCCACGCGTCGTTTGCCGCGGGTCAGCCCGTTCTCGGTGGCCACGCTGAACTCGAGGAATTTGGGATGGTAGACGGCGCCATCGGCACGCATCAGGACGGCCGGCGTCCAATCGGTTGTGGTCTCGCTTGTGGCGGGCCCATCATCGGTGGGCTCGGTGCGCTGGCGGTTGTCTTCCACGTCGAGGGTGAGTGTGGGGCGGCTGACGCGAAGGGAGAGCGGGCGCGTGGGTTCCTCGGCGGCGGCAGTTCGGACGCCGGCGCTCAGGGCGATGCCGAGGATGGCCATGTAGCGCCGGCGGTTCACTTCACGAGCCCTCGGTTTGGGGACTGATGGGGGTCGTGGCAGGCGACGCAGGTTTGTCCGCCCCGGTTGGCGTGAGCGGCGAGCGCATCCATGTCCCGCTGTTCGTGGCAGCGCAGGCACAGGGCGTCGCCCGGCAGGCGCAGAAGCCCGGCCTGCGCGGACTGGTGCGCGGTGTGGCAGGAGAGGCAGCGCCCGCGCTTGACGGGAAAGTGCACGTAGCGCTCGGTGTCGACGGGCTCATGGCAATCCGCGCAAAGGTCCACCATCGGCTTGTCCAGGAGTCGGCCGTAGGGCGATTCATGGGAGCGGTGACACGTGCTGCACATCCATTTCGCGGCGGGCCAGTGCTGCACCGTGCCGGGCGAGAGGACCTTCTCGTGGCAAGCCGAGCAGACTTCGCGCGTGGATCCTTTCATGTCTTGGGAAAAGTTGGCGGCGTGGCAGGCATTGCACTTGCGCTCCACATAGGGCTGGTGCGGGAGCGGCGCTGCGCGGGTGGGGGGCGTTGGGTTGGCGGGCTCCGCGGCTATGGGCCCGCGCGGGGGCTCACCGGGGGTGGGCGGCGGCGCGATTTCGGGCGGCGGCGTGTGGCCCTCCAGCGGGGGAACCCCCTCGAAGAAGAACGCCAGGGTCGCGTGGCGTTGCTGGGTCGAGCAGGCGCCGGTCAGGGCGGCCAGCAGCGTCAGATTCGCCAGCGCCCTGCAGTAGCGGCGGCGGCTCATGGCGGCGAACGCCGGCCCGTGGCTGCCTCTCCGTTTGCGTCGGGGGCACCCAGGAATCCGTAGACGTGGACCTTGCGGTCGCCGAACTGGTTGCTGACGAAGACGAGAAACTCGAGGTTCCGCCCGGGTGCCAGGTAGCGCCGAAAGAAGTCGACGTGGTCGTAGTCGATCAGGATGTCCGCCGGCAACTGCATGCGCCCGTCTTCGCCGCCGTCCGGTTCGCCAAAGTACATCAGCATGCGGTCCTGCGCGTCGTAAAGTTGGACCACCTGAAATCCGGCGTCGACCGCGTACAGGCGGTTGGCGCGGTCAATCGCCAGCCCCTTGTTGCGGACGAAGCTGCCGGGGGTATCCCCGTGTTGTCCGATCGTGCGCAGGTACCGGCCATCCGGTCCGTAGACCTGGATGCGGAAGGCCCCCGCATCCGATACGTAGACATTCCCTTTGCTGTCCACCGCCAGCCCGATCGGCTGATACAGGATTTCATTTTCGTTGGTGACGGTGGATCGCGGGATCTGGCCCAGCAGCTTTTGCGAAGTCTTGTCATAAACGCGAACGTGCCGGCTCTTCATGTCGGCCACATAGAGCCGTGAGCCGACCAGTTCCATGGCAACCGGCTTGAGGGCCCCGGGTTCGCCCAGCACCCCGCGGTACGCCCCCTTGCCGTCGAACATGACCACCTGCCCGCGCACGGTGTCGCTTACATAGAGGGAGTCATCCTCATCCACCGCCACCCCGATATTCTTGCGAAGCCGCCCCGAACTTGTGGGTTGGAAGTAGGCCCAGGTCCGGTTGCGAAGGTCGGCGATGTGAATGGTGCCGGACACGGTGTCGCTGACGTAGAGCTTGCCGTTCTTGAGGGCGAGTCCGTAGGGCTTGCCCATGGAGGGTGGGGGTGGGCTGATGCCGAACAGGAAGCGCCGCAGGGCGGACTGGCCGGGCATCACATCGGCGGGAGACGAGATGGTGGTCAGGTACTGGAAGACCGGCGTGACGGGGGGCTGCGGATAGAAGATGGGGGCGGGCGGGACCACCGACCGGGTGGATTGGCATCCCCCCGCCAGCAACAAGCCAACCGAGGCCACCGCGGCACACCACCCCCTGCACCGCACGTGGGCGCGGGCTCGCATCACCGGACCGGATCGCGCGGGAATCGGCACGCCGCAGCCTCTCGCGGCGGCGGCGGGGGAATGCCCGACGCCGCCCGCCCGCCCGTTGGGCGCTGGCGCCCCGGGCGGATCAGGTAAACCCGTCTATTGGTTGTGGCAAGTCAGGCAGAGTTGGCTGCCGGCATTGGTCTTCTTCAACATGCCGGGAATGTTGTACTGGTTGTGTACATCGTGGCACGAGTTGCACTCGACTTTCTTGAATCCCGCAACGCCGTAGAGCATGTCCGCTTCCACCGTGGTGCTGCCCGTTCCCATACCCGACAGGGCCACGCTGGGGTTGAACAGATGGCGATCGGCCGTGGCCAGCGCCGCGTTGTACGTGATGGATACCGGGTGGTCATTTCCCAGGGCCTGACCCATGCGGCTGTTGAGCGCAATAATCGTGGTCCCGTTGGTGCCACCAAAAGAGTCGATCGCCACGGTCCCGTCGTGGCAGCCCATGCAGGTTTTCGAGATGTCGGACATGACCGTCGGCGTCGTGGCGTTCATGGTCGGGCTGCTATAGAACGTGTAGACGGCGGTGGACGAGGCGTGGTTCCACAACAGGGTCCCCCCGGTATTCAGATTGTTGTGGGGCGCATGGCACGGCAGGCAGATCTGCCCGCGGGACCACGAGAGGTTGTGGAAGTCGTGTTTCGATCCTGTAATGCCCGCTTCACTGGTGGCCGCGCCGGCCGCCAGCACCATCACCAACAACAGAACCCGCTTGACGCTCATGCTCGCTCTCCGTGCTTTGATTCCCGCGCCGCCGGAACACCCGGTTCCGAAACGGCGAGATCGCATTGGCTCGCACCCAACAAGCCTGCCCTCATACCATACTGTACCCATCATCTATCGGTCAACGCGCCATCCGCCCTCGGGGTGGCGCCTGCAAGTCCTCCTTCGCGGTTCTATGGATGGCACCGGTCACACGATGCATCCAAGGGCTTCCAGCGGCTCTCCTCATGGCATTTCGTACAAGCCACATCCCGGTGATATCGATTAAGCACAAAGCGTGCCATGGTGTTGTGGTCGAACAGAAGCGCCTCCCCTGTCCAGCCCGCCGGGCTGTGGCACTTGGAGCAGGTGGTGCCCAGGACGCTGCGGTGCGGGTCATCGTCGCGGTGGCAGGTGACGCAGGCGTACGACCGGGCCGGCGAAGGCTCCAGCACACCTGCCGCCGCCGCATGGTGGCAGGTGCGGCACTCCAGGGTGGTGTGCTTGCCTTGCAGGGCGAACCGGGTGTCGCGTTGATGGACGAACGGCGGCGACTTGGCGGGCCAGCCGACGGGCGTGTGGCAGGAGTTGCAGGTGGTCCCGTACGCTTTGGGATGCTGGACCGGATGGCAGGTCACGCACCCGGTTTCCAGGCCCCGGAAGCGGGCGGTGCCGAGGGCTCCACCGGCCTTGGCGGGCTGGTGACAGCGGATGCACGCGACGTCCGCATGCTTACCGATGAGGGCGAAGGCGGTCCCGGTGCGATGATCGAACTGGGCGCTGGCCGCTGACCATCCGGTGGGCGTGGCGTGGCAGGTGACGCAGGCCCGACCGAATTGGCCGCGGTGCGGATCCTGGTGGCAATCGGCGCATTCGGACTTGAGGCCCCGGAAGCGGGCGGTTCCCAGGGGTTGGCCAGTCTCGGCGGGCTTGTGGCACTGGATGCACGCCACCTCGGCGTGCTTGGCGACGAGTGTGAAGGACGAATCCCGGTTGTGGTTGAAGGTGAGGGCCTGGCCCTGCCAGCCGGCGGGCGTGTGACAGGTGGTGCATGCTGCGCTGAACTGCCGATCATGCGGCTCCTGGTGGCACGACGCGCACTCGGTGGACAAGTTCTTGAACGGTGCGGAGGCAAGGGGGGCGTCTTCGTTAACGGGCTTGTGGCATGCGGCGCAGGCGACGGTGGCGTGCTTACCCTCCAGTGGGAACGCGGCCATATCCGCGTGGCGGAACTGCAGCGCCTCACCGGTCCAGCCCTGAGGGGAGTGGCAGTCACTGCACGCGCGCGTGAACTGGTCATCGTGCGGATCCCGGTGGCAATCGGCGCAGCGGGCATGTGGCAAGCCAATGTAGTAGATCCCCGGCGTCTGCTCCGTGCGCGTCTTCGCATGGCAGTCGTCGCAGGCCACATCCGCGTGTTTGCCTTCGAGTTTGAAGTTGGTCTGGTCGTGGTCGAATTCATCGCGGAAGGGCGGAATGATGGACTTGCCGCGGCCCTGGTGTTCGCGGTGGCACTTGCGGCAATCGCCCTCCATCGTTCCGTGGAGACCGGATTTCGTCGCGCGGCGCTCCTTGATGTCTTCGTGGCAGGCCTCGCACTTGCGGTTGGGAAGTTCGCCTGTGAACAGGTGGCACTTGGCGCAGGACTCGGTGACGGGTCCGATCTCGTGTCGGGTGGACAGGCGGCTGGGCTGGATGCTGTCGCCGAAGCGCTTGGAGAAATTCTTGCGCGCGAGGGCGAGGCGCCCCTGTTGAAATGTGAGGGCCCCGATGCCCGCCATCAGCAAGGCGACGATCAGGATGATCATTTCGGCGCGCGACATTTTCAAGTCGCTCAGCTGGGCCGGTGCGCTGGTGTGGGCGTCGTGCGCATGCAGGGAAGGTGGCAGGCTCAGCGAGTGGTGGTGTTCCACGTACTTCATCGGCGCCCAGCCGTGGAAGATGCCCATGAGCGCGATGCGGGTGCTCGGGTTGAGCAGCGCCAGGTAGAGGTGCCCGCCGGTCGAGCCCATGGCGGAGAAGAACAGCGCCGCGTGCACGTACCAGGGGAAGAGGATGGACGGCAGGAAAAACATCAGGAGCCCGGTCATAGCGAAACCGCTGAAGTAGAGCATGACCAGGAGCGCGTTGATCTTCTGGCCGGTGTTGAAGCGCCCCGCCGGTGGAATGACGGCCTTCTTGTTGTAGACGGCGCGAAGGGATTGCAGCATCCACGCGGCATCGCCCTTGCCCCACGTCAGCATGCCGCGGATGTGCGGCCAATGCACCCGGCCCCGCATCAGCACCGTAAGCGGGAGGGCGATCACCCAGGTGGCGGCGCAACATTTGTGCACGATCGCCACCAGCGCCGACCACGCCGCATCCAGATTCAGGAAGCGCAGCGTGAGCATGCTGGCTCCGGTGAACATCAGCAGCAGAAACGGGATGGCATTGACCCAGTGCAACACCAGCTCCGACTTGCGGAAACGCTTGAACAGAGCCAGGTGCAGATAGTACTGCCGAGACTCCGGCGTGACCGTCAGAAAGCGGCCCTTCTGCAGGCGGCCGATCGCGTCGAGTGCGGCCTCGATGCGGGAAAGCAGAGCCCCCGCCGGGGCGTCGGACGCGGGGTCGAGGCCTGGTGCAGGAGGGCACAGCGCGTCCCGCAGCTCGGCGGCCGTCAGTCCCTCGGCGCGATAGATGTTGTCCGTGGTCAGTCGCTGCACGGCCAGTGCATGGACGAGGCGCCGAGCCAGCGGCAGCAGGTCGTCTGAGGCGGGGTGCTGTTCGAGCGCGCGCTCCAGCTTCCGGCAATGCACCACCACGGTCTGAACCTCGACCATGGACCGCAGGGCCGCATCCTCACGCAGCGTTTGCCAGAAGGAGTCATAAGCCAGCAAGCCGGGGCCATCGCGCGGGACCGGTGTGTCCTGCAGGCGGGCCACGGCATCGGAGAGGATGCGCAGAACGCCGCGCCTGGCCACGGTCCCGATTCGCCCCAGCATGCCCGGGTAATCCGGATGGATGGGAAACAGGGCCACGAACTCGGCCATGCGCTCCCGCATCGTGCCGTACGAACTGGCAAAGGCAGCCAGATGCGCCTCGACCAGGGCCCGCTGCTCGGGCGTCTTCGGCACCAGCCTCTCGGCAAGCACGAAGCGGACATCGGCATCCGAAATCGACAACGATTCAAAGTGTTCCTGGATTCGGCGGAGTTGATCGACGGCGCCATGCAAGAAGGGGCCTTCAACCAGCGGGGCGCGCACGCCCGCCAGGACGCGGAGACGGGATTGCCGGCAGGCTTGGCCCAGCGTGCCCAGAAAGTCGAGATCGCGCCGAAGATCGGTTGGATTGCGGGTTCGCAGATGATCGAGCAACTCATCCACCACGAGCAGCAACCCCTGTTCGGGGAAGGTCTCGTGGAAAGCGGTCATCATGGAGTCGAGGGCTGGCGCGGGATCCGGATCCGGCGTAGCGGTCAGGGGGGCGGTGGCCTGCGCAAGGCCGCGTGCGGCGAGGGAGGCCGCCAGGCCGCCAAACACGCGGTGTTGCAGGGAGTGCGGCGAGGGTGCGAGTTCCAGGCGGATGACCTGGAAGCGCCCGGCGATGGCGTCTGCGCCGGCGGCACCGCGGGCGCGGGCGGCCTCGTCTACTGTACAGGCCCCCGGATGGGTGAGGGCCGTACGGAGATCCGCATGCTCCGCGATTGCCGAAAGCGTGGCCAGCAGGTGGGTCTTTCCGGTTCCGCTTCCTCCGACCACGAGCACCGGCTTGGCATCGGTCGGGGTATCGATCCGCAGACGGGGGAATATCCGCCCGGTCAGTGCCTCAACCATCGAGGCGGACAAGCGGTAACGGGAGACCAGCCGCCGGACAGCCTCCTGCTCGTTGGCCTCCAGCAACCTTGGCCCGCTCTCGATCGGGCCGAAGGTCATCAGCTCGCGGTAGTTCATGCGGTCGATCCGTCCCCAACGCCTACCTATACCAAGTTCCACGCAATAGCACCTTGCATTCCATATCCGCAATTCTCTCATTCCTTAAATTTTCTTAACCTTGGTTTCGGGGGTGCCAACCGCCTGCGCGGTTCTCGTTTTTGCAGGTGCGAGAGAAGTGGCCGGGGATTTTGCGCAGGTCCGTGGGGCGTTTTTCGCGCCGGTGGTGCCGGACGCGCCACCCTTGCGTGTGGACCGGCCCCGGTGCTACCGTCGGCGTATGCGTACACGCGTCCGATGGTGGTGCCTGCTGCTGAGCGCGATCCTGACGGGCCACGTGCGCGCAGATGGGCTTGCGTGGGAGACGCTGAGCACCGAAGTCGTCCGCCTCTATCAGCAAGGCCAGTATGATCGCGCCACCGACGTTGCCGCCAAGGCGCTCGCGATGGCCCAGGCCGGTGGTTTCACGAACCGCCAGTCGGTCGTGGCCACCTCGATGAACAACATGGCCATGGTCCTCGATGCCCAGGGGCGCGCCGCGGAGGCGGAGTCGCTGTACCGGCAGGCGCTGGCCATCCGTGAGGCCATGCCCGGCACCAACAATCTGGCCACGTCGGCCACCCTTGACCATCTGGCCCGGCTCTATCTGGCGCAAGGGCGGAGTTCGGAGGCGCAGCCACTGGCCGAACGCGCGCTGGCCATCCGCGAACGAGCGATGGGTCCGGACGACCCGCGGTTGGCGCCGCTACTGAATCTGCTGGCCCAGATTCACCAGGCGCAGCGGCAGTTTGCGGAGGCGGAGCCCCTGTTCATGCGGGCGCTGGCGATTCGAGAAAAGGCCTACGGGCGGGAAGACCGGCGCGTGGCCGATGCCCTGAACAACTTGGCGGGGCTCTACGACGTGCAGGGTCAATATGCGGCGGCGGAACCGCTGTTTCGGCGTGCACTGGCGATTCGCGAGAAGGCCCTCGGCGCGGAGCACCCCGATGTGGCCAACTCGCTGAGCATCCTGGCCACGCTGCTGTTCAACCAGGGCCAGTACGCGCCCGCGGAGCCGCTGCTTCGGCGGGCCCTTGCGATTGACGAGAAGGCGCTCGGCCCGAACCACCCCGGCGTGGCCACCGATCTGAACAACCTGGCCATGATCTACCATGCCGAGAAGCGCTACGCGCAGGCAGAGACGCTCTACCAGCGCGCGCTGGCCATCATGGAAAAGGTCCTGGGGCCGGAGCATCCCGACGTGGCGAATGCGCTGAACAATCTTGCCGGGCTGAGTGTGAGCCAGGGTCAGTACGCCGCCGCGGAGCCTCTCTACGCGCGTGCGATGGCGATTCGGAAAAAGGCCTTCGGGCCGAACAGTGAACCGGTCGCCACCCTGCTAGCCAACATGGCCGCCATGTACGAGACCGCCGGCAATGCGGCCAAGGCCGCCGAACTTCAGGCGCGCGTGCAGTCGATCCGCGCGCCCACTCGGGAGACGCGCGAATGAAGATGTACGGGCGGTGGATTGGGTTGGTCGTGCCACTCCTGGTGGCGGCCTGCGCGCGGGTGCCGACCGTCTCTCCCGATGCGGTGCCACCGGTGGCTCCTCCTGAACCGGCGTATTCCTTCCTGGAGGTGGGCGCGACTGGCATGGT
>CAZWQJ010000048.1:0-24852 GCA_964635825.1 uncultured Victivallales bacterium | reverse complement strand
GGTTCCTGCTCCATGTAGGGCGCGTAATCGAAGTAGAGCGATTCGGCGAGCGCCACGGCATTCTGTCCGGCCTCGACGAACTCCCAGTACTTCGGGATGCCGCCGACACAAGCGAACTTCTCAAAGGAATCTGGGTTGCCGCGCGGAAGGCTGCAGGCGCCGCAGAACGCGGCGTAGTCCATGGGTTGGACATGCAGGAGCTTTCGGGCACGGCCGTATAGTGGCGCCGCCCGGTTGAGGAAGAGGTCGTGCATCATGTGCGTGCTTGAGCCCGCCACAATCAGCAGGCAGCCGGCCGGCAGCGAATGGTCCACCCACTTCTGCAACTGGCTCGGAAGCGACGAGTCCACCCCGGTCAGGTAGGGGAATTCATCCAGACACAGTGCCCAGCGCCGCTTTTGCAGCGAAAGGATTTCGAGCAGCTCCGGCCAGGTCTTGGGGACAATCTGCGTGTCCAGTTGCGGGCGCAGGTCGGCAAACACCTGCTGAATCTGGAGGTCGCGCTGCGCCTCGATGGCCTGACTGTACAGGCCGCCGTGGGCCTGCAGCCACTGCCGCAAGAGCCGCGTCTTGCCCACGCGCCGCCGGCCAAACACCACCAACAGCCCGCCGTGCTTCGCCGCCGAATCCAGTTCGAGCAGTTCCATCCGCCGGTTGACGAATTTCATGTTCATGGCGCGAAGCGTCTCCCTGGACTTGATGATTGTCAATCATTATGTGTGATGGTCAGCGATTCCACCGCATTGCTCCACGCGGCCAGCCTGGCCGAGGAGTGCACCGGGGTGAACGTTCTCGCGCCAGGCCCTTCCCAATGATTACGCGGCGGGCTGGCGCGGTGGGGAGGATTGGAACCAGCCGTGGCGGATGGCCCACTTGGCGGTTTCGAGCACCGGCAGGATGGTGACGGCGACGCCGAGGAGCACGGGCCAGACTGACAAGGGCAGGGCGAAGGTGCCGAACGGCTCGTGCAGGAAGGGCAGATAGACGACGCCCGCCAGCAGCATCAATTCCCACAGGATGGCCAGGTTGAGCCATTTGTTGGCGAAGGGCTTGCGGAAGATGGTGTGGCGGTCGGAGCGGAAGCTGAACGCCTTGAAGAACTCCACCAGGCAGAGCGAGACGAACACGAGGGTCATGCACTCTTCATTCGGGAGTTGCTGGGCGCGCGCCCAGGCGTAGAGGCCGAGGTTGGCGATGGCCGACCACACGCCGCCGATCAGCATCAGGACAACGACCGGACGCGTGAAGATGCCCACGCGCGGATGGCGCGGCGGGCGGCGCATGAGGTCGCCTTCGGGCGGATCGACGGCCAGGGCCAGCGCCGGCAATCCATCGGTGGCGAGATTGATATACAAGATCTGGACGGCGCTCAGCGGCATCGGAATTCCGAATATCGTGGCCCCGGCCATGATCAGCATCTCGCCGATGTTGGAGGACAACAAGTACATGAGGTACTTCTTGATGTTGCTGAAGATCGCGCGCCCTTCCTCCACCGCCGCCACGATGGACGCAAAGTTGTCGTCCAGCAGCATCATGGCGGACGCCTCCTTGGTGACGTCGGTGCCGGTGATGCCCATGGCGATTCCGATGTCCGCCTTCTTGAGGGCGGGCGCATCGTTGACGCCGTCGCCGGTCATGGCTACCACGTTGCCGATGGCCCGCAGCGCGCCGACGACGCGCAGCTTGTGGGCGGGCGAAACCCGCGCGTAGACGTCGATCGTGTTGACCTCGCGCGCAAAATCGGCGTCCGAAATCGCGTCCAGTTGCGCGCCGGTGATGACGCGTCCGCCCTTGAGAATGCCCAGTTCGCGGGCGACGGCCTGCGCGGTGACCGGATGGTCCCCGGTGATCATGATGACGCGAATGCCGGCCTCCTCGCACTTCTTCACGGCGGCGCCTGCTTCGGGGCGAGGGGGATCGATCATGCCCGCCAAGCCCAGGAAGGTCATGCCGTGTTCGGCCGTTTCGAGCGTGGCGGATGCCTTCTGGGCCACCCCGAGCACGCGCAGAGCTTGATCGGCGAAGCGGCCGGCGGCATCCATGATCCGTTGGCGGTCGCGGTCGTCGAGGGGTTGCTCCATCAGCACGCCGTTCTGTTCAAGGAGGATGTGCGTGCAGGAAGCGATGATCATTTCCGGCGCCCCCTTGGAGAAGGCCACGTGCCCTTCCGGGGTGGCGTGGAGGGTGGTCATGCGCTTGGTTTCGGACGTGAACGGAATCTCCGCCGTCCGCGGCGCCTGACGATCGAGTTCAGTCTTGAGCAGCCCCGCCTTTGCTGCGGCGACGACCAGGGCGCCCTCCGTGGCGTCGCCCTTGATATGCCAGCGCCCATCGGCTTCGTTGCGCACGCTATGCGCATCGGACGCCAGCGTGCCCGCCCGGAGCAACTGCCGCAGGGCCGGGCCCGGCTCGCTCGTCCGGCCATCGATTGAAAACGTTCCGCGAGGCTCATAACCCGCACCCGACACCTCCCAGGCACGCTGGGCGGCGTACAGCATGCGGACACTCATCTCGTCCTTCGTCAGTGTCCCCGTCTTGTCGGAACAGATGACGGAGGTGCTGCCCAGCGTCTCCACGGCGGGTAACCGGCGCATCAGCGCGTTGCGCTTCACCATGCGCTGAACGCCGATGGCCAGCGAGATGGTGACGACGGCCGGCAGGGCTTCCGGCACCACCGCCACGGCCAGCGCGACACCGAACAGGAGCATCTCCAGGAACGGTTGCCCGCGCAGCAGGCCCAACACGACGATCAGCGTCACGAGCACAAGCGCGACGCGCGCCAGCATGTGGCCGACCTTGTCGAGGTTCTTCTGCAGCGGCGTGCGGTCGGTTTCGACCGTTTCCAGCATCTGCGCGATTTTCCCGAACTCGGTCTCCATGCCGGTGGCCACGACGAGTGCGCGGCCGCGCCCGTAGGTGGCGGATGTGCCGGCGTAGACCATGTTCTTGCGATCGCCCACGGCGGCCGTATCGCCCGGGATCGGCGCCGCGTGCTTTTCCGCGGCCACCGACTCGCCTGTCAGCGAGGCTTCTTCAATCTGCAAATTGATCGATTCGACGATGCGCGCGTCGGCGGGAACACGGTCCCCGGCCTGCAGCAGCACAATGTCCCCCGGCACCAGATGCCCGGCGGGCACTTCCACGTCGTCGCCATCGCGCAGCACGGTGGCGGTCGGGGCCGCCATCTTGCGCAGGGCGTCGATCGCCTTCTCCGCGCGAAACTCCTGGATGAAGCCGAGCCCCACGGCGAACAGCACGATCACGCCAATGACCACCGTCTCGACGCCTTCGCCCAGGAAGGCCGAGAGCCCGGTGGCGACGAGCAGAATCACGATGAGTACGTTCTTGAACTGATCGAGCAGCAACATCCAGGGGGAGACGCGTCGCGCGGCCCGGAGCTCGTTCGGGCCATAGGTTTCGAGGCGGCGCTGGGCCTCGGCGGTGGTCAATCCCGAGAGACCGGCCTGCAAGGTGGACAAGGCGGCGTCTACGGTTAGGGTGTGCCACGCCGCCGGGGGCGGCTTGCTCGCGGCAGTAGGTGCATGGGATGGCGGCATGAAATTGGGCTCCTTTACGACGTCACGTGCTCCGCATGTTGCCCCATAAGCCCGGCGATGAAAAGGAAGAGATGACGCACCCGCGCGCGGGGCACGAGGGTGTGGCTGGTGAAGAGGGTGGCCCGCCCGCTTCCGCCTTCACCAAGAGGCTTCGGCCGGACGAGCCGCGGGCGGGCATGCGTGCCGGACGAGCCCGCCCGCGGAGCGGCCGGGCCACCCGTTATCCTGTTCGGGGCTGTATGAGTCGCTACTTCAGATGCGGGCGCAGGAGTAGTGGCGGTTGTGATCGACCGGGGGCCGCGTAATCCGCCTGGAGCGCGGCGGCGACGCGCCGCGGGTCCAGCCCGCGTCCGGTGGGCGCGGTCAGGTACGTGAAGGCGTGCTCCACCAGCCGGTCGAGCGTGATGCTGTGGGCGCGGCCTTCCTGCAAAACCACCCAATCAACCCATGACATGAAATCACGGAATGGCGAGGCGGCGCCTTCCCAGAAGAGTGGCAAGCTGCCGGCGAGGCGGCGGCGGTTGTAGACGCGCTCCCAGAAATACGCGAAGGCCTGCACGCGCGCGATGTCGGTGGCCGGCAGGTGGCGGCTATCCTTCAGCTCATAGGGCGGCTCCGCGCCGAAACGCATGGACCACGCGTCCGCCTCGGAGGCGAGCGGTGTGCCGCGCAGGCGCTTGAGCAGTCCCATTTGGATTTCGCGCGGGCCGGCGGCCAGGAGCCGGTCGAAGCCCGCGCCCAAGCCGTCGAGCGTCTCGCCGGGCAGCCCCGCGATGAGGTCGGCGTGCACGGTCACGCCGGCCTCACGGCACAGGAAGGCGAGGGTATCCTCAACCACGTCCGGATCCATGCGGCGTCCGACGCGCGCGTTGACGGCCGGGTCGAAGCTCTGGATGCCGATTTCAAGGCGGAGGCACCCGGGTGGGAAACCGCGGACCGCGTGGCGCAGTTCGGGCGGGAAGCGCTCGGGTACCATCTCGAATTGAAAGGCGCGCCCGGCCGAAGCGCGCGGCCGCAGAAAATCGAGGATGGCGACCGCGCGCGGGATATCGAGATTGAACGTGCGGTCGACAAACTTGAGGGTGCGTGCGCCGCGCGCGAGTAGGCGGTCGATGCCCGCCAGCGTGGCGTCGAGCGGATACTGGCGCACGGCGCGGTCGCGGGCGGACAGGCAATAGGTGCAGCCGAATGGGCAGCCGCGCGACGTCTCGACGTAAACCACGCGGTGCGCCAGATCGTCCGCGTCGGTGTACTCCTCGTCAGGACGCAGGAGCGTGGCGAGATCCTGGCGAGGCGCCGTGCGCCGCGCCTCGGGCGGGCGTTCCCCGCGCAGCAGGGCTTCGCACAAGTCGCGAAAAACGATCTCGCCTTCGCCGCTGATCACGTAATCCGCCAGCGGTGTCAGTGGATGGGTTTCCGTTTCGTAGAACAGCTCCGGGCCTCCCATGACGAGGATCGCATCCGGTCGCTGTGTGCGCAGTTCCTTCGCCAGTGCCCGCATGGGCGCCACGTTCCAGATGTAGATGCCGAGGCCGATCACGCGCGGCTGGTGCGCGAGCACCTCCGCCGCCATGCGCGCCAGCGGCGCGTCCAGTGGATACTCGTGCATCACGGCGCGTGCTCGCAGCGGGCCGAGATTCGCCAGCAGGCAGCGCAGCCCGAGCGAGGCGTGATGGTAGCGCGCGTTTGCGGTGACCAGCACGATATCGGCTGGGGTGGTCATGCGCGCCGGAAGATCGCGGCCACCGGAATGGCACCCGGCCCTTCCACAAAGTCGTCCGTGCAGAGGGTGGCGGTGGCCTCATCCATCGGCACAAACTTGCCGGTGGCTTCCATCAGGGTGGCGCCGCCGTCATCGAGAATGCAGCCGCGCGCGAGCATCAGGCGCGGTTTGCCCCGCTCGATGGCTCCTTCAATGCGCAGCATCTGCCCGACCGCGATCGGCTGCCGCATGCGCACGGTGACCTCCGCCGCCACGCAAGGGCGGCGCGCGCACAGGATCGCCGCCCAGGTCATGACTTCGTCCATGAGGGTCGTGCCGATGCCGCCATGTACGATCTGGCGCCAGCCCAGATCCTCGACACGCGGTGCGTAGTTCAGCACGACGACTCCGCCTTCCGTGCGCGACTTCAGGCGCAGCCCGTGCGGGTTGGCTTCGCCGCACACAAAGCACGAGCGCGACCAGGGCAGGATCCCGTCGGGAATCGGCGGCGGCGCAGGCGGTGGGGATTGGCGGGAGTCCATGGCGGGTGTATAACGCAGGCGGGGCCCGCACCTCCACCACAATCCCGCGTAAGGACCCGAGCCGTGGCGCGATGCATTCACATGAACGTGCTCAACACGGACGGGACGGAGCCCGTCCCTCCATCCCGTCAGCAGCCAGCGGCTCTACTCGTAGCCTCCTGTAGAACTCTTCGGCGCGGGTGGCGCTGCGCCCTCCCGTCCGCCGAACGTTTCGGTCCCGGGAGGGCCGGGTGCCACCCCGGCCTCCTCTGGCGCGGCCTGGCCGTGGTTGGGGGCGTGCTCCTGGCGGTTGGGGTGGGGGCAACGGCTTATGCAGCCCCCGCGCTTTCCGAGCCGCGGGTGGTGCATGGGGTGGCGTTTGCGCCGCAGGTTGAGGAGGGGGCGTTGGCGCTGCGTGGAGCCGGACTGCTGCGCTATCTCGGCATGGTTCCCGTCTACGCGGCCGCCCTTTACGTGGATGCCGCGGCGCCGGGGGCGGACCCGCTCGGTGAGGTCGCCAAGCGCATCGAAGTGGAGTACCTCGTGTCGGCGGAAGCGCGCCGCTTCAACGCGGCCGGTGATCGCCACCTGCGCGCCACACTGGCACCGGCCGACTATGCCGCGATCGAGGAGCGCCTCCGGCGGATGGATGCATGGTACCCGGATCCGCGCGAGGGCGACCGCTGCGCGATCACGTACCGTCCGGGACGCGGCACCGAGTTGGTGTACAACGGAAAGAGCCTTGGGGTCGTGGAGGGCGCCGACTTTGCGCGCGCCTACTTTTCCATCTGGTTGGGGGAGCCGGCGGCGAGCGAGTCGCTGCGGCGGGCGCTGTGCAGCGCGAAGGAGTGAACATGAATACGGGCAACAACATGTGCGGGTCGCGGCGTGGTCATCGTGCTGCACGCGTCCTGATGGGGGGACTTCTCATGAGCATCGGCATTACCCAGACCGGCTGTCGCAGCGTGCAGCCCGCCATCACGGCGCCGACCACTTCGTATCGCCAGGCGCTGACCGAAACCACCCCTGCCACGCCGCCGGCGCTCGAGCCCGGCAGCGACGCCGAACGCCGCGCGCTCGATCGCTTTGCGGCCTTCTTCGGCGACTTCAGCGAGAGCAATGTGACCGCCCTCGTGCGTGAGGTCTACGCGCCCGATGCCTACCTGCGCGACGGATTCAAGGAGTTGCGCGGAGTCGACGCCATCGCACCCTACATGATCCGCAGCACGCACCCGCTGCGCGTATGCGTCTTCACCTTCGAAGATATCGCGGCGAAGAACGGCGACTACTACATCCGCTGGGTTTTGCGAACCAGCCTGCGCCGCGACCCGCCCGAGCGTGTCAGCGAGGTCATCGGCCTTTCGCATGTGCGCTTCAATGCCCAGGGACAAGTCATGTTCCAGCAGGATTACTGGGATCCCAGCGACGTTCTCTACAGTCGCATCCCCATCGCGGGGTGGATGATCAACAAGGTGAAGAGCGGGCTGTAAGGGGTCTCCGTCCGCGGCACCGGTCTTTCTATTGTGCCCATTTCAGGCACACGGCCGACACGGAGGTCGGCCCTCCAAATTGAAAACAGGCATTTTCGGTGTCTTGAAGGGTCGGGCTCTGTCCCGACCGCGTCCGAAAACAGCCAGGGAAGACCGCGGGCCGCCGCGCACAAAACGCTTGTCCGCTGGAAAACCATGGACTAGTGTCTGGCCCATGGTAAGCCCTATGAATGCGGCATGGCCTTCGATCGCGGCCGCCGATGACGTACCCATCGATACCTCGGCGGTGTCGCTGCCCCCGGATGTCGTGGAGCTGCAGGAGCGTCTGGCCCTCAACACCCACGCCAATTGGGCCCGGCGGCGGCGGGCGGATGGCTGGCGCTACGGGCCGAAGCGCGACGACGAAGAGAAAACCACACCGATGCTGGTGCCGTACGAGCAGTTGCCGGAATCGGAACGGCAGTACGACCGGGATATCACGACCGAGGCCTTGAAGGCCTTAATCGCGTTGGGGTACCGAATCACAAAAGCAGAACAGGCGGAGGGCTCGTTGCCATGAGTCAGAAGATGGGCGTTTTTGTTCTAAAGAGCAGCACCGGCGACGCGCAAGCGGCGAAGTTGCTGCCGATGGTGGATGTGGCGGTGACGCTGGTGATGTGCGGGGAGCAGATTCTGTTGGGGTACAACGAGAAGTGGGGCGCGTTCACGCTGCCGTCGACGAAGCGGCGTTCGTGGGAAGATCCGAATGCGGCGAAGGAGTCAGTTCGCGAAGAGGACTGGGAGGACGCGGCGGTGCGCGCGGCGGCGGAATGGGTGGGGCGGACGCTGACGGTGAAGCCGGAGTACATTGGCGAAGTGCCGGAGTTTCAGCAAAGCGACCGTGACGGCAAGTGGAAGCGCTATCGGATGCGGGCCTACCACGTGGAAGTGGCCGATACGAGCATGACCACGTCGCAGCGCTGTACCGAGTGGCTGACGATTGAGGAAGTGCTCGACAAATCGCGTCGGCCGATATCGCCGACGGCCCGGCATGTGGTGGCGGAACTGAATCTGTTGGGTGTGCTCTAGCGGTTGATGCGCGTGATGGACGTGCGGCGAGGCGGGCATGAATGGCAGTCCATCCAGCGAATGCGGCGCGGGTCCGCGCCGGCAATCCGAAGGGGCCTTCGCCATCCTCGCGCGCGTTCGGGGTGGGACCCGTGAATGGCTGACTCGCTGGAACCGCAAGTGGGGGTGCTACTTTCTGATTGGCGGACACCGGGAAGCGGACGAGACCTTTGCCGCGTGTGTGGTGCGAGAGCTTGAGGAGGAGCTCGGGGTTCGCCGTGGCGTGGACTACACGCTGTGTGAGACGCCGATGGCTCGTGCGCAGTATACGGCCTGGTCCGCCAGTGCCGGCGCCGAAACCGAATATACGATGGAGTTTTTTTCGCTGACCCCGGAGGGCTCGCGTCTGCCGCTGGTGGTGCAGGGGCCGAGCCGCGTGGGGCGCGAGGCGAGCGACAGTGAGGAGCCGCTGCGTTGGGTGACGGCGGCGGAGATTCGAGCGGCGCGCACTGGCGACGGGGAGCCGATCAGCAAGACGCTGGCGTCGCTGTTCGACGCGGCGGGGTGGCCGCCGCAGGCGGGTGGTGGTGGGGTGTAGCCGGTGGGCGTTTAGAAGGGCTCCGCAATGGCAACACGCCTGACATGGTTGGGGAAAGCGGCCGATCGGATCGGGCGCGACTGGATGCCGGCGTTGGGCCGCGAACTGCGGGCCACGTTTCCGGGCGCGCTTGGCATCACCGTTTACGACTGCTTCAGCGGGTACACGCAGGACCAGCAGCGCAAGATTGCCCTCGGCGTGGAGGTGCGCTCGCGTGGGGCCTATCACACGCATGTCGTGAAGCTGGGGGCGCGCGAGGCCGTGGCCCCCGACTACGAGGGCTGGCACCGCTGCATCCTGCGCCACAACGTGGCCAGCCGCATCTTTGTTTCGCTCGAGAAGCGCGATCTGCCGGGCGGCCGTGTCGCCGTGATTTACGAGGATGCTTTCCGGTTGTTCGGGACGGCGGAGAACACGCAGGGGCCGCAACCGCTGGAAACGGTGGCGTTTTGGTCGATCCGGGACGACAAGCCGGACCCCTTGTCGGTTGAGCGCGTCATCCGGCAGATTTACACCGATCTTTTTCGCTGGTTCTATCGGTCGCCGCGGTGCAGTGAGCGGCGGGCGGTGGCGTTCTACCGGCGGCGGCTGCGCAAAGCCCTGCCGAAGTGGGATCACGAGCACTGGCGGCACGAGCTGCGGCGCGACCTCATCTGGCAGTTTTGCGGCCACGATGCGCCGGGTTCCTTTCGGGACGTGCGGTACCTGGATCCCTACGACTATGTGACCTGGGCGTTGCGCGAGCGGGTGATACCCCAGACCCTGGTGGGTCGTGCCCATGGGGACCTGCATGGCCGTAACATTCTCGTGGGCGTCCAGCGCGGCGAAGCCGAATACCCGGCGGTGTTCGACTATGGGGAGATGAACGAGAACAATGTGCTGGCCTGGGATTTTGTGAAGCTCGAATGCGAGTTGAAGGTGCGCCTGTTGCTGCCGCTGTATGACGATGTGGACGCGCGGGCGGCGTTGTTTGGCATGCAGAGTCCGGACGGGGTCTGGCCGAGTGTTCCAGACCGCACCGATGAGCCGTCCGCCACCGTATCGGCCCGGTCGCTGCGCGCGCACCAGATGGCGTTTGCGTTTCGGTTCGAGTCGATACTCGGTGCGCTGACCGGGCGCATCCACCGGTTGGCGGATCCGGAGTTGGCGGAACCGCCGGGGGGGCGCAAGATCACCGGCCACCGGGCGCTGGACCGGGCCCTGGGGATCCTCTTGCGCGTGCGGCAGGAGGCTGCGCTGTTCTTGGGAGAGGGGCAGCCGCAGCGTGGATCGCGTTCGCTTTGGCAGGATGAGTACTACTTTGCGTTGGCGGTCTATGGGCTGTCCTCGGCCAAGTTTAATTACAAAGTGTGTGAGGCGGCGTTTGCGCTGGTGTCTGCCGGTGTGGCCGTGGCGCACATGGAGCAGGCGCGTCACCACATACTGGGGCAGATGCAGGCGCAGCCCACCAAGCCCGTTGCGGCCAACGCCCGCCGCCTGTATCCGAGCTACCAGATTCCGCTGGCGCATGCGCACCGCGCCTGGAAGGGGCATCGCACGGCGCGCAAGTTGTCGGCGGCGCTGCGCGTCTTGAAGGCGGCGGAGCGCCAGTTTACGCATGCGGTGCCCCTGCAGCAGGAATACGTGCTATTGCTGGCGGAATCCGGTCGCTATCGGGAGGCTCTGCGGTTGCTGGCGCCGTTGGAAGACATTTGCCGGGTGTATCGCGATGAGGAGACGCTCTGCCGCGTGGGGCGCATGTGCAAAGATTTAGGGGACCGGGCGCTGACGTCCTCGCCGGTGGCGGCGCGGGCGCTGGCCAGCCACCCGGCGCAGCAATGGTACATGGCCAGCCTCACGCGTTACCGCGATGCGTACGCCTTGCAGGGGGCCTATTACCCGGGCATCAATGCCGCCACGCTGGCGCGCCTGGTGGGCTTCCAGGCGGAGTCGCAGCGGTTGGCGTCGGCGGTGATCGAGACCTGCAAGAAGCTGGATCTGAGTGCCATGCATGTGGAGGATTGTTTCTGGGTGCTGGCGTCGCGGGCGGAGGCGAGCATTCTGTTGGGGCAGCGCGATGTGGCCGCGGAGACGTACCGGGAGGCGCTGGGGCTGTTGGACCCCAGCCACGTGGGCATGGCGCAGAGCGCCTTCAATCAGGTCTGCCGGCTGCGCTGGGCGCTGGGGGATGCGGCCGATGCGGCGATTGCCGTTTTCCAGCGCGGCGATTTCCGGCTACGGCCCGGGCCGTTCTGCATGATGGCGCACCAGGAGTCCGGCTGTGCGGGGATCTGTCGCGGCCAGCGGCGGCGCACCGCCCGCAAGGCTGGCTAGTCCGAATGGTGCACGAGGGCTCCTGTACCATTCGGGGCAGCCAAACGCGTTCCACGGTTGCCCTCGCCGATCGCCCCGCCGGAGGAGCGGGGCGATGGCGAGATCGTGGGCGAGGGTGGTTGGTGAGAGGCGTGGAGACCGTGGTGGGCGTGGCATTGTAGCCATGCAATCCGTGATATCCGTGTGGGGTGGCCCGGGCGCTCCGCGCGCGGGCTCAGTCCGTTGACCATGGATCAGCCCAAGCCTTGGGTACGGCACTTGGGCTGTACGGCTAGTGTCTCGTCTCTCGCACCCAGAGATCGGTCTGGGCGGTGGGCGGGGGGGTGGCAGCGAATTCCACGGCGAACTCACTGGTTTCGTCTCCGAGGGCCAGCAGGCGAGCGGTCCCCAGGACGGTATCGGCCTGGCCGGGAAGAACGGCCGGGGTGGAAGCGCTGCGCTGGACCAGTTCATAGGAGGACTGTTCGCTGGCGCCATGGAAACGGCCGATCCCGGCGCGGGCGCGATTGGCCTGCACCAGCGCCGCGCGGGCCGTGAGCGGACGGAGTTGCACGGCCTTCTTCTGAATGGTGGCGGCCAGCTCGGCGCAGACGGTGGCCAGATCCTCATCGGCCGCCCGCGACGCCGAAAACGAGGCGAGGATGCGGCTGGTTTCGGTGTCGACCAGTCGTGCGTAGACGTGTTCCCCTTCCCCCATGGGGACCAAGTCGGCCAGCAACAGCATGCCCGCGGGCAGGAGGCGACCGAGGGTGGTTCGCACGCGGGCGTCGGCGAGGTCGGACGACCCGAGGTTCATTTCCTGCAGGATCTGTTCGAGCGCATCGCGCTCGATGACGATCAGTCCGCCGGCGGCTTCGAGTTCGGCGCGCAGGGCGATGCGATACAGGAGCGCCATATCGGCGCCGATGCCGCCGAGGTCGTTGCGGACGTCGGGGCCGATGCAGGCGATGATGCGGGGGCGTGCGCTTCCGGCGTTCTGCGGGTCGTTGGTGTCGGCCTTGGCGCGGGCGTCCATCCGGGTGAGCAGATCGGCGACGCTGGCCTGGGCGCGGGCGCGTTGCTCGGAATTCAGGTAGGCCTGGACGGCGCCGGTGAGGCGTTGGTCGGCGTTGCCGGCGGCGGCGAGCAGGGCGGCGGCGGCGTTGGTGGCGCCGAGGCGGCCGGCGGCGAGGGCATCGCGGAGCCGATCCTGGCGCTGGCCGGCGGAGGGGCTGGCGGGTGCGGCACGGGATCCGGCCAGTTCGGGCGCGTGGGCGCTGGCCAGTGCCAGGCTCGCGGTCTTCGTTCCCGGTTTGATGAACACGAACTCGCCGCCGGCGTGCGAGGAGACGGCCAGGGGGCCCATGCGCACCATCTGCCCGGTCAGGGTGCTGACGCGCTCCCGCACGGAGAAGCCCAGGTCGGACGCCGAGAACACATCCCGATCCGTATGCTGGAGGTATTGGATCAGTTCCTGGGCGAAGGCGCTGTGTTTACCGGCGCTGTCGGGAACGGGCTCGAGGTCGCCGCTGGCGATGAGGTAGCGTGAGGGCTTGTTCAGTGCGCGCCCATACCATTCCAGTTCGGCGTTGCGCTTGGGTTCCCCCTCCACGCCGCGAAACATGGAGCCGCCGTAGCAGGAGTCCGCGATAACCAAGATGTGTTGCGCCATGGAGGCGCCGAGGATTTTGGTGATGGTGGAATTCCAGAGCCAGTCTTCTTTGGCGAGGCGCTCGCCGTCCTTGCGGCGCGCGTCGGCCGGGATCCAGTAGCCCTCGCCCAGCGCGTCTTCGTAGAACCCGTGTCCGGCGTAGTAGACCAGGCACGCGTCTTGATCGCCGCAGGACACGAGGTTGTCCAGGGCCGCCAGGATGGCACCGCGCGAGGCTTGTTTATCGAACAGCCGCTGCACCTGGAACCCGTAGCGCTTTTCCAGCAGGTCGGCCACCGATTCGGCGTCGGTACGCGCGGTCGTCAAGGGTTCCCAACCGGATGACTGCATGGGGTCGTAGGCATTGATCCCGATGACGATGGCGCGGTACCGCGGCATTGAGAAGGCCTTGTCGGCGACTGAGTCCGGGATGGTGGTGGTGGTGGGTGCCGCCGTTGGGTGGAGCGGGCCTGATGGGGCCGACTCGGCGGAGCGATGCCGTTGGCGGACCAGCAGGGGGACGGCCACGATGGCGATGGCGCAAACCGCCAACGCCCACCACGCCCAGCGTTTTCCGGACTGAGGTGGTGGCGGCGCGGCGGGGGCCGGCGCCGCGGCGGCGGCGGCCGACGTCTCCGCGAGATCGCGAACGGTGGTCACCAGTTGGTCGATCTTGTTCTCGATGGCACCGCCCCAGATGTCGACCCATTGGGCCTGCCCCAGGAAGAACGCCAGCGCGTGGGAGGGCTGGATATCCTTCAGGCGCAGGGGGATGATCCGTTTGCGCAGCGAGAAGGCCCGTTCAACCTCGTTGGTGACGGCGTCCGAGGCGTTGGCCTCGTCGGACAGGAGCACAAACAAGGCGTGGCACGATTCGAGGGCACGGATGATGGCTTCGCCGTAGCGCGTGCCGGGCTCGACGTTGCGTGGGGCTATCCAGCAGGAGATGCCGCGCCGTTCCATGAGGCGCACGATGCGCATGGCCTGGGTGGCATTGGCCGACGCGTGGCTGATAAAGACCTGCTTGGCATTCTCATCGGGCGAAGACATCGTCTCCCTCCTGGATGGCGGACGCCGCCGCCGCCGGCAGGACCTCCGCTATCGCTTCATTGGCCGCGCACTGCCGAACGTGCAGTTCGACCTGGTGTCCGTCGTGCTTCTGTACGGCGCCTCCGGCATCGGCATGACCGATGACGACAAACCGCGCCGTGGTCGAGAGTCCCTGATCCGTACCCACATTCAGATGGACGCGGCGTCCCTTCACGCGGGCGACGCCGCCGCGAACGAGTGGGAAGCGCTGTTCGATTTTCATGACGAGTCCCTCGACCGGGTTGGTGAGGTCCGCGTGTGTGCCCTCGCCATAGACATCGGTTGCCAGCACGAGTTCTCCGGATGCGGGATCGACGAGGCGTGCGTAGATGGTTCTTCCGGCGCCGTTGCGCAGGAGCGCCGCCTGCAGCAGGAGGTCGGCGGAAAGCAGGCGCCCGAGGCGGAGCGAGGCACGGGGGTCGGCAAGGTCGGAGACGCTTAGCCGGAGCTCCTGCAGCAAGGCCTCCCACCCTTCACCGCGTTCCAGGACATGGAAGCGAGGCGGATCCTCCAGCAGGGCCATTTCGACCATGCGTTTGACCTGGTCCGCCACCTCAGCGGGTTCGTCGGAGGGCACGGGAGGCACCACCAGCGACAGCCGGATGGATTCGGTCAGGTACTCGGGTTGCCGATGCACCACGCACCAGGTCCGCGTGGAGGTCTGGCCTTCGACATCGCGGGCGACGAGTGCGAACACATTGGTGCCGGGTGCCAGCGCGAGGCGTTGTGCGAAGACCATCTGAAGGCCGCCGCGGTCCGCAGCCGGCAGCAGCTCGTGTCCGTCCAGGGCCACGGTGGCCAACCCGGCCGCGTCCGACACGGAGCCATCCAGGAAAAACTCGTCGTCCGTGACGATGGTCGGCGTGTCGCCGATGCTGGAGTCGATGCGCGGGCCCTGGTGGTCGTCGGCATGGGCGTCAGGAGCTGCGGGTGCGAGGGGCGTGGGGATATCGGCCAGTCCGGCCGTGGCCGCCGCCAATTTGACGGTGGAGTGGAGTGCAGCCTGCTGGCGCAGGGGGCCGGGTTGAATGACGGATTTCAGGACATTACCGGCTCGATCGCGGGCCTCGAACAGCGCCCCGTGCCCGTGGCGGATGGGGATTTCCAGCGTGGCAGACGCCAGGCCCGACCGCCAGCCGGAACCGGCATACGGCACTCCATCCACGGAGATGCTGACGAGGCCGTTTTCATCGGCACAGCGGGCCTCTACGAGCCAGTCGGAGCCCCGCGGGTTCACACGGGAGACGATCAGGGAGGGCGGGACCCAGTCGGCCACCCAGATCGCGTGTGCTGTGGTGCGCTGCTGCTTCAGATCCTGAGCCACCACCCGGACCACGTTCGTGCCGGAGTTGAGGGCGATCTGGCGGGAAAAGGACTGCCGCGTGGCTGCCAGTTCGATGAACTCGGGGCGGCCGTCGATTGTGATGCTACGGATGCGGGCCGCTCCGGCGGCGACGCCGGCCACGGTTTCGTGGCGCCGGGAGGTCCAGCGGATGTTCATCTCCGGGGCCAGGGTGATCTGTGGTGGTGCGGCGGGACTCCCCTGGAGGAGGCGCGTGTTGACCTGGTTCAGGTAATGCTTGGCGCGCCCGGACGGTTCCAGCCGCAGCGATTTCTCCAGCAGCTCGCGGGCGCGGGCGTCGTCCTGAAGGTAGTAGCGGCAGATCCCGAGCTCGCGGTTTGGGAAGTAGGCATTCAGCATGTGCACGCCGTAGGTGCGTACGCGCCATTTTTCGGCATCGTATCCGAAGCGGGCTCCCGGTTGGAGCCCCAGGCATGTTTCAAAGTGTTGGCCGGCGAGGGCGTAGTCGCCGCTTTCCATGGCGGCGAGGCCGCGGCGATAGAAGTTCCACCAGTTCTGGTGGTACTGATCCTGCTGGCCGACACGGGGCACGACGATGCTCCCGCAGCCGCTGGCGATCCACACGACGAGCAGGGCGAGCACGCGTCCGGCGTGTGTCCACCGCCGCTCCGTTTGGGAGTCACGCACGATCGGCATGTTTGCGCCAATTCCTCTTGCTGTTGCAGTCTCGGGCAACTCTACGCAGATCGCGTCTGCAAAAAAAGGCTTTTCTGCGGGGGCGAAGTTTGCGAGAAATACGATTCTTGTGTATGGGTTGCAAAGTTTCAATTCCGGCATGAGGACGGCGATCTCACGGCAGGCGGCGCTGGGGCTGGTGGCGGCGCTGGTGGTGGGCGGCTGGCCGGGGGCCGGTCGCGGGGCCCCTTTCACCTTCAACACGCCCGGCGGGCCGGTGACGATCAATCTGACCCATGCGGGGCCGGAGGGTGCTTTGGTGCTTCCCACGGAAGCGCCGGCGGCACCGGCATTTCGGCCGCCCGCGATTTTCACGGCGCCGCTGCCGACGGGATCGGGTGCGCGGGCGCTGGGGGTGGCAGGCGCCTTCACGGCGATTGCGGATGATGCCACGGCGGCCTCCTGGAACCCCGGTGGGCTGACGCAGTTGGAGCGTCCGGAAGCGTCGGTGGTCTACCGAACGACCCGCGAGCGCAACCGGCACGACTCGACGGACTCGGAATTTCGGGTTGGGGAGAATGCGTACGACAGCCAGAACATCAACTACATCAGTCTGGTTTGTCCGTTCCGTGTGGTGCCCATTCAGCGCAATGCGGTGGTCTCGCTGAACTACCAGGAGGCGTACGACTTCACGCAGGAGTTTACGGCGGATGTGAGCAAGACCCAGGAGCCGCGAGAAGAGCGCGGCGGCAGCCGGAGCGCGTACACCGAGGTTCAGGAAGACGTGGTGCGGGACGACGTTTTCGACATCGTGGTGCGTTCGCACAAGACCACCGTCATCGAGTCCAGCTTCCGCCAGCTTCTGGATTCCGGCCTGGTTTCGGATTTGGAATTTGAGCAGTCGGGCGTGATCGCGGCGCTGTCGCCGGCGCTGGCCATGGATGTGACCCCGACGTTCGCGGTGGGGCTGGCCGTCAACTGTTACATGAACGATGTGCTATCGGACGGCCAGATTCGTTCCGACACGGAGGCGCACTATCGGGGGTCATCGCGCTCGACCACCTCGCGGAGCACCAGCCGAAGCACATCCGGGGATTACACCTACGAGGGCACGGTTCACCTGGAGCCTGGCGGGACGATACCGATTCCGATCGATATCGATGTTTCGGGCGAGGGGCCATTTGACACGTTCACGGACGCGGAGTCGTCGACGCGCACGGACGCGGTTTGGGTGGAAGGGGTCTACGAAGAAGTCAACGTGTACGAGGAGCTGGAGGGGATCAACGCGACGTTGGGGGCGCTGTGGACGGTGAGCCGGCGTTTCAGCGTGGGGACGGCCGTGGATTTGCCGTGGACGGCCAGCGCCACGCAGACGCAGACCACGCGGAACCGAAGCACGACGTACGACGGCGCCCACGGCCGCACCCTGGCGCAAGCGGACGACACCACGGAGGTGACGAAAGATGTGGAGTTCCGGTTTCCGCTGTTCTGGTCGGTGGGGCTGGTGTGGCGCTGGACGCCTGAACTCTACTCGACCTTCGACCTCAGCCAAACGCAGTGGTCGACGTTCTCGTATCAGGCGGAGGGTGGGGAGCGCATCAACCCGCTGGATGGCAGTCCGGCTGGCGAGCATCCGCTGGACGACACGTGGGCCGCGCGCGCCGGCCTGGAGTATTTGGTGGTCCTGCGGCACCACGAGATTCCCCTGCGCACGGGTTTCGCGTGGGAGCAGCGGCCGGCACCGGACGAGCCAGACGAATTTTATAGTGTGTCACTGGGCACCGGGCTGGCCTTTGGGCCGGATGTGCGGCGCACGATCCTGGATGTGGCCTACATCGTGACGGTGGCCAGCGACGTTCACGGGATTGTACCCGAGGAAGCCGGCCTGAGTTCGGATAGTGAGGAGCACCAGGCGTTCATTTCCCTGATTCAGCATTTCTAAGCCGGAACGGAACGACTCCGTTCAGAGGAACGGGAACCGCAGATGAACGCAGATGCGACAATGATCGACAGCGGTTCCGTCAACCAACGCGTGCGGAGGGGGTGGTCATTCGCCTTGGCGGGCACCCTGCTGGGCCTCACGCCGTGGTTCGTGCCGGTGGCCGTGGGGCAAGCGGCGGGGCCGACGGGATCGTTGCGCCGGGCGGCGGCGCAGTTGGATCAGGCGGGCGCCACTGCCGAGGCGGCGGCGACCTATGAGGAGATGGCGCGGCGCGAACCGGAGCAGGCCGCCGTGGTGGCGCCGCGGCTGGTGAGCCTGTATGTCGCGCTGGGGCGGCCCGACGATGCGCTCCGCTGGGCGCAGCAGCACGCGGGGCGGACGCCGGACCCAACTGCCTATCTGGCCGGTGTTTATACGGATCTTGGCGAGTACGATCACGCCTTGCGTTTGCTGCGGCCGACGCTGGTGGAACCCCAGGAGCTCCAAGTCACGCTGGCGCGGTATTGGCAAGTTGCGGACATACAGATGGCGGCTGGCCACCGGCAGGAGGCCCTGGCCACTTTGGAGGCCGCTGCCCGGTTGGCGACCGGCAGCCCGCACGAGGCGACTGCCACACGGCGGCTGTCCGCTGCCGGCCCTCCAAGTCCACCGCCGATGCCCTGATCAACACCACGCCCAGCGCCTCCCATGTGTAACCTCGGGAATACCCTTACCCCAAAATAGGGGGTGTGGGCCAAAAAGTTATGTGGTTTTCCTTGGGTTCGGGCACTACGTTGAGCCATAGCAGCGAATTGGGCGAGGACATGTAAACAGGCCTGTCGCTGCACGCAAGACGTATGCATCACGGACACACACCGCGGGTGTGGCAGGTGGGCTTTGCATGGGCGTGGCTCGCTGTGGTTTTTCCTCAGGCCCCATTGGACGTTTACGCTGCGGTTGTTTCCAAGGCGAACAACGCGGTCGCCCTCAATCTTTCATCGAGTTGGCTGACCAACGGACCGCCGGGTGCCGCCGACGTGGCGCAGTGGGACAGCACGGTCACGGCGGCGAACACGGTGACGCTGGGTGCGGCGACCAGTTGGCAGGGGCTCGCGGTCACGGCGAGTCCGGGCGGCAACATCGTCATCAATGGCGGCGGATTTGGCTTGGGGCTCGGTAGCGCGGGGATCCACCACAATCCGGTGGCGGTGCGCACGCTGACCGTCAACGCCAATGTGGCGATTTACGGGGACCAGACGTGGTACGCCGCGACCTCGCGCACGATGACGGTGAGTGGGAACCTTAGCGGGACGAATACGCTGACGAAGCTCGGCTTCGGGACGCTGGCGCTCACGGGGACGAACGTCTTGTTTTATGGCGGGTTACGGCTTGGCGAAGGCACGGTTACGGTGAACGCCAACTCCGCTCTTGGGGAACCCAGCCAGCCGGTGACGTTCACGGGCACGAGCACGTTCCAGCCGACGATCGGGACGACGTTTCCCGGCACGCGCACGTTCGCGCTCACGAATGGGGCCACCGGCGCCCTGATGATCAATGCCGACACCACCATCCAGGGGAGCATCCTGGGTGACGGGGCTCTGGTGAAGGCCGGCACGGCGGTGCTCACGCTGTCGGGCACGAACCTCTACACTGGTAGCACGACGGTGAACGCCGGTGTTCTGCGGGCCTTGGATATCCTGAACGTTCCGGTTGCGGGCAACGTGGTCCTCGCGGGTGGGGTTTGGGAATCTGGCGCGGACATCACGCGGGCGCTGAGTGTGGGAGCGGGCGGCGTGCAGCTGGCATCGGGGGTGAGTGGGTTTAGCGCCTTCGGCGCGCCCATCACCGTCAATCTTGGCGGGGCGGGGGAGGCGTTGACGTGGGGCGCGGCGGGGTTCAATCCTTCCGCGCTGGTGTTGAATGCCGCCACGGCAACCGGCATGCTGACCTTCGCCAATCCGTTGGCGTTGGGTGGCAGCGCGCGCACGGTTCAGGTGTCCGCGAACACGGCGGAGGTGACGGAGGTCGTCTCCGGCACCGGCAACGTCATCAAGACCGGGGCGGGGACGCTGCGTCTCTCCGCGACGAACTCCTACCAGGGACAGACTGCAATTTACGCAGGCACTCTGGAGGCGACATCCCTGACCGGCGCAGGGGTATCGTGCTCCCTCGGTGCGCCGCTGGGTACGAATGCGACCATTGCGATCGGTCAGGGGACGACCGCCGGGACGTTACAGTACACGGGCCCGGCAACCAGCACCGATCGCGCAATCGTGATGAACGGATCCACCGGCGGCACCGTCATCGATGGTTCCGGCTCCGGCGGCATCACGTTCACCGCGCCGACCTTCAACACGGCCATTGCGGGGAGCAAGGTTCTCACGCTTCAGGGAACCGCCGGCGTCACCAATGCGATTACGGGCGCAATCCAGAACGGCAGCGGCACCGTTGGGCTGACCAAGAGCGGGACGGGAATGTGGGTGTTGGGTGGGTCCAGCACGTACACCGGCGTGACGACGCTGAACGGGGGCGTGTTGAGCGTCGGTTCGCTGGCCAATGGGGGCATGCCTAGCGGGATCGGAGCCGGCACGAACGCGGCCGCGGTCCTCGTGCTGAGCGGCGGCACCTTGCAGTACACGGGCGGCAGCGTCGCCATCGACCGCGCCTTCACGCTCAACAGCGCCGCGTCCACCTCCACGATCGATCTTCCCGCCGGAGGCACCTCGCTCACGCTGGGCGCCTTCACGGTGGCGGCGGCGACCATCACACTGAACGTGACCGGCGGGGCCGGCAGCGGGTTGTCTTTGGGCAACGGCACCCTCTCCGCCAACACCACCACGTTCAATCCCGCGGTCGACCTGTCGCTGATGGGGCTCACGGCGGCCGCCACGACACGCAACGTGGTGTTGAGCGGCTCCGCCTCGGGGGCCGTGCTCGGTGGTTTCAGCGGGGCGTTCGCCAACACGCTGACGAAGACCGGGGCCGGCACGTGGACCCTGAACGGCATGTACCAGCACACCGGCGCCACCACCATCACCAACGGGACGCTGATCCTGGCTGGCACGCTGGGCAACTCGGCGGTGATCGTGAGCGGCGGCACGTTGAACCTGCCGTACGGGGGCTCCATCAGTCAGAACACGGTGACGGTAAGCGGCGCGGGAAGCCTCGTGGAGGGTTCGGACTACGCGCTGACCGGGACGGCGGCGCTCACGGTGAATGGCGCCTCCGCACATGTCGAGCTCAGCCACACGAATGACTACAGCGGGACGACGACGCTGACGGCGGGCACCCTGACGGTGAGCACCAGCGCGGCCACAGGTGCGAACGGGTTGGCGGGGACGCTGGCGCTGGCGGGCGGCACCTTGGAGAGTGTGGGGCCTGCGCCCAATGAACTGTATAACGCGGCCACGATCACGGGCACGGCCAGCACGATCATGGGCACGCAGGGGCTGACGATCGTCGGCAAACTGACCAACGTCCAAGCCGGGAATCCGACCCTTACCGTGGTCAACAATGGGCTGACGACGCTGGCCGGCGGGATCGATCTATCCACCTCTGCGACCAATCGCACGCTCACCATGGCCGGGTCGGGCGATCTGCTGGTCAGCGGCCCGATCGCCAACGGGGGCACCGCCACCGCATGTGGACTGGTTTACAGCAACAGCGGAACGCTGACCCTGGCCGCCACGAACACGTACGCCGGGGGGACAACCATCAACGGTGGCACGGTGCGCGTGAACGGATCGTTGGCGGCGGGGAGCGTGGGCATCAACAATGGCGGTACGCTGGGAGGGACGGGGGTGGTGCAGGGCGCGGTCACGGTCGCGGCCGGCGGTACGCTGGCGCCGGGCGCCAGCGTGGGGAGCGAGACGGTGGGCAGCCTGGTGCTGGCGGCGGGGAGCACGGTGACCATCGAGTTCAACGACACCCCCGCTAACGACCAGGTGGTCGTCACCAACACCTCTGGGTTGACGATCAACGGGGGCGGCTTCCTGCTTTACGAGGAGGGCACCACGTCCCCCTGGACCACCAATGGCACCTACAACCTGATCCAGTACTCCGGCACGATCGGTGGCGCGGGGATCGGCGCGCTGTCCGTGCTCAACCCGGACGCGGGCAAGGACTACGCCTTTGCGGCGGACGGTTCCTGGGTGCGGGTCACGATCCGCGACATTGGCCCGCCCGAGGTGACCAACGCGGGTGGTGCCACCGCCATCACCCCGCATTCGGCGCAGCTGAATGGAGCCTTGGTTTTCACCGGCGGCGCGCCGACGACGGTGGCGGTGTACTGGGGCTTGAGCGACGGCGCGACCTCTCCGTCCGCCTGGGCCCACACCAACGTCATCGGCAACCGCGCCGCGGGAGCCTTCTCGGTGACGCCCTCGAGTTGGATGGTGGCGAACACCCCCCATTACTATCGTGCGTTTGCCACCAATTCTTTTGGTGGTGACTGGGCGGACGAGACGACGCCCTTCACCACGGCGGCGGAGGCCGGTGCGGTGGAGGCGCTCATCGATGGGGACCTCCATGATGCGACGAGCGAATTCGGGCCGAGCCCGAGTGTGGTCTTCATCGATGCCAGCGTGGGGTACGTGTTCTTCGTGGATGGACCCGCCGGGGTGGGGGGCAGCGTTACCTATCGCAAGACCACGGACGGCGGCACGACCTGGGGCGCGGCTGTGAGCATGGGTGACGACCAGGATGTGGGCAGCCTCGCCGTGTGGTACGACGCATGGACGCCGGGCGCCACCGGAACGCGGATCCATGTGGCGCACATCGGCGAGCAGGTGGACGACCTGAAGTACAACTATCTGGACACGGCCGATGACAGTATCGGCACGTGGTATCTGGTGGTGAACAATGCCAGTTGGAGCGCCACCAGCCGGCAGTGGTCGGGCCCATCCATCACGCGGTCCACATCGGGGCGGCTATTCACCTCGGTTGGCGGGTCCCCCTTGCCGACCAACGTCGTGTCCTATTCGGATAACGGCGGGGTGAGCTGGTTCGTGAACAACCCCAGCGTGAGCATGGACGATGGCGACTTCAGCCAGGTCTTTCCGTTGTCCGGGGGCGACCTGCTGCTGGTGCAACAGGATCAGAGCGCGAACGCGTTCCGTTCGGCCGTGCTCGCCAGCAACGGCACCTGGAGCGCCTGGACCACCATCGCACCCAACATCGAGGACACGACCTACCTGTCGCATTTCGGCGGCGCGCTTGACCGGCGTTCCGGCAACGTGACCGTGGTGGGCTTGTACGATCCGGCCTCCAGCCAAAATCGCGTGGAGACGTATGTTTTCAATGAGACCTCCCGCACCTGGCGCACACAGGCCGAAGTGGCGGATGATTCCCTTGCGCGCATCTCCAGCGCCACGCTGATGGTGGACGAAGAGAGCGGCGATCTCTTTGCTGTCTACGCGGAACAGGAGGGGGATGCGCTGGATGCCGCGGCCTCGACCTGCACGAACATGTTCATCAAGGTCAGGAGTTCCCTGGACGAGGGGGCCAGTTGGTCGGAGCCTCGCACGATCAGCACGCTTCCCGGGCAGGACCTCCGCATCGTGCGCGGCAACCTGATGAGTCGCGAGCGCCTCTACGCGGTGTGGTACCAGGAGGATTCCAACGCGCTGTACGGCAACACGGTGGCGTCCTTCCCGCCGCTGGGGCTGCGCGTGGACGACGCGACGGTGGAGGAAGGCAACAGTGGCACCACCAACCTGCGCTTCACGGTCAGCATGGCGGTGCCCAACGACGACACGGTGACCGTGGCCTATAGCACCAGCAACGGAACCGCGCGCGCGGGCAGCGACTATACGGCGACCAGCGGCGTGCTCACCTTCGAGGGCGGGGTCACCAGCCAGACCGTCATGGTGTCGATCCAGGGGGATACGGCGCCGGAGGGCCATGAAGCCCTGTTCCTGTGTCTGAGCGAGGCCGCCAACGCGCCGATTGTGAGGGCCGCGGGCCTCGGCACCATCGCCAACGACGAACCGTTCTCCGGGCAGTGGTACGTGCGGGCGGTGGCGACCGGCGCGAACAATGGCAGCAACTGGGAAGACGCCTTCACCAGTCTGCATGCCGGGCTGGCGACGGTCGTTGGCGGGGGAGAATTCTGGGTGGCGGCGGGCACCTACCATCCCTCGCGCGCGACCACGCCCATCCCGATGGAACACGGGGATGCGGTCTACGGCGGCTTTATCGGAACCGAAACTAACCGCGCGGACCGCCACTGGGCCGACCAGGCGACGATCATCTCCGGCGACTGGACCGGCGACCATGTGTCCGACATGAGCGCGAGCCCCCTGCTGGCCTGGAACCTGGGCGGTGAGGAATTCGAGGCCACACTGGACGGCTTCACGCTCCGGTACGGCAACAACGCCAACATGAGCGGCCTTTGCGGCGGGGCGATCGGGCAGAACATATCGGTCCGCAACGGCGCCATCGTGGTGCGCCACTGCATCTTCGATCGCAACGTGGCCGCCTACGGCGCGGCGATCGTGCAGAACTACGGCACGAGCGTGGTGGAGAACTGCGTCTTCTACACGAACACCACCACGACGGCGGCGAACGGCGCCATCTGGTTGCGTCGCGGCAGCATGCGGGTGGGTAACTGCACCATGGCGGGAAACCTCAACACGGACGGAATTGGCGCCGATGCCTATGCGGCCGCGAACGATGAGGTGCCCTACTCGCAGTTCTTCATCACCAACTCCATCCTGCGCAGCGGGACGCGGGCGGTGCACTCCACCGAAACCACGAGACCTTCCCTGGCCACCGCCTGCGACATCACGGGGGCGGCAGCCATCACGGCGTTCACCTCGACTTCCGTCATCGATGTGGATCCGCAGTTCATGGGTGGGGACAATCTCCGGCTGCGGCTCGGTAGCCCGGCCATCGACATTGGCACCGCGGCGGCCACGCCGGCGGACGACGTGCTGGGCACGCCGCGGCCCCAAGGGGCTGGTTCTGACCTCGGCGCCTACGAGTACGCGGGGCCGGGGATCGACAA
>CAZWQJ010000047.1:6783-24853 GCA_964635825.1 uncultured Victivallales bacterium | reverse complement strand
CACCAGCGCGCTTGCGCTGGCGCATCAGGCGGGCTAGGCTTGCCCGGCATGAAGAGCGCCACGCGCATCCGCCAGATCGTCAAACGGGATGGCACGATCGTGAAGTACGATCGCCGCCGCATCCAGATCGCCATCTTCAAGGCCACCAAGGCGATCGCCCAGCCGGACCAGACCCTGGCCGCAAACGCCGCGAGCCGGGTGGAGGAAGCTCTGTTCCGCACCTACGGCGGCCAGGCCCCCACCGTCGAGGATATTCAGGACGTCGTCGAACAGGTGCTGCTGCGCATGGGCGCCATGCCGGTGGCGCGCGAGTACATGACGTACCGCCACCAGCACGCCAAGATGCGCGCCGCCCGCATCACCGACTTCGGCGTCAGCGAAAACATCCCCTACCGGAAGATCTACGAAGTCCTGCGCTGGAACCTGGACCACCAGTGCGATTCCGTCGCGGGGCTCAACCGCATCATTACCGGCGGCAAGTATCCCGACCTCGTCGCCGCCGGTAACCGGCGCTACGAGGAGGATATCGCCCGTGCCGCCGCCATCGTGCTGGAGCGCCGCCGCGACGTCCGGCTCGTGATCGTGGCGGGCCCCTCCTCCTCCGGCAAAACCACCACCACCATCAAGCTCAGCGCCATCCTCGCCGCGGCGGGCATCGGCTTCCGCGCCATCAACGTCGACCACTACTTCTTCGACCTGGAACAACACCCGCGCGATGAGTTCGGCGACTACGACTACGAAACGCCCCAGGCTCTCGACCTCGCGCTGATCAACCGCCACCTCGAACAGCTCCTCGCCGGACGCGCCATCAAGACGCCGCACTACGACTTCAAGACCGGCAAGCGCACGCTGAACGTCCACCCCTTCCGCCTGCGCCGCCATGAAGTCCTGCTGATCGACAGCCTCCACGGCCTCTACAACCCGATGACCAAGAACGTGGCGCCCGCCAACAAGTTCAAGCTCTACATCGAGACCCTCGGCCAGTTCCGCGGCACCGATGGCAGCTTCATGCGCTGGGCGGACAACCGGCTGCTGCGGCGTATGATCCGGGACAAGCACAACCGCAATCAGAAGCCGATCGAGACGCTGACCCACTGGCACTACGTGCGCCGCAGCGAACTGCACCACATCATTCCCTACATGCGCAATGCGGACTACGTGGTGAACACGGCGCTGCCCTACGAATTGCCACTGCTGAAGCGCCGCCTCTTCCGCTATGTCACCCAGGCCCGCAACCGCTTCCGCGATGACCCGAAACGGCTGGATGCCCACATCCGCGTGAACCGCGTCTACGACCTGCTGCACCCGCTGCGCACCGTGCGCGACGAGTCCTGCATCCCCTCGACCGCCCTCATCCGCGAATTCATCGGCGGAAGTTCCTACACGTACTGAAGGCGCGGGACGGCAGCCGCAAGCCCATCCGTGCTCAGATGCGCGCGGGCGTTTCGATGCCGAGCAGGTCGAGCCCGCGGCGCAGGGCCCGGGCGACGAGACCGCAGAGGCGCAGGCGGCTTTCGCGCACGCCCGCCTCGGCCTTGAGGAACGGCACATTCTGATAGAAGGTGCTGTAGGTCTGGGCCAGATCGTATAGGTAATCCGCAATCACACTCGGCCGGTACAGCTGCGTCGCACGCAGCACCGCCTCCGGAAAACGCGCCAGCTTCAGCGCCAGGGCGCGCTCGACCGCCTCCGTCAGCACCAGCGGATGCGCCGACGGATCCACGCCGGGGAAACGCTCGGCGTACTTGTCCATCACGCTGGCGATCCGCGCGCAGGCATACTGCAGGTACGGGCCGGAGTTGCCGTCCAGCGCCAGCGCCTTGTCCCACGTGAAGGTGATCTGGGTCTGCGGATTCTGGCTGAGATCGGCATACTTCACGGCACCGATGCCGACCGCCCGCGCCACCTCGCGCTGCTGCTCCGGCGTCATGTTCGGGCTCGCGCCCTGCACAATCGCCAGCGCGCGCTGCTCCGCCTCATCCAACAATCGCTCCAGCTTGATGACGTTGCCCTGGCGCGTGGAGAACGTGCCCTCCGGCAGCCGCATCAGGCCGAACCACACATGCTGCACCGGCATCGTCACGCCCAGCCGCCGCGCCACCTGAAACACCTGGCGGAAGTGCAGTTGCTGGCGCTCGTCCGTCACGTAAATCACGAGCTCCGGCTTGAACTCCTCGGCGCGGCTCAACAGCGTCGCCAGGTCCGTCGTCGCGTAGTTATACCCGCCGTCGCTCTTGCGCACCAAACACGGCGCCGCCTTCCACTCGCCATCCTCGTGCTTCATCAGCGGGTCGTCCTTCGGCGGCAGGCTGCCATCGGAGAACACGCATAGCGCCCCATCGCTCTCGCGCGCCAGCCCCGTCGCCTGCAGCCGCTCGACCACCCCCGCCAGACGATCGTGGTACCAGCTCTCGCCCCGCACAATATCGAAGCGAATGCCCAGCCGCCGGTACACGCGCTCGAACTCACCCAGGCTGTGATCGACAAACGACTGCCAGAGCGCCCGGTTGCCCGCGTCGCCCTGCTGCAACTTCACCAGCTCCGCCCGCGCCGCATCCAGCCAGGTCGGGTCTTCCTTGGAGCTGTTGTAGCTCTGCACGTAGAGGCGTTCCAGCTCCTCGATCGGCGAGGCGTCGTACGCCGCCGCATCCACGAAGTGCCGGTACCCCATGATCAGCAACCCGAACTGGGTGCCCCAGTCGCCAATGTGGTTGTCCGCAATCACGCGGTACCCCAGCGCGCGGTGCAACCGATCCAGCGCCGCTCCGATGATCGTCGAACGAATGTGGCCAATGTGCATCGGCTTGGCTACGTTTGGACTGGAGTAGTCCAGCACCACCGTGCGCCCCGCCCCCACCGCCGGCACGCCCAGCGACTCGTCGCCGCTCACCCCCTCCAGCCACGCCGCCAGCGCCGAGGTGCGCAGCGTGATGTTCAGAAAGCCGGGCCCCGCCAGCTCCGTGCGCTCCACCGCCGGATGCTCACCCGCCGCCGCCACCACCGCCTCCGCAACCTGCCGCGGCGCGCGCCGCAGCGCCTTCGCCAGCCCCATCGCCGCGTTGCACTGGTAATCCCCGTGGTCCGCTTTCGAGGTCGCCACCGCCTCCACTCCAGACCAATCCGCACCCGCCTCCGGAAACGCCCGCGCAAACGCACCCCGCAGCCATCCGTTCAAGGAGTCGACCAGCATCCCCGCGTTGTTCACCGTGGCATCCATGGAGGCGGAGGGTAAGCAGTGCACGCGCGAATGTCAAAGCGGGAGAACGCCGCGCCCCGCGCCCCCCTCCATTCTTTTCTCTTGCCACCCCCGCATACCACGCCGATCATGCGAACGCAGATGCACACCAGCAAAGGCACGCCATGAAAATCACAATCGTCGGTACCGGATATGTCGGATTGGTCACAGGCACCACCTTCGCCGAAATCGGCCACGAGGTCCTGTGCGTCGATAACGACGAACGCAAAGTCGCCCTGCTGAACCAGCGCAAAATGCCCATCTTCGAGGAGGGCCTCGAGGAAATCGTCGTGCGCAATATGGACGCCGGCCGCCTCCGCTTCACCCGCAGCATCCGCGAAGGCACCCAGTTCGCCGAAGTCATCTTCATCGCCGTCGGCACCCCCCCCGGCTACCGCGGCGAGGCCAATATGTCCTACGTCGAAAAGGTCGGCCGCGAAGTCGCCGAAAATATGGACGGCTACCGCCTGCTCGTCGAAAAGAGCACCGTCATCGTCAACACGAATGAGCAGCTGCGCCGCACCATGAACAAGTACCTCAAGGAGGACATCCCCTTCGACATCGCGTCGAACCCGGAGTTCCTCCGCGAGGGACGCGCCATCCGCGATGCCTTCAACCCCGACCGCATCGTCGTCGGCGTCGAAAGCGAACGCGCCTCCCGCCTGCTGCGCGAGATCTACCAGCCCATCGTCAGCAAGACCGGCTGCGAGTACCTCGAGATGAACATCTCCAGCGCCGAACTCACCAAGCACGCGTCCAACTCGTTCCTCGCCATGAAGATCTCGTTCATCAACGCCGTCAGCCGCATCTGCGAACTCTGCGGCGCCGATATCGAACAGGTCGCCCACGGCATGGGCCTCGATAAACGCATCGGCCCCGACTTCCTCTATGCCGGCGTCGGCTACGGCGGCTCCTGCTTCCCCAAGGATGTCGATGCCTTCATCCGCATGGGCGACGATCTCGGCTACAGCCTCGACCTCCTCAAGGAAGTCCAGGCCATCAATGAGGCCCAGAAGGAACACCTCCTCCGCAAACTCCAGCAGGAACTCTGGGTCGTCCAGGATAAGGTCATCGCCGTCTGGGGGCTCGCCTTTAAACCCGGCACCGACGATGTCCGCATGTCCCCCTCACTCTTCTTCGTCCCCCAACTCAAAGAACGCGGCGCCATCCTACGCCTCTGGGACCCCGTCGCCCGCGAAAAATTCGAGGCCGAACTCCCCGGCCACACCTACTGCGACTCCCTCGAAGAGTCCGCCAAAGATGCCGACGCCATCCTCGTCCTCACCGATTGGCCCGAAGTCAAAAATGTCGACCTCGCCCGCATCAAATCCCTCTCCCGCTGCCCCATCCTCATCGATGGCCGCAACGCCTACGACCCCGCCGTCGTCCGTAACCTCGGATTCATTTACCACTCCGTCGGGCGACCAGCTGTCACGAAATTCGGGAATAGACAGTAATCCGATAGGGCAAGAATTGATTTGCAAGCCACTCCAAAGGAGTGATTTACGAGGTATATCGCGTCCTCGATCCCGATACTCATACAATTTCATACCCGTATAGTATCCATTACAACCCGACGCATTTCCCCCGCCGGGCATGAATTGTGTTTGACGGTTCAACACCCATCTCCTAGCCTACTTGCCACACGAATCTGAATAAGCAAAGCCTGTGTGAGCGATGCGCGCGCGCAGGTGATGAAGGGAGAGTGATCTGCATCGTGATTCAGGTGAAATTGAAGAGAGGCGAGACCGTCGAAAAGGCGCTGAAGCGGCTTAAGAAGATAATGGATAAGGAAGGCATGATGAAGCAGCTGCGTGCCAACCGTTACTTCGAGAAGCCCAGCGAGAAGCGCCGGAAGAAGTCCGCCCGCGCTCGGGCCAGGCTGATTGCCGGCTGAAGGTGACCACGGCCCACGGGCCGGCGGTCATGATGTTTGGAGAACCCCGGTCCGCGACCGGGGTTCTTGCTTTTGGAGACCGCATGGTGGACGCAGCCACTCCTGAACAGCCGCCGCCGGCGTCCGCAGTTGATCCTGCCGCCGCCGCGTACATGCCGCTGGCGCTCTCCACACGCTGGAATGCCAGCCGCCACACGGACGGCGAGGCGCTGGTCGCGGACATCATCGAGTCCACCGGCCTCACGCATCTGGAGTTGGGCTACGATCTGACCCGGGATCTGGTGCCCGGCATTGTCCGCATGGTGGAGCAAAAGGTCGTGCGGGTGAACAGCCTGCACAACTACTGCCCCGTCCCCACCGGCGCCCCTCAGGGCCATCCCGAGTTGTTCCTGCTGGCGGATCGCGACCCGCGCACGCGCGAAGCGGCCGTGCGCCATACGCTCCAGACCGTCGAGTTTGCCGCCCAAATCGGGGCCCGCGTGGTGGTTTGCCATGCCGGCTACGTGAAGATGCGCCGCTACACCCCCACCCTCATCGAACTCGCCGTCAAGGGCCAGCAGTACAGCCCGCGCTACGAAAAGCTGAAGACCAAGCTGCTGCTGAAGCGCGATCAGAAGGCCCCGCGCCACCTGGATTGGTGGCAGGCCGGCATCGAAGCGCTTCTGCCCAGCCTCGAGAAGCACCGGGTGGCCGTGGCCTTCGAGAACCTTCCCTCCTGGGAGGCCATCCCCACCGAAATCGAAATGGAAAAAATCTGCGCGCGCGTGAACTCGCCCTGGGTTCGCGGTTGGTACGATGTGGGCCACGGCCAGATCCGCCAGAATCTGGGCCTGATCGCTCAGCGCCAGTGGATCGCCCGGCTGTCCCCCTGGCTTGCCGGGTTTCACATCCACGATGTCCACCCGCCCGCCCAGGATCACGTCATGCCGCCCGACGGCAGCATGGACTTCCATGCCCTCGCCACCGTCATCCCCGCCAGCGCGATCAAGGTGATCGAGCCCTCTCCCAGCACGCCACCCGACGTCATGCGGCGCGCGGTCGAGATCCTCCAGGCTTGCTGGCCCGCCCCACCATGAAAAAACTCCTGCTGACGGCGCTGCAACTCGTGCTCGGGCTGGGCCTGATCGCGGCCATCGCCCTGCGCCTGCACCATACCGGTCAGCTCGGCGACCTGCGCACCGCCTTCACCTCCACCCTCGCGCGCTGGCCCCTGTTGCTGCTGGCCTTCGCCGGATTCGGCAACTGCCTCCTGATCTGTGCGTTCCGCTGGCAGCTCGTCCTGCACGCCCAGGGCTTCGCCACCCGCTTCTCGCGCGTCCTGCGCCTCTACCTGGTCGGCCAGTTCTTCAATGCCTTCATGCTGGGGGCCACCGGCGGCGACGTCATGAAGGCCATCTACGTCGCGCGCGACAGCGCCGACCGCAAAACCGAGATCATCGCCACCGTCTTCATCGAACGCATGTTCGGCCTCGCCGCCATTGTGGTGCTGGCACCCATCGCCATGCTCATGCGGCTTCCGCTCTTCTGGGGCCGCCCGGAAACACGCGCCCTGCTCCTGCTCGCACTCGGCCTCGCTGCCGCCAGCCTCACCGGCTTCGCGCTGCTCTTTGGACGCGATCTCTTCGATCGTTGGCCGTGGCTGCGCCGCCTGGAAAACCGCGCCGCCGGCCGCATCCTGCGCCGCACCTATACCGCCTTCCATGCCGTCCTGCGCCACCGCGGACTGCTGACCCGCGCCACCGCCCTCTCGGTCCTCAACCACCTCTCGTTCATCCTCACCGCATTCGCCATCGGCCTCGCCCTCGGCTTGCCGCTCGGCTATCTGGACTACCTCGCCGCGTTCCTGCCCGTCAACCTCATCGCCGCCATTCCCATCACCCCGTCCGGCATCGGCACGCGCGAAGCCGCCTCGATCCTGCTCCTCGGCACCCTCGGCGTCGCCGCCGCCCCCGCCGTCACCCTCTCACTCCTCCTCTACGCAACCGTCCTCGCCTGGAGCCTCGTCGGGGGTGCCCTGTTCGCCTGCGGAGGACTGGGCCGCAACGGATAAGACCAATCGGTCCTATCCGTCCCATCCGTCCCATTCTCTTCGCCCTACGCCAGCTCGCGCAGGATCGCGCGCGCCAGATCCCCCAGATGCGGATCGCGCGCGCCCATGGTCACGATAATGTCGCCCGCCTGGGCTTCATCCGCAATCTCCGCCGGCAGCGCGCGCTCATCGGTCACCACGCGGACGGCCACCCCGCGCTCGTGCAGCGGCCGCGCGAGCGAGTCGGCATCCACGGAGCGATCGGCCGTCCCGCCCACATCGTAGACCGGCAGGATGTGCAGCCGGTCTTCGGGCCGGCAAATGGTGGCAAAGGCCTCCACCAGGTCCGGCAACATCTGGCGCAAAGGGCCGAACCCGTGCGGCCGCCAAATGCCAATCACCCGCCGCCCGTGCGCCGCCAGGCTCTGCCAGGCCGCCCGAATCTTGGCGGGGTTGTGCGCGTAGTCATCCACCACCGTCACCTCTTCCACGCGCCCGATCCGCTCCAGCCGCCGCCCGATGCCGCGAAAGCTCGCGAAGGCCTCGGCGATCGTGGCAGGCTCCACCCCCAGCCGCGCGCACAACACCGCGGCCAGCAGCGCGTTCTCGGCGTTGTGCAGGCCGATCAGCGGCACGCGCAGATCGAGTTCGCCGAACTCCACGCGCACCCCGCCCCCTTCGGCCGTCAGCCGCGCCTCGTCCAGCAAGCGTGGCTCGTGCAACGTACTCACCAGCCCCACCTTCACCTTGGCCGCAAACGTGTCGAACAACGCCAGCGTCTCATCGATGCCAAAGTGATCCGCCGACGCGTTCGTAATCACGCCCCAGTCCGGCGTGTAGTTGAGCAGGGAGCGATCGCTCTCGTCCGCCTCGATCACGCAGAGGTCCGACTGCCCCGCGCGGTAGTTCCCCACCCGCGCGTCGTCCGCCCAGTTCAGCACCGGCGCCCCATTCACCACCAGCGGATCCAGGCCGGCCACCTCCAGCACCCAGCCGATCATCCCCGTCACCGTGCTCTTGCCGCAGGTGCCCGTCACCGCGATGCAGCGCCGCCCCTCCACCAGTTTCGCCAGCACCACCGAACGATGCAGCAGCGGCACCCCCAGGCGCTCCGCCGCCAGCACGTCCGGATTGTCGGCCTCGATCGCCGTGCTGAGCACCACGCCCCGCGTGTCGCGCGTAATGGCGCTCCCATCCTGCGCGCTAAACCCAACCCCCGCCCGCCGCAACCGCTCAATCACCGGCAGCGCATCACCGCTGTCCAAATACCGGTCGGAACCCGTGACCGTGAGCCCGTCCGCAACCAGCGCCTGCGCCAGCGCGCTCATCCCCACACCCGCCGCCCCCACCAAATGATAATGACCAGCAGTTAACATGGCCGCCACCCGTTGTCCTGACCACTGGAACCGGAATCACCGCAGATAAACGCCGATGAACGCAGATGGCCGGCAAACAAGAGATCGGGGGAACTATCTGCGTTCATCCGCGTCCATCTGCGGTTCCGCATACTCCGCGTTCCCCGTTCCGCACTCATCGTTCTCTTCGAATCTCCACCGCCACGCTGCGCGCACCCGTCAGCGCGCCCGGCTTGTCCACCGAGACCGTCACCGCGCGCACCCGAATGTCCGCCAGGCACAGATCCGCCGCATGCTGCGCCAGGCGCTCAATCAGAAAATGCTCGCTGCGCCCGATCTCGCCCACCAGGCGGTCCTTGAGCGTCTTGTAGTCGACGGTGTCTTCGATGCGATCGCTGCGCGCGGCGGGCGCCAGGTCGCACTCCAGCACCAGGTTGAGCAGCACGGTTTGTTTGGCCAGGCGCTCCTTCGGAAAAATCCCGATGATGCATGGCACCTGCAGGTCGCGGACATGGATGCGGTCGTTCATGGCCACCACTGTAGCCGCCAGGGCCGGACGGCTCCATCAGATTCCGCGCTTGAGCACGGCCACGAATGCGGCCACCGCCTCCGGCCACGGCCGCAAGGGCGGCAGCAGGACCGACGTCAGCGGCGTGTTCGTGTTCTTGGTGTCGCGCTGCGGAAAGTCCTCGTGCGAGGCCGCGCGAAGCACGCCCTCAAGCCCCAGCCCGCCCAGCAACTCGCGCATGAAGGCATGCAGACTGGCCGCGCCCGCGTTGGTCACATGGTACGTGCCCCACGGGCGCTCGTCCTGCCACAGCCCGCGCACGCAGGCCGCCGCATCCACCACGTAGGTCGGCGACGTCACCACATCCGTCGCCACCGTCACCGGATCCCCGCGACGCGCCCGCACCACCATCCGCTCCACAAATTGCTGCGCGCGCGGATCCTCGCCAAAAAGCATCGGCAATCTCACCACGTAATGCCGCTTCACATGCGCGCGCACCATCGCCTCGCCGCCGAACTTGCTCAACCCGTAGACATTCAGCGGGGCCGGCATGTCCGTCTCCCGGTATGGCCCCCCGCCCGGCGTCCCGCCAAATACGCATTCCGAGCTGAAGTGAATCATGGCGGCACCCACCTGCTCGGCCGCACAGGCCAGCTCAAGGGGAAACAAGGCATTGATCCGCAGCGCGCGCTCGGGCTGCGCCCAGCACGCATCAAGCCCCTGGAACGCCACCGCATTGATGACCAGCGCCGGCGCCACCTCGGCAACCAGCGCCGCCGCCGCGCCCGGTGTGGCCGCGTCAAAGTCGCCATGGTTGCGCCCAATCACCTCGCCCGCGCCCTGAAAGGCGCATTCAAGCGCACGCCCCAGCTTGCCGGTGCTCCCCAGCAGCAGTACCCGGCGCGCCACCGCCGCAACACCCCTTGTGCTTGCCATGCCAACCATTTCGATGGATACTAGCACCCGTAGCACGTTCGTGCAAACGCGATCCGATTGGGGGGGATTTCATGGCGACCACATCTGGATCCCCTGCGCCCATGGCGCGCGGGGTCCCCATTCCTATGGCAGGCGGCGGGTCGCCTCCTCTCACCGCGGCCGATCACGCCCACAACCGCCTGCGCCCCCGCAATGCCGTCACGCCCGACCAGCCGGTCATCTCGCGCCTGCCGGGCGATGCCACCATCCCCCCCGAAGACCAGCGCCGGCGCAACGACAAGTACCTCATGGACGGCAACAAGATGGCCTGGCATCTCGACCGCGTCGAAGCCTTCCGGCGCGGCGAGCGCTTCGCACCCGTCCATATCGATCAGGGCATCAGCAAGGGCTGCAACATCCAATGCCACTACTGCTACGGTGTCACCCAGGGGAATTTTTACCGCAAGGGCTCCGATCGCGTCTTCCCTCGCGAAGCCCTGCTCAACTATATGCGCAGTGCCGGCAAGATCGGCGTGCGCTCGATCGCCATCATCGGCGAAGCCGAACCCACCATGAACCCCGCCCTCTATGACGCCATCGTGGTCGGCAAACAGAGCGGCATCGATATGGCCCTCGCCACCAATGGCGTACTCTTCGATGACGGCGCCCCCGGCGAGGCCGCGCTCGAACACCTGAGCTGGATCCGCTTCAACATCAGCGCCGCCTCCGATGCCTCCTACCGTATCATCCACGCCAGCAAAGAGTTCCCGCGCGTCATCGAAAGGATCAAGTTCTGCATCGCCACGAAGCGCCGCCGCAACCTGCCCATTACCATCGGCCTTCAGATGGTACTGACACCAAAAGACATCAACGAGGTCATCCCCCTCGCCGCCCTCGGGCGCGAACTCGGCGCCGATTACCTCCAGATCAAGCACTGCAGCGATACCGTCGAGAACGACCTTGGCTTCTTCGAGCGCCTCGACGAGTACGACAAGTTCGTCCCCGTCCTGAAGGAGGCCGAAGCCTACTCCACCGCGGACTATCGCGTCATCGCCAAGTGGGAGAAGATCACCAACAAGGGCGAGCGTCACTACGACCAGTGCCTCGGAGCCCCCTTCCTGCTCTATGGCGAAGGCACCGGCAAAATGTATACCTGCGGCATGTTCTTCGACGGCAAGTACGCCGACGACTTCCTGCTCGGCGATCTCAACCAGCAGTCCTTCGAAGAAATCGTCTTCAGCGACCGCTACTGGCAGATCGTCGACAAGGTCCGCAATGAAATGGACGTCCACAAGACCTGCTACGCGAACTGCCGCACCCACTCCTGCAACAACTTCCTCTGGGACGTCAAACTCGCCGGCAGCGTCACCCCGACCGTCCTCGAACGCCACGCCGGCGGTTACGCCGCCGGCAGCACACCGCCGCCCCACGTGAATTTCATCTAGCAGCCGTTGAAAACTCCGAACGGACCCGACGGAGCCAGTCCCTCCATCGCAAGCCCCGGCATCTACAGTCCTCTTGGAGGGCCGACCTCCGTGTCGGCCGGTCTTCAATGCTCGCCCGCAACCTGAACTTTGTCGCGAGCGTTGTCGGGAACTTTGTCGACAACGCTCGCGACAATGATCCCGACAATGATCGGATGCAGCGGCGTCACAGGGAAAGGAGCCCCCCCCATACCCCGGCTCCCCTCACACCCGGATCGGCAGGATGATGAACTGGATGCCCTGCTGGTAGAGCTTGCGCTGGATGTCGAAGATCGTGAAGTTGTGCAGCATCCGCGTCACCAGCGAATCGTTCTTGAACACCAACTGCCCGCCAAAAAAGACCGCCCCCGGAAACCGCTTGCTGAGAGCCGGAGCCAGCTTCCCGATCTCCTCCGTCACGTCCAGCCCCGACACCGACATCCCCTCCGCTTCGTAGCCGTGCTGCCGCATCAGCGTCGCGTAGCGCTCCACTTCCGCGTTGGCATGCGCCTTCAGCGCCTCGATCTCCTCAATCCCCTTGAACGAAGCCGCATCAATTACGCCAATCTGCACAAAGACAAAACGCGTGAACATTTCCTGAAACAGGCGAATGATGGCGAAGACGGAGTGCAGCCCGATGCCGCCATAGCCGTTGACCAACACCACCGCCGTCCGCTCCGGACCCTTGCGCGCCACCGCCGGTCGCTCGCGCGGTTGCATCGCACTGAGATCCGCCACCTCCACCAGCGAGTCCAACCGGCTCAAACTCGCGCGCGTCTCGAGGTACTCCTTCTTGACGAAATGCACCAGCACCACCAAACCGAACGTCGTCAGCAACGTGATCCAGCCGCCTTCAAAGAATTTGAGAGCCACCAGGCTCAGCAGGATCAGCAAGGTCAGCAGAAGTCCCATGCCGCTGAAGAAGAGCTTGGAGGCGCGCCGCTGCCAGGGCATCGCCACCCCGAGCCAGTGGCGCACCACCCCCGCCTGGCACAGCGTGAAGTCGATAAACACATTGATGCTGTAGAGCACCACCAGCAGGTGCACGGACCCGCGCGTCAACAAAAGGGTCACAAGGCCCGCCGCCCCAATCAGTATAATCCCGTTCTGAACCACGAGCCGGTTGCTGAGCAGGGCAAAGCGCGCCGGCACCCAGCGGTCGCGCGCCATGGTGGCCAGCACGCTCGGCCCGCCAAAAAAGCCGGTCTGCGCGGCCACAAACAACAACGCCGCCTCGGAGAACAGGGTCACCCACACAAACCCGCGCCCCAGCCAGGGCGGCCAGTCCGCCACCACCACGTGCACCAGCGAGGCGTTGAGCGTGCGCCCCGGCTCATGCTGCACACCGCAAATGAGATACACAAACATCAGCCCAAACACCATGAAGGCCAGCGACCCCGCCATGTAGCGCATCGTCGTCTTCGCCGTGCGCACCTTCGGCTCCCGCAGAATGGACATCCCGTTGCATACGGCTTCGATGCCCGTGTACGTGCCGGCTCCCATCGTGTAGGCCCGCAACAACAGGATCATCAACCCCATCATCCCCAATTCCGAACGCCCCGTGGCCATCTCGGCCGATAGCCCCGCCGGTATGGTGCCGATCTTCCCCAGGTTCACAAACACCGCATATCCAATCAGAAAAACGTGCGTCACCAGGAACATCATGAAAATCGGCACCAACGGCACCACCGATTCCTTGACGCCCCGCATGTTCATCCCGATCAGCAGAACTACCACCACGGCCGCAAACTGCAAACGGTAGGGCTGCCACTCCACCGGCAGAAAACTGAAGACCGCGTCCGATCCGCTCGCCACCGAGATCGCAATCGTCAGCACGTAGTCGATCAGCAGCGCGCAACCGGAGATCACGCCAAACTTGGGGGATAGCAGCTTGCTCGCCACGAGATACCCGCCACCGCCCGAAGGGAACATCTCGATGACCTGCATGTAGCTGGCGCTGATCAACAGCACGGTCAGCACCGTGGCCACCGCAATCAGGATGCTGAAGTGCGGATACTTCCCCAGGGCGAGAAAGGCTTCCGCAGGGCCATAGCACGACGACGAGAGCCCGTCCGAGCCCAGCCCAACCCAGGCAAAGAGGGCAATGAGCGAGAGCTTGTGAAACACCGAGGGTGAGTGCGGATCCCGTTCACGGCCCAGTAGCAGCCGGCCAATCCGCTTGGACCATGGTTCGTTCATCGTTGCCGCTTCACAGACACGCACCCACCCCAGGGCACACGCCCGTAGAAGCGCAACCTATACACAATCCAAGCGCCCACTGGCAAGCGCCAGCAACGTGGGTGAGTCCTGAGCAAGGTGGCCCGGGCGCTCCGCGCGCGGGCATTCACGCCCCACTACAGCTGCGCCAGATAAGCCGGCTGCTCGTCACCCAGCGTATCCAACTCCGCCGCCGCCTCCTGCGCGCGCTCACGCTTGTTCACCATCCGCAGCGTCGCCTCATCCAGAATCGCGTCGTATTGGTCCGGCGTTAACTGCGCCTTCGCCACCCGCACGAACTCCTCCGCCACCGTCACATCCACCTGCAGATGGCGCTGGCGATTCTGCTGCTTGATCCGCGCGTTCACATCCCCCAGCACCGTCCGCACCGCTTCACGCTCGTTCGTCAGGTGCCGGCTCTTGTCCTTGGCGCGGCGCAACCAGCCCAGATCCACCGGCACATGCTGGTCACGCGCCGTCTGCGTCGCATGCGCTATCTGCGCCTTGATGTCCCGCTTCGCCTGGTCTATCTCTTCAATCCGCGCAATCAACCACTCCCGCAACTCCGTGTCGGGCATGTCCGGCACATCCACCCGCGGACGCTCCGCCATCGGACGGCGGCCCCCGCGAAAACCCGTCTGGTCACGGCCCTGGTCATGCCGATGCGCGCGCCCTTCGTTGGCGGTAGGATAACGTTCGTAGCTCATACCGTCCTCCATCCCCCCCGTCACCGTCTCCCGGCTCCGGAGAGTCTACCCGTTAACCGCTTCTCTTCGACTTCGCCAAAAAAAATGAGGGCGGAACTCACCGTTCACCCGGGAAACACGGTTTGTTCCACCCTCATCCGCCTACCTCCCACATGGGGCCCGATCTTAGATCTACGCCCCAATTCACCACCCGTTCTGTGAAAGCAGCGTAATCATGTAATCCCCCATGGAGATTGTCAACCAGAAATAAGCTTATCAGAAGCTTCTTTCGGCGTTTAGGGGCGATTCCTACCCATGCATCAGGAAAACTCGCAGTGCCAGCTGCTCGCTGAAGAAGCGCCACCTCCCTCGCCCCGCTTTCGGGGAGAGGGTTGGGGTGAGGGGCATCGGTGCTGGCCCGAATATGGCCCGGCGCGGCGCAGCCGCAACCGATGAGGATTTGAACAGAAGGCCTCAAAGGAAGCGAAGGGGGCTGCGGCCGGCCTCAAGACCTCTGGCTTTGTTGCCTTTACTGCCTTCTGTTCAAAGTCTTCCCAGGGGGCAGCTACAGGCGTCCGCCCGGCCCATCGCGGACGATGCTGTCCACCGCGCGAGCATCCGTCTGGGGATAGTCCAGCGTGTAGTGCAGCCCGCGGCTTTCGTGGCGCGACTGCGCACAGCGGATGATCAATTCCGCGACGTCGGCGATGTTGCGCAGCTCGAGCGTGTCCGGCGTCACCAGGTAGTCCAGGTAGTAGGCTCGAATCTCGCGGCGCAGGTTGCGGATACGGCTGCGCGCGCGCTCCAGGCGCTTGTTCGTGCGCACGATCCCCACGTAGTCCCACATCCCCGTCCGCACTTCGTTCCAGTTATGCTCCACCACCACCGCCTCATCGCTCGGCACGGCGTCGCCCAGCTCCCAGTCCGGGATGCGCGGCGCCACCAACGTCCGCTTCGGCAGCGCCTTCACCGTCTCGCTCAGCGCATGCGCGCACACCAGCGCTTCCAGCAGCGAATTGCTCGCCAGCCGGTTGGCCCCATGCAGCCCCGTGCAGGCCACCTCGCCCACCGCGTACAACCCCGGCACCGACGTGCTGCCATCGACGCCCGCCTCCAACCCGCCGCAGCAGTAATGCGCCGCCGGCACCACCGGCACCAGATCGCGCGCCATGTTGATCCCAAAATCTTCGCAGGTCTGAAAGATATTCGGGAAGCGCTGCCTCAGGAACGATTCCGGCTGATGACGAATGTCGAGATACATGCAGGGCGCCCCGCTGGCCTTCATCTCCGAGTCAATCGCCCGCGCCACGATGTCGCGCGGCGCCAGCGGCCCGCGCCGGTCATACCGCTCCGCAAACGACACGCCCGAGGCATCCACCAGCTTCGCCCCCTCCCCGCGCACCGCTTCACTCACCAGAAACAGTTTGGCCTCCGGGTGGTACAGGCATGTCGGATGGAACTGCGTGAACTCCATGTTCTTGACGGGCACACCCGCGCGCCAGCCCAGCGCCACCCCGTCCCCCGTCGCCACATCCGGATTGCTCGTGTACAGATACACCTTGCCGCCGCCACCCGTCGCCAGCACCACCACCGGCGCCCGCACCGCCAGTATCTCACCCGTGGCCGCGTTCAGCACATAGGCCCCCACGCAGCGGTTCTCCGCGTCGCGCTGCAGCCAGCTCGTCGTGATCAAATCGATGACGATGTGCTGCTCCCACAGCGTGATCGCCGGGAGCCGCTCAACCTGGTCCAGCAGCACGTCCTGGATCGCACGCCCCGTCATGTCGCCCGCATGCAGGATGCGCCGCTTGGAGTGCCCGCCCTCCTTGCCCAGATCGTATTCCTCCCAGGGCACCCCCACGCGCAGCGAAAACTTCAGGCCCAGCTTCTCCAGCTCGGCCACACGCGCCGGTCCCGCCTCCACGATCTTCTCCACCACCGCCCGGTCACACAGCCCGGCTCCCGCATCCAGCGTGTCGTCCACATGCTTGTCGAACGTGTCCTCGTCCGTCATCACGCACGCTATGCCGCCCTGCGCATAGCTCGTGTTCGTGTCCCCGCGCCCACGCTTCGTCAGCACCAGAACCCGGCCCGCCTCAGACAGATGGATGGCCGCCATCAGGCCCGCCAACCCGCTGCCCACCACCAGATAGTCCGTGTCCACGACGCGCATGGCTGAGTTCCCCCTCAAAAGCTACCATCTTAGGCTCCGCCCCCGCCCCACGCAAACCCTCAATCGCCACCGCGCTTTCCCGTCGCCGCCCGCCCGCCTCTGCGCTATAGTCCATCCCAGCACTTTCAGGAAACACCCATGATCACCCGCCCAACATTATCCACCGTCGGCCTGAACCGCATCGAACGCCTCGCCAGCCTCGCCGCCCTCATCCTCCTCATACTGGGCTGCATGCTGGTCATGCGCCCCTTCGTCTCCGCCGTCCTCTGGGCCGTCGTCCTCTCCTTCTCCACCTGGACCGTCTACGGCCGCATCCTCGCCCTCGTCCGCGGACGCCGCACCATCGCCGCCCTCCTCATGACCCTGCTCATCGCCCTCGTCGTCCTGGTCCCCTTCCTCTTGATCGGCTTCACCATGGCCGACAACATGAAGGCCCTGACCCTCGCCACCCGCTCATGGATCAACGCCGGACCGCCGCAGCCCCCCGCCTGGCTGCACAACATCCCCGTCGCCGGCCCCCAAATCGTCGATTACTGGCAAACGCTCGCCGGCGACAGCCAATCCCTCCTCCAACAGGCCCAGCGCTGGATCGAACCCGTCAGCACCTGGAGCCTGAACCTCGGCTTGCGCCTCACCCGCGGCGTCGCCGAACTCGCCCTCAGCGTCCTCATCGTCTTCTTCCTCTTTCGCGATGGCGTCTCCGTCGCCAATCGCCTCAAGACCGGCATCTCGCGCCTCGCCGGCGATCGCGGCACCCACCTCCTCCAGATTGCCGGCACCACCGTACGCGGCGTCGTCTACGGCATCCTCGGCACCGCCATCGTCCAGGCCGTCGTCGCCGGCATCGGATTCCTCGTCGCCGGCGTGCCCGGGGCCGCCGTCCTCACCCTCCTCACGTTCTTCCTCGCCCTGGTCCCCATGGGCCCGCCGCTCGTCTGGATCCCCGCCACCATCTGGCTCGCCCAGCAGGGCAACGTCGGCTGGGCTATCTTCATGGGCATCTGGGGCTTCGGCGTCAGCAGCATCGACAACCTCGTCCGCCCCTGGCTCATCAGTCAGGGCAACCGCATGCCCTTCCTCCTGATCTTCTTCGGCATGGTCGGGGGTGCCCTCGGCTTCGGCTTCATCGGCCTCTTCCTCGGCCCCACCCTCCTCGCCATCGGCTACCGCCTCATCGAAGAATGGCTCGCCGAACACCCCGCACCCACACCCACGCCGATCACGCCCGCGCCGAGGCCCCCCGCGCCTCCCGCCGGTTGACGATCAGCGCCGGCGGTTCATTTCACCGCGGTCCCCATCGCACACACGCGCGTGAACGCCTCCTCCGTCACCGGCGTCACCGACAACCGACTCCCCCGCCGCAACAGCCACATCCCCGCCAGCGCCGGCTCCGCGCGCAGTCGCGTCAGCGGCACCGCCGCCGCCAGGTCCGCCTGCCAGGCCACATCCACCATCTCCCAGCGCGGCTTCTCTGGCGTACTCGCCGGATCTTCGTACTCCCCGCCTCGCTCCCACGCCGTGTGATCGGGATACGCCTCGCGCACCACCCGCGCCACCCCCGCCACCCCGGGCTCCGCGCAGCTCGAATGATA
>CAZWQJ010000047.1:0-6683 GCA_964635825.1 uncultured Victivallales bacterium | reverse complement strand
GCATCGGCGATCCGGTGCGGCTCACCCGACCCGCCTGAGACCACATGCCCAAGGTAGGGCGAACCCTCCGGGTGAGCCGCTCTTGGTGTCGTTACCCCGCATCGCCGATGCGCCCATTTCCGCCAACTCAATCTTTCCATCCGCGCCCCGCCGTGTTACCTACGCGTATGCCCGTGCAACGCCACTTTCTCGATTGGGACGCGCCCGTCACCTCCCGCGTCTCCGCGTTTCTGCTCGCCACTCGCACAGCCACCCCCAGCGCCATCCGCGCCCTGGATCTCTCCGATACCCTCATCGTCGTCCCCACCCGCCATGCCGGCCGCCGCCTCTCGGAAACACTCGTCCGCGACGCCGCCGCCCGCGGTCTCTCCCTCCTCAATGCGCGCATCGTCACCCCCTCCTTCTTCCTCCAACCGGAAATACCGAACCCCCGCGTTGCCTCCGCCGCCACCGCCGCCGCCGTCTGGGCCCAGGTCCTCCAAGCCCTGCCCCCCGACCAGGCCGTCGCCCTGTTCCCACCCGCCGCCCGCCGCCACGACTTCGACTGGGCCCTGCAATCCGCCGACATGATCCAAAGCCTGCGCCAGGAATTAACCGAGGGCGCCTTCACCATCGAGTCCGTGCGCCAACGCTTCGGCGACCGCCTCGAAGAAGCCGCGCGCTGGGCGGACCTCGCCCAGTTGGAAGCCGCCTATCTCGCCGCCCTCCATCGCCTCGATCTCCTCGACCCCATCGCCGCCCGTGCCGCCCATGCCCACGCCGGCGAACTGCCCCCTCACATCCAGCGCATCGTCGTCGCCTCCATCCCCGATCCCGTCCTCCTCTTTCTCGATGCCATCCACACCCTCGCCAAACGCATCGCCATCGACATCCTCATCCACGCACCACCCACCCTCGCCAACGACTTTGATGAGTCAGGCCGGCCAATCCCCCACGCCTGGGCCAGTCGCGAAATTCCCATCGCCACCCCCGAGCGCGACCTCCTGCTGGAGGCCAACCCGCAGGCGCAGTGCGCACGCGCCGTCCAGCGCCTGCGCACCCTCCCACCCGGCACCGTCGCCATCGGCGTACCCGACGCCGAGGTCACCCCCTTCCTGGCCGCCGCCTGCGCCGACGTCGGCCTGCGCGCCTTCGATCCCTCCGACCGCCCACTCTCCCGCCACCCGCTCTTCACCCTCCTCGCCGCCTTCATCGACCTCGCCGTCGATCAAACCTACCGCGCCTTCAGCACCCTCCTCCGCCACGCCGATGTCCTCGCCGCCCTCGCCGCCGATGCCCCCGCTCCCGCCTCCCGCCAGTGCCTCTCCGAACTCGACGAATTTCAAAATGCCTATCTCCCCGCCACCCTCGCCTCCATCCTCGAAGCCCTCCAACGCACCGCCGACATCTCCCCGCCTCCCTTCCCCGCCCTCCGCCACGCCGCCCACTGGATCAGCACCCACCTAACCGCCCTCCAATCCCCGCCCCCCGAACACCCCCATCAAGCTCCGAACGTCGCCGCTTAACGTTCGACGTTGGATGTTGGGCGTTCGACGTTGAATGTTGAACGTTCCTCCCCCCCCATTCCGCGTTCCCCGCTCCCCACTCCGCGTTCCTCCAGCTTCCCTCCCGCCGCCCTCCGCGCCTTCCTCCAGGCCATCTACTGCCCCCGCCGCCTCGACCCCCGCAATCCCACCGACACCGAATTCGAGGCCGCCGCCGAACAAATCGATCTCGTCCTGCGCGAACTCGAAGATGCGCCCCCCGCCGCACTCCCGCCCGCCACCGACGACCTGCTAGCCCTCCGCCGCCTCCGCCTCGCCGAGGCCCGCTACCACCCCATCGCCCTCCACAGCGACATCGACCTCGAAGGCTGGCTCGAACTCCCCTGGAACGATGCCCCCGCCCTCATCGTCACCGGCATGAACGAAGGCTCCGTCCCCGATACCCGCCTGCGCGATCCCTTCCTCCCCGACTCCCTCCGCGCCACCCTCGGCTTGCGACACGACGCCGCCCGCCTCGCCCGCGACGCCTGCCTCATGTCCGCCCTGATCGCTTGCCGCGCCAACGCCCCCGGCGGTCGCGCCACCTTCATCGTCGGCAAAGTCAGCCCCTCCGGCGACCCCCTCAAACCCTCCCGCCTCCTCTTCCGCTGCCCCGACTCGGAATTGCCCGCCCGCGCCCGCCGCCTCTTCGGCCCCGCCGAGGCCGCGCGCCCCAGCGTCCCCTCCTCCATCAGCTTCCGCCTCAATCCCGCGCCCCCACCCGATCTCGCAAAGAATGCCCTCCCCGTTTCGCGCCTCTCCGTCACCGCCTTCCGCGCCTACCTCGCCTGCCCCTTCCGCTTCTACCTCCAGTCCGTCCTCGGCATGGAATCCCTCGACGACTCCCTCACCGGCCTCGACCCGCGCGATTTCGGCATCCTCAGCCACGCCGCCCTCCAGGCCATGGGCGAGTCCGGCATGTGGCGCTGCGACGACGAACACACCCTGCGCGGTTTCCTCAATGCCGAAGTCGACCGCTGGGTCCAGCACCGCTTCGGCCCGCGCCCCCCACTCGCCGTCACCCTCGCCGTCGAAGCCGCCAAGCAGCGCCTCGGCGCCGCCGCCCGCACCCAGGTCGCACTCGCTGCCGAAGGCTGGGAACTCATGCGCACCGAAACCAAATGGACCGGCCGCCTCGCCGAGCTCGACCTCGTCGGCAAAATCGACCGCATCGACCGCCACCGCCGCACCGGCCACTGGCGCATCATCGACTACAAAACCTCCGACAAACCCACCTCCCCCGCCGACGCCCACCTCGGCACCACGCGCGACGATACCCCCCCCTGGATGACCCTCCAGGCCGAGAAACCGCGCCGCTGGACCGATCTCCAGCTCCCCCTCTATGTCTGGCTCCTGCGCCATGGCTCCCTGGCCGATCCCGCACCCGCCCCGCTCCCCGCCGATGCCTGGCAGCAAGCCCAGGTCGCCTACTTCAACCTCCCCAAAGCCGTCGCCGATACCGCCCTCACCATCTGGGATGATTTCGACACCCAAACCCTCGACTCCGCCACCGCCTGCGCCACCGAAGTCGCCCGCCGCATCCGCAACAACCAGTTCTGGCCCCCCACCGAACGCGTCTCCTTCGATAACTTCCAGTCCCTCCTCTTCGACACCCCCGAATCCCACGTCTTACCACTCCCCCAATTTCCGTGATAACTAACTGCATATCTTTTACAGCAGACAGTACCCCATGCGCTCCGCCGCGCGGGCGCTCCTCAAGCAAACCCCGCCCGCAGAGCGGCCGGGCCACCCACCCAACTCGCCTCCTTCAGTCCCCCCCCACACACGCCTTGCCAACGCTCCCAAGTGGTGCCCCGTGCGCTCCGCCGCGCGGGCGCTCTTCATCCAAGCCCTTCCCCACTCTCAAGCAGTCCACCGCGCCCCGCCGCGCCCCGCACAGAGCTATGCCCTGGTGCTGCGGCCGTGCCCAGCACCGAGCTATGCTCTGTTGCTGGGGTGGGGCCATACTCCCGGTATGCCCCACCCCGCGACTGTGTCCGGCGAAGCCCTCTGGCGAAGCCGGAGAACGCCGCAGCCGAGGCGAAATGCCGCACCGGTTTTCCGCCAGATTCACACCACCGTCCGCGCCACCCCCACCGTCCGCCCCATTCTCCCCATCCCCGTCAGCCCCCACCCCTCCCAACTCCGTGATACTTTACCGCCAAGTTTGTAAACCGAGTGGTGGCCCGTGCGCTCCGTCGCGCGGGCGCACATCAGGCAAGCCCTTCCCCTCCCTCACGCGGGCCAACGCGCCGGGGGGCGCGGGGCAACCGTGGTGTGAATCTGGGGGCCGGGGGAAGGAAACTTGGTGCGGCAGTTTGCCCCGGATGCAAGGCGGAGCGGGCGGGGCCATACTCCCGGTATGCCCCGCCCCGCGACAACGCCGCAGCCGGGGTAAAATGCCGCACCAAGTTTCCGCCAGATTCACACCACCGTCCTCCCCACCCCCACCGTCCGCCCCACTTCTCCCATTACTCCCCCCCTTCCCATGACCCCCACGCCAGAAGCACATCCTGCCGCCTTCTCCGGCGCCGGTGACGGCGCCGATCAGACGGAACCGCGCAGCGGGTCCGTCTGCCACGTCGCCATCTCCGCCTCCGCCGGCTCCGGCAAAACCTTCCAGCTCGCCCACCGCTTCATCCGCCTCCTCGCCGCCGGCGTCTCCGCCGACCGCATCTGCGCCCTCACCTTCACCCGCAAAGCCGCCGGCGAAATCTTCGACGAAATCGTCAAGTACCTCGTCCGCGCCGCCTCCTCCCCCGACGGCGCCACCACCGTCTCCCACCACGCCGGCATCCCCTCCCCCGGCCCCGCGTCCTACCTCACCATCCTGCGCCGCTTCCTCGACGCCAGCCACCGCCTCCAAGTCGGCACCCTCGACAGCTTCATCATGGGCGTCCTGCGCGCCTTCCCCGCCGAGCTTGGCGTCTCCCCCGCCTTCGAAGTCATGGATGGCGAAGGCCCCGCCGCCACCGACCTTCGCGCCCGCGTCCTCCATCGCCTCTTCGGCCTGGGCAGCACCGACGCCGCCGCCCGCACCGCCTTTGCCGAGTCCTACAAACGCGCCACCTTCGGCCGCGAAGAAAAGCAGGCATTCGGTCAGCTCGACCGCTTCGTCGCCGACCACCGCACCCTCTACCGCGAACTCCCGCGCGAGGACGCCTGGGGCCAAGAGCCCGCCATCTGGCCTGCCGGTCCCCCCTGGCGCCGCACCCGCACGGCCGCCGACCTCACCGCCGCCTGCGACGCCATGCGCAAGCACGCCATCAACGCCCGCTGGGAGCCCAAAGTCGCCGCCCGCTGGGAGACCTTCATCGAGGCCGTCCGCGCCTTCTCCCCCTTTGGCGTCTGGCCCAAATCCCTCGATTACCTCTTCCCAAAACTGCGCGCCCTCCTCCCCGACTTGCAAGCCGGCCACGCCGAGCTGACCCTCGACCGCAAGCCCTGCGTCCTCGACGCCGACGGCTGCCGCCTCGCCCTGGAACTCCTCCGCCACCTCATCGCCACCGAGATCCAGGCCCGCCTCGAATCCACCCGCGGCCTCTTCCAGGTCCTCGCCCGCTATGAAGGCGCCTACGACGAATGGGCCCACCGCGCCGGCGCCGTCTCCTTCACCGATGCCCAATACCTCCTCACCGACGCCAACCGCCGCAGTGGCGGCCTCCTCCTCAGCCGCCAACCCAACGCCGACGGCCGCCTCTACATCGACTACCGCCTCGATGCCCGCCTCGACCACTGGCTCCTCGACGAATTTCAGGACACCAGCAACCTCCAGTGGGCCGCCATCCGCAACCTCATCGATGAACTCATCCAGGATGCCTCCGGCGAGCGCTCGTTCTTCTATGTCGGCGACGTCAAGCAGGCCATCTACGGCTGGCGCGGCGGCAACCCCAAACTCTTCGGCAACATCCTCCGCACCTACGGCAACCGCATCAAACCCGAGCGCCTGCGCATCTCCTTCCGCTCCTGCCCGCCCGTCCTCGATTGCGTCAACGCCGTCTTCGACGGCATCGAGGACACACCCCTCCCCGACGTCACCCGCGCCCGCTGGAAAGAAATCTGGGACCCGCACGAATCCTGGCCGCAGGGCCAGTCCCTCGCCGGCTACGCCTGCCTCGCCGAACCCGCCATCCCCGGCGTCGACAAACCCTCCGACGAAGATCGCTACCGCCTTGCCGCCGCCATCCTGCGCGAGCTCGACCCCATCCGCCGCGGGCTCTCCGTCGCCCTCCTCGTCCGCCAGAACAACCACGGCCGCGAACTCGTCGACGTCCTGCGCCGCGAGTGCCCGGACCTGCCCGTCGTCCACGAAGGCCATGCCCCCTTGCGCGACAACCCCGTCGTCGCCGTCCTGCTCGCCCTCGTCCGCTTCGCCTTGCACCCCGGCGACATGCTCGCCTGGCGCCACCTGCAAATGAGCCCCCTCGCCGCCGCCCTCGCCGCCGCCGCCCCCTCAACCGCCGCACTCCCCGAGTCCCTCCTGCGCCAGATGCAGGACCAGGGCTACCACGGCTTCCTCCGCCATTGGGGCCAAGCCCTCGCCACCGCCGCGCCCCTCGATCCCTTCGGCCAACGCCGCCTCCAGGATCTCCTCGCCGCCGCCGTCGAATTCGAATCCACCGGCCGCCGCGACGACGCCGCCTTCCTCCGCACCCTCGACGACTACCAAACCGGCGAAAGCGCCACCGGCGTCGCCGTCCGCGTCATGACCGTCCACCAATCCAAAGGCCTCGGCTTCGATGTCGTCATCCTCCCCGATCTCCAGGGCCGCAGCATGGACACCGCCCACGACTACGACCTCGTCGCCCGCCGCGATCCCGCCCACGATGAACCCACCTGGGCCCTGCGCATGCCCCGCAAACCCGTCGCCGAATGCGACCCCACCCTCCTCGCCGCCCTGCGCGCCGAAGATGAAGCCGCCAGCTTCGGCGAACTCTGCGTCCTCTATGTCGCCCTCACCCGCGCCAAACGCGCCCTCTATGTCATCACCTCATACGCCGGCCCCACCGCCACCTCGTTCAACTCCGCCGCCCTCCTGAAACTCGCCCTCACCGGCGAAACCAAACCCATAGGCGGCACCCCCACCTCCTTCGCCTCCGCCCCCGCCGCTCTCCTCTACGAAACCGGCCAACGCGATTGGTCCTCATCCCTCCCGTCCGC
>CAZWQJ010000046.1:0-25333 GCA_964635825.1 uncultured Victivallales bacterium | reverse complement strand
AGACCCGCAGGGCCCGCGCCAGCGCAAACGTGTGGCGGCGGATCGTGGCCTTGACGGGCTCCGACAGCCCCACCGCCGGAATCATGCAGGCGCTATCGCCCGAGTGAATGCCGGCCAGCTCCACGTGCTCCATGATGCCGCCGATCACCGAGGTCTCGCCATCGCTGATGCAATCGACGTCCACCTCGGTGGCGTCATCCAGGAAGCGGTCGATGAGGACCGGGCGCTCGTCCGAGACCTGCACGGCTTCTTCCATGTAGGTGCGCAGCATCTCGGCGTTGTAGACGATGACCATGGCGCGCCCGCCCAGCACGAACGACGGCCGCACGAGCACGGGGTAGCCAATGCGATCGGCGACGGCCTCGGCATCCTCCGCGCGCGTGACCAGCCCGTTGGGCGCCTGCAGGATCCCCAACTGGTGCGCCAGCTCCTGGAAGAACTTGCGATCTTCGGCCGCCTCGATGTCGTCGGGCGAGGTGCCGATGACATTGACGCCATTCTGGCTGAGGGCCTTGGCGAGGTTCAGGGGCGTCTGCCCACCGAACTGGACGATGACGCCCCAGCACTGCTCGCGCCGGTAGATGTGCAGCACGTCCTCCAGCGTCACCGGCTCGAAGTACAGCCGGTCGCTGGTGTCGTAATCGGTGCTGACGGTTTCGGGGTTGCTGTTGACCATGATCGTCTCGAACCCGGCGGCGCGCAGCGCGAAGGCGGCGTGCACGCAGCAGTAATCGAACTCGATCCCCTGGCCGATGCGGTTCGGGCCGCCACCCAGAATCATGATCTTGCGGCGCTTGCCGGGGCGGCTGTCGTCGCTCTCGCCGTAGTGCGAATAAAAATACGGCGTGAACGCGGTGAATTCGGCGGCGCAGGTATCCACGAGCCCGTACTTCGGTTCGAGGCCCAGCGCGTAGCGGGCTTCGCGCACGTCGCCTTCGCGGCTGCCCACCAGGAATGCGAGCTGGCGATCCGAGTAGCCGAATTCCTTGGCCTGCTGCAGCAGGGCCCGATCGTTCCGCAGCCCGTCCAGCGTCCCGGCGCGGCGGATCTCGTCTTCGTAGGCGGCGAGCTCCTCGAAGTGGCGCAGAAACCAGGGGTCGATGCGGCAGAGCTCGTGAACGCGCTCGACGCTCCAGCCGCGGCGGAAGGCGGCGCGCACGTGAAACATGCGCTGGGCATTGGGGCGGCGCAGCTCGGCGGCCAGCACGTCGTCCGCGAGGCGCTCGTAGGGGCCGTCCTTGCCGTCGGCGCCAAAGCCGGCCCGGCCGGTCTCCAGCGAGCGGAGGGCCTTCTGGAACGACTGCTTGAACGTGCGGCCAATGCTCATGGTCTCGCCGACCGACTTCATCTGCGTGCCCAGCGTCGAGTCCGCCCGCGCGAACTTTTCGAAGGTGAAGCGCGGCACCTTGGTGACGACATAGTCGATGGCCGGCTCGAAGGAGGCGGGGGTTTCGCGGGTGATGTCGTTGCGCAGCTCATCGAGCGTGTAGCCGACGGCCAGCTTGGCCGCGATCTTCGCGATCGGGAAGCCGGTGGCCTTCGACGCCAGCGCGCTCGAGCGCGACACGCGCGGGTTCATCTCAATCACGACCATGCGGCCATCCGCCGGATTCAAGGCGAACTGGACGTTTGACCCGCCGGTATCCACGCCGATCTCGCGCATGACGGCCAGCGAGGCGTTGCGCATGATCTGGTACTCCCGGTCCGTCAGCGTCTGGACCGGGGCGACGGTGATGCTGTCGCCGGTGTGGACGCCCATGGGGTCGATGTTCTCGATCGAACAGACAATCACGCAGTTGTCGTGCTTGTCGCGCATGACTTCGAGCTCGAACTCCTTCCAGCCGAGGACGGATTCCTCGACCAGGATTTCGGAGGTGGGGCTGTAGAAGAGGCCGCGGGCGGCAATTTCGTCGAACTCCTCGGCGTGGTAGGCGATGCCGCCGCCGGTGCCGCCGAGGGTGAAGCCCGGGCGGATGACGAGCGGGTAGCAGCCGATCTGGTCGCGCGCGGCACGGGCCTCCTCGATCGTGTGCGCGGACACGCTGCGCGGCACCTCGAGCCCGATGTGGCCCATGGCCAGTTTGAAGAGGTTGCGGTCCTCCGCCTTCTCGATCGAATCCGGCTTCGCGCCGATCATTTCCACATTGAGGCGCTCCAGCACGCCCGCGCGATGCAGCGACATGGCTAGATTCAGGGCGGTCTGCCCGCCGACGGTGGGCAGCAGGGCATCCGGGCGCTCGCGCTCCAGGATGGAGGTCAGCACGCCCACGTCGAGTGGCTCGATGTAGGTGCGGTCCGCGAAGTCCGGATCCGTCATGATCGTGGCGGGGTTGCTGTTCACCAGCACGATCTCGTAGCCCTCCTCGCGCAGGGCCTTGCAGGCCTGCACGCCGGAGTAGTCAAACTCGCAGGCTTGGCCGATGACGATCGGCCCGGAGCCGATCAGCATGATCTTGTGGATGTCAGTTCGCTTGGGCATCGCGGCAGCGTCCTTCGTACGGGTTGTCGGGCGCGTCTAGCCCCGTTGTAGGCGCAGGGCCGCGCCGACGAAGGCGCCGAACAGCGGATGCGCGTTGAGCGGGGTGGACTGAAATTCCGGGTGAAACTGGCAGCCGAGAAACCACGGGTGCCCGGGCAGTTCGACCATCTCCACGAGGTCGCTTTCCGTGCAGATGCCGCCGATCCGCAGCCCCTTCGCGACGAGGCGCTCGCGGTAGGCATTGTTGAATTCGTAACGGTGGCGGTGGCGCTCCTGGATGCGCGTGGCGCCGTAGGCCTTGCGCGCCAGCGTGCCGTCCGAAACGCGGCAGGGGTACGAGCCCAGGCGCATGGTGCCGCCCAGGTTGCTGACCGCCTTCTGCTCCTCCATCAAATCGATGACGGGGTGCGGCGTCTTCGCGTTGAACTCGGTGCTGTTCGCGTCCGCGAGGCCGGCGACGTGGCGCGCGAACTCGATGACGGCGCACTGCATGCCGAGGCAGATGCCAAAGAACGGGATCCGGCGCGTGCGAGCATATTGCACCGTGCGAATCTTGCCTTCGATCCCGCGGTCGCCAAAGCCGCCCGGCACCAGGATGCCCGAGACCCCCTTGAGGTGCTTCTCGGGGCCGTCGTCCTGGATGTCTTCCGACTCCACCATGCGCACCTTGACGCGGCAGTTGTTGGCGACGCCGCCGTGGGTCAGCGCCTCGTAGATGCTCTTGTAGGAATCGCGCAGGCTGATGTACTTGCCGACCACCGCAATCTCGACGGTGCCGCGCTTCGGCGACACGAGCGTGCGCACCATGCGCTTCCACTCTTTGAGGTCGAGGTTGTTCACATGCAGGTGCAGCTTCTCCATGATGTAGACGTCCACATCCTGGCGCGCGAGGTCCAGCGGCACTTCGTAGATGCTGTTCTGCACGTCCGGTTCGGCGATCACCAGCTCGCGTTCCACGTTGCAGAAGAGGGCCAGCTTCTCGCGGTGGTCGTCCCCCAGCGGGTGCTCACAGCGGCAGATCAGAATATCCGGAATGATGCCGATCGTGCGCAGGATGCCCACCGACTGCTGCGACGGCTTCGTCTTCAGCTCGCCGGCCGCCTTGATGTACGGCACCAGCGTGATGTGGATGAAGAGCCCGTTCTCGCGCCCGATCTCCTGCCGGTACTGGCGGATCGCTTCCAGGAACGGCAGCGACTCGATGTCGCCCGCCGTGCCGCCGATCTCGGTGATGACGATGTCGACGTCGTCCGCGTCCAGCGCGCGGATGGCCGCCTTGATTTCGTCGGTGATGTGCGGGATGACCTGCACGGTCTTGCCGAGGTAGCCGCCCTTGCGTTCGCGCGAAATGACACTGCTATAAATGCGGCCGGTCGTGAAGTTGCTGGCGCGCGTGCAGGGGATCCCCGTGAAGCGCTCGTAGTGGCCGAGGTCCAGATCGGTTTCGGCGCCGTCCTGCGTCACGTAGACTTCGCCGTGCTGATAGGGCGACATCGTGCCGGGATCGACATTCAGGTACGGATCCATCTTCTGCAGGCGGACGCGGTAGCCGCGCCGTTCGAGCAGGAGCGCGAGCGCGGCCGAGGTGAGCCCCTTGCCGAGCGAGGAAACCACGCCGCCGGTGACGAAGATGTGCTTGGTGACATGCGCCATGGTCGTTATCCGTTATCCGTTATCGTTATGGGTTATCGGTTATCGGTTATCGGTTATCGGGAACCATTAACCAATAACCATTAACCATTCCCCCCCGGGTCCAGCAAGCGCAGTTGCTCCGTGCCTCGTATCTCGAACTGCCGCTTGTCGGTCGAGCTGCCGGGATCCACCGGGTATTCGCCGGTGTAGCAGGCGGCACAGAAGCCGCGGCTGCGCTCGAACGGACTGAAAAGCCCTTCCAGGCTCAGGTAGCCCAGGCTGTCCGCGCCCAGATACTGGCGGATGGCCTCCACGTCGCGCGAGCCGCCAATCAGCTCGTCCTTGGTGGGGAAATCGATTCCGTAGAAACACGGGTGGGCAATGGGCGGGCAGGACACGCGCACGTGCACTTCCTTGGCGCCCACCTCGCGCAGGCGGTCGACGCGGCGGCGGGCGGTGGTGCCGCGCACGATCGAGTCGTCCACCAGCACCACGCGCTGGCCGCGCACCACTTCGGGCAGCACCGAAAGCTTGAGGTCGACCCCTTCGAGGCGGTCGGCCTGCGCCGGCATGATGAACGTGCGGCCGACGTAGTGGTTGCGAATGAAACCGTAGTCGAGCGGGATCCCGCTTTCGCGCGAGAAGCCGAGCGCGGCGCAGTTGCCGCTATCGGGGATCGGAATCACGACATCTGCCTCGGCCGGGTGCTCCTGGGCCAGGCGCCGGCCGTATTGCACGCGCACCTGATGGGCGCTCTTGCCAAAAACAGTGCTGTCCGGCCGCGCGAAATAGACCAGCTCAAAGATGCAATGGGCGGACTTGCCGGGGGGCGTGTCGCCAAACATCATGCTGTGCATCCCGGTCTCGTCGAAGACCACGAGCTCGCCGGGCTCGACGTCGCGCTCGAAGGTGGCGCCGATCTGCTGAAACGCGCAGGTTTCGCTGGCGACGACCCAGGCCTTGCCGAGGCGGCCGATGGAGAGCGGGCGGAAACCCATCGGGTCGCGCGCCGCCATCAGGCAATCCTTGGTCATGATCAGGAAGCAGAAGGCGCCGCGCAGTTCGCTGAGGGCGCGGGCGACGCGCTGCGGGCGGCGCCGATACATGGGGTCCGCCAGCAGGTGCACGAGGATCTCGCTGTCGGTGCTGGTCTGGAAGATGGCGCCGGCGTCCTGGTACATGCGCCGCAGCGAGCCCGCGTTGACGAGGTTGCCGTTGTGCGCGACGGCCCAGACGCCATCGACGCATTCGACGATCAGCGGCTGTACGTTCTGGATGCGCGAGGAACCGGTCGTGGAATAGCGCACGTGGCCCATGCCGAGGTGGCCGGTCAGCGCTTTCCAGTTCTTTTTGCCCAGCACTTCGCTGACGAGCCCCTGCCCCTTGATGGAGCGCACTTCCTGGCCATCGCCCACGACAATGCCGGCGCCTTCCTGCCCGCGATGCTGCAGGGAAAACAAGCCGCGGTACAGCACGGGAACCGGATCCTGCAATCCGTAGACCCCGAACAGCCCGCAATGTTCCTTCGGATGATCGTCCATAACGGCGTGTGCGCCCCTTTTCCCCGCCTCCCCGGTGGCGGGCGGTGCTCCCGGCACGTGCAATCCGGCGTGCCCCTCAACACAATCGCCGTACGCTATTAAAAGCGTATGAGCGTAGCAAGGTCGAACACACCCCACCCCCGCATCTCCGCATCATGAAGGGAGTTCGGGGGGGGGCCCAACGGGGTGAAGGGAAGCGATTGGGGTCCCATTGAACCGCAGAATCGCGAACAAGGAACCGCAGAACCGAAGAAGGCCTGATCCGAAAGGTGGCCCGGCCGCTCCGCGGGCGGGCGCGGTGCTCGCATCCCCCGCAGGCCAGGACCGCCCCCGCGAGCAAGTGGCCCCACGCGCGGCCGCCATATCTACAAATCTGTAATTTTCTTGCAACTCGCAACATTCCTGTGGTACACATGCCCTCTGCAACGATGCCGGTCAGCCCCGCTGAGGAGTTCCGCTGTGAGCAAGTCCGCCCCGCCCAACCCGGAGAAACGCGCGCGCCTGGAACTGGAGATCCTATATCGGATTTCGCAGGCGCTGATGCACCGGCAGGATCTGTCGGCGGTGCTCAATGAAGTCCTCGACATCATGGAGACGGAGATGGGGCTCTCGCGCGGCACGCTGACGCTGCGCGGCCCGGACTCGGATGTCTTTCGGATCGAGGCCTCGAAGGGGCTGACGGCGGTGGAGCGCGAGCGCGGGCAATATGCGCCGGGCGAAGGCGTGACGGGCCAGGTGGCCAAATCGGGCAAGGCGGCGCTGGTGCCGGACATCACCAAGGACCCGACGTTTCTGGACCGGACGCAGACGCGCCGGCAGCGGCCGGTGGCCTTCCTGTGCGCGCCGATCATCCACCAGCGGCGCGTGATCGGCACGATCAGCATCGACCGCCCGGTGGCGCCCCCGGAAGACCTGCAGCGCGACCTGAATTTTCTGAAGCTGGTGGCGGACATCCTGGCGGAGGGGGTGGCGCGCATTCGCGAGGAGCGCGAGGAGCGCGACAGCCTGGTCCTGGAGAACCGGCGGCTGCGGGTGGAGTTGGGCGATCGCTACCACCCAAGCAACATGGTCGGCAACTGCAGCAGCATGCGCCACGTCTACGAGCAGATCACGCAGGTGGCCGACAGCGCGGCGACGGTGCTGATCCGCGGCGAGTCGGGCACGGGCAAGGAACTCGTGGCGCGGGCGATTCACTTCAGCAGCGCGCGCAAGAGCACCCCGTTCGTCTGCGTGAACTGCGCGGCCCTGCCGGAGTCCCTGATCGAAAGCGAGCTGTTCGGCCACGAAAAGGGCGCCTTCACCGGGGCCCTGCAGCAGCGCCGCGGCCGCTTCGAACTCGCCAATGGCGGCACCCTCTTCCTGGATGAAATCGGCGACATCTCCCCCAGCGTCCAGGTGCGCCTGCTGCGCGTCCTGCAGGAGCGCGCGTTCGAGCGCGTCGGCGGCGACCGCACGATCCAGGTCAACGTCCGCATCATCACCGCCACCAGCCAGGCCCTGGAGGCGCGCATGCGCGAGGGCCGCTTCCGCGAGGATTTGTATTACCGCCTGAACGTGTTCCCGATCCACTTGCCGCCCCTGCGCGAGCGGCGCTCGGACATCATGCTGCTGGCCGACAACTTCGTGCAGAAGTACAACCACGCCTACGACAAGCAGATCAAGCGCATCTCGACGGCCGCCATCAACATGATGATGGCGTACCACTGGCCCGGCAACGTGCGCGAGCTGGAAAACTGCATCGAGCGCGCCGTGCTCACCAGCACGGACGACGTGATCCACGGCTACACGCTGCCGCCCTCGCTGCAGACGGCGGACCAGACCCACACGGCGATCCTGCCCGCGGAGGGCGCGAGCCTGCAGGCCCTGGTGGATTCGTACGAGCGCGAGATCATCATCGACGCCCTCAAGCAGAACCGCGGCATCGCCGCCGGCGCCGCGCGCCAGTTGCAAACCACCCAGCGCGTGCTCAATTACCGCATTCGCCAGCTGGGGGTTGAGCCCCGCAACTACCGCTGACCCGCGTCGGCCGTCGCCTCGCGTTCGGCCTCGGTGGTGACGCGCTCCAGGCAATCCGGGCACACGCCATGGGTGAAGTTGATCGTCGATCGGCGCCCAATGTACTCTTCGATCCGCTGCCAGGTCCGCGATTCGAGCCGGATCTTCTTGCAGTACGAGCAGATCGTCAGGAGGCCGCTGACAATGCGGCGCTGTTGCAGATACGTATTCCCGACCAGCACGATCGCCGCCACGATCACCCCGGCCGTAGCCACACAGCCGCGGATGAGGTCCGGTGGGCGCGCCGGCAGGTCAAACAGCCGGGCCGGCACATCCAGCAGCTCGTTCACCCAGACCATCAGCGCCAGCATGGCAAACACCAGCATCTGCCAGAGGGCGACATAGGAAAAGCCACCACCCAGCTTCAGCAACACATAGTCTCGGTCCCGCCCCATGCCACACCATCCCATCCCCACCTGCTGCAACCCGACCCACTAGTATCCACCTAGGCTATATAGTAGCCGTTCAAGTGGTATTATGGCAAGCAGAATACGATTTCGTCCACGGCCTTCGCCGCGGCGGTCGCAGCGGCGCCGGACTCCAGCGTTGCGGGGCGGGCGGGGTTGCACGAGCCCGAATGTTGCACGAGCCCCTCGTGCAACATTCGCCCGCAGGGCCGAAGCAGAAGCGCTTCGCGCCACGCTTCGGGGCTGCCCCGAACCGAGGAATGGTCGGGTTCGGCCTGCGATCCAGCGCCTACCCTCGGCGTTGGCTCGCAGGCGCCTGTTGCACCAGCGCTTGCGCTGGTGCAACAGGCGGGCTAGGCTTCGGGGATGAGCGATGTGATCCAGATCGGGCCGCGCAAGCGGGGCCCGCTGCCGCCCTGGTTCCGGGTGCGGCTGCCGGCGGGCGAGCGCCTGCAGGCGTTTCAGGGCACCGACGCGGCGGTGCACGCGAACCGGCTGCACACGGTCTGCGAAGAGGCGCACTGCCCGAACATCCATGAGTGCTGGGGGCGCGGCACGGCCACCTTCATGATCGCCGGCCAGACGTGCACCCGCAGTTGCCACTTCTGCTCGGTCGAACACCGGCGCGTGCCGCCGCCGCTGGACGGCAACGAGCCCCTCAACCTCGCCGAGGCCATCGCGCGCATGGGCCTCACCTACGCCGTCATCACCGTCGTCAACCGCGACGACCTTCCCGATGGCGGCGCTGCGCACTACCGCGCCTGCCTGGACGCCGTGCATGCGCGCCTGCCCGCGGTCGGACTGGAACTGCTCTGCAGCGACCTGGATGGCAACGAGGACGCCCTCGCGGCGCTGCTCGACGGGGCGCCGCTGAAGGTGTTCGCCCACAACGTCGAGACCGTCGAGCGCCTGACTCCCAACGTGCGCGACCGCAAGGCCTCCTTCCGCAAGAGCCTGCGCATGCTTGCCGCGTCGAAGCGCCTTCAGCCCGCGCTCGCCACCAAATCCAGCATCATGGTGGGCCTGGGTGAATCCGCGGCGGACATGACCGCGGCGATGTCGGCACTGCGCGAGGCCGGCGTGGATCTGTTGACGCTCGGTCAGTACCTGGCCCCCAGCCCCGCCCACTACCCCGTCATGAGCTACCCGCCACCCGAACAATTCGACGCCTGGAAGCAAGAGGCCCTGGCGCTCGGATTCCGCGCCGTCGCCTCCGGCCCGCTCGTGCGCTCTTCCTTCCGCGCCGAAACGCTCTTCCGCGACGCGCAGGGGTGAGTGGAGAGTGCTCGGTGTTCTGCGTTCGTCCTCGTCCTCAGCGAAGCGGTCCTCGTCCTCGTCCTCGCCTTAATCCTAATCGTAATCCGTAGCGTCCCATTGGGGATTGGAATGTTGGAAGGATGGAACAATGGGAATGGGGCTGGGATTTCGATTCTGACAAGCGATGAACTCGGATGCGCACGTGACAGGAAAAATGGGATCTGCTTGTGCAAGTGCTTCATTTCCAACACCCCAACGTTCCAACATTCCATTGTTCCAATCCCTGTGGGATGCCAATGATTAGGATTAAGAACCGGAGGGAGCTGGCGGGCGGGACCGGCGCACCTTACGGGGCGCCGGCGCCTTCGGCACTGAAGAAGACTTCCCAATGCATGCGGGCGTGGTCGACGCCGCGCGCGGCGAGGTGGCGGGCGCAATCGTCGACCATGGCATCGAGGCCGCAGAGATAGGTGTGGCGATCCGGGCCCATCTCGATGGCGGGCAGCAGGTCGGTGACGCGGCCGTGGTGGATCTCGGGGAGCTGCTCGCGCGAGAGGGCGAGGTGGAGATCGGTCTCGCGGCGCAGCAAGTCGAGGTGGACCGCATCGGCCAGGCGCCGGACGCCATAGAGGCAGACCGGGCGGCGCGCCGCCTGCCGGGCGTATTCGCTGCGCAGATAGCTGAGGAACGGGGCGATGCCGACCCCCGTCGCGATAAAGACGCCAGGGTCGCCGCGCGGGCCGCCCAGTCCCGGACGAAACGCGCCGAACGGGGTGCTGATGCGGACGCCCTCGCCCGGCCGCCGCGCGGACAGCCAGTCGGAAACCGCGCCGCCGGGCATGCGGCGGATCAGGAATCGCAGCACCGGTTCGTGCGGGGCCGAGGCCATGCTGTAGGGGCGCGAGTCCGCGGCGTCGTTGAACAGCACGGCGCATTCTCCCGGCTCGAATGGGTAGCCGCGACGCTCCAGCTCCAACTCAAAGACATCGTCCGCCACGGAGCGGACCGCATGCACGGGAAGCAAAAACACGAGCCGCCTCTCCTTCACGCCCGCCGACTAACCCCAGAACCGCAGATCAGAACTGCCGCAACAACTCGCGGACCATGTCGAACACGCGCTCGTCATGGGTATAGCGCGCCTTCTTGCGGCCGTTGATGGTCGCGACGACGAGCACGCCATGGGGCCGCTCCTCGCGGTCCTCATCCTCAAAAACGTTGTCGTCAAAGAAGCCGAGGTCGACGAGATGCTGGAAGCAGGCCTGGATGTAGGGGCCGGGCATGGTGACGGTGTCGGTGCGGTACTGATCCCACTGGGCGCCCGTGCGCTCGCCCCAGAAATCGGTGGCCACGCGCGGGCTGGAGCCGGCGCGGTAGTTCACATAGCCCGTTCCGAGCACGGTGATCTGGGACATCTGCACCCCGTTCGTGTTGCCGGCGTCGGTGGCGCTGTACAGGATCTCGACGCTGTCGAGCGGGCTGAGCGCAACGGTCCAGCGCGGCGGCGGGAAGAATCGGCTCTGGCAGGCGGCCAGACAAACACAGCCGAGGAGAACGGCGGCGAGGGAGGTGTGGCGGGCGGTGGGCATGAATCACCCGCGCGTGGCGGCGGGGCGGCGGCGCCCGGGCAGCACCAGCAGCTCCGGCGGCTGCAGCAACTCTTGGGCGTAGCGGATCAGGAACGTCCGGCAGCGGGGCTGCATGGGAACCTGGCGGATGGAAGCGGTGGCCGTGGCCACGAGGCGATCGATCTCGGCGACCGAGAACGTGCCCGCCCCCGACGCATCGATGATCTGCGCCGCCCGCTGAATCTGCACCTCGCTGGCGCCGGGGCGCTCGAGGACGCGCTCCAGCAGCTTGCGCTCGCGCGGGCCGCTGTGCTGGTAGGCATGCCAGACCGGCAACGTCTTCTTGCCTTCACGCAGATCGATCAGCGCCGGCTTGCCGTAACGGTTGCCGGCCCCATACAGATCCAACAAGTCGTCGCGAATCTGGAACGCGCGCCCCAGGGCCAGGCCGATATCGACGATCTGGCGAACCGCCTTCGCGCGCGCGCCGCCCAATATCGCCCCCATCGCCAGCGGCGATGCAAACGAGTAGTGGCCGGTCTTCCAATCGTAGATGCGGTAAATGCTTTCCGGCCCCACATCGGCGAGAGGCCGCAGCGTGTGCAGCAACTCGTCCAACTCCCCGCATCCGGTGTAGAGAGCCGTCTGGGTGAGCATCTCCAGCGCCCGCTGTTTGCGCCCGGGCGCTTCCGCAATCGACAGAAAGCCCTGGATGGCCATTGCGTAGAGCATGTCGCCGACGACCAGCGCCAGGTCCTGACCGCGAAAGCGCAGGCCGTGGCGCCCGTTCAGCACGGCATCGATCGACGCGTGCATCGAGGGCACCCCGCGCCGCAACGCCGCGTGGTCGATGAGGTCATCGTGAATCAGGATGAAGTCGTGCAACAGTTCCAAGGCGGCGGCAGAGCGGTAGAGGTTGCGCGGCTCGCGGGCCGAGAACCCACGGTACCCCGCGATGAACAGCACCGCGCGCAGCCGCTTGCCCTCACGGCGGACAAACGACGCGATCAGGTCCCGGAACGGCGCCGGCAACGCCGAAAGCGGAGGCTGACCAAACGCCTCCGCAAACTGCGCGACCTCCCGTTCCACCCTCGATTTGGTCTGCATTAGCATGCGCAGGGCACTCCTACCACAGGCACCGGCCCTTGAGAATGCCATAATTGCATGAAGGATCGCGAACACACCGCTAATGGGGCGGCCATCGTGCCCGAACAGAACCCCCACAACATGGTGGCGTGCGCTGGCAACATAGGACACTCATCGGGGCGACGGCCATCCTGCTGGGCTCCGGCGGGATCGGCTGGGCGCTCGACACGGATGGCCTCGTCGGAGAACAGCCGCTGGCCCGAGAGGTGCTCGCCCGCCGGCATATCCGCGTGGACGGTGCCGGCAACGTCCCCATTGACTACCGGAACGCGGTGACGACCTTCGCGAATGAGGGGCTACTGGACGCCGTGCAGGCCGAGTACGCGCGGCAACTGCCGCCGGGCGAGGAGCCGGAGTTCGTCGTGCATGAGACGGCTCCCGGCACGTTCGCCTATGCCAATGCCAAGGGCGAGACCTCCACCCTCCGCGAGCTGTACCGGGGAACCAGCGGCACCAACCAGTTCGCGGTGGTTTATCACGTTCAGGGCCGCCGCTTCTTCGGCGACTTTCAGTCCCTGATTCATATCGAGATCGCGCCAGCCGCGGCCACGAGCACCGTCTATCAGGCCTCGGTCTATGCGTATCCCGAGTCGGCGGTACCACGCTTCTTCGCCCGCCACCTGGGGCTGGTGGACCGCTACTTCCGCAGCAAGACAGCCGACATCGAAGCCCTCGCCACGCGCATCTGCATCCGTCTGTGTGCACCGCCGGCCGGCGACGGGCTTGCCATGGGCACCCCCGCGGCTGCTATCCTCTCTCGATGAGCATCTCGTCGCCCACACGCCGGTGCTGGCATTGTCCACGCGTGGCAGGAGTGGCCGGCGCCATGGCCGCCTTCGCCATCGCCGCGGCTCAGGCCCAGGAACCGGTCTCCAATGGCCTGTTGCGCATCGCGACCTACAATGCCTCCCTCAACCGCACAACCGCCGGGCGCCTGGCCAGCGATCTCGCGACGACCGGGAATGCCCAAGCCCGGCAGGTCGCGGAGATCGTGCAGCGTGTGCGGCCCGACGTACTGCTGTTGAATGAGTTCGATTACGACGCCGCCGGCCTCGCAGCCCAGCGTTTCCAGACCCACTACCTCGCGGTCAGCCAGAACGGGTTTACCCCCATCGCGTATCCGCACCAGTACCACGGGCCAGTCAACACCGGTGTTCCATCGGGGCTCGATTTCAACAACGATGGCCGCACCAACGGGGCGGACGACGCCTACGGCTACGGCGCCTTCCCCGGCCAGTACGGCATGCTGGTGCTCTCGCGCTACCCGATCCGCGCGGCGGACGCCCGCACGTTTCGGAACTTTCTCTGGCGTGACATGCCCGGAGCCCTGCTGCCCACCACCGCCGGCAGCAGCTACTACGCGAGCAACGAACTGGCCGTCTTCCGCCTTTCCTCCAAGAGCCACTGGGATCTGCCCATCGAGGTCGGGGCCGGCACCATTCACCTGCTGGCCGCCCACCCCACCCCGCCCGTGTTCGATGGCATTGAAGACCGCAATGGCAAACGCAACCACGACGAGATCCGCCTCTGGACCGACTACATCGATCCGGCACGCGGCGGCTACCTGGTGGACGACGCCGGGCGCACCGGAACCCTCCACGCGGCGGCTTTTGTCATCGTGGGCGACTACAACGCCGACCCCAACGATGGCGACAGCTACAGCAACGCCGTGCGCCAGTTCACCCAGCACGCACGCCTCAACCAGACCGTGGTCCCGGCGAGTGCGGGCGGGCTTCAGTCCGGCGCCGCTCAGGGACACGCGGGGAATCCCGCGAACGACACCTCCAGCTTCGGCGGCACCACGGGCAACCTACGCGTCGACTACGCGCTCCCGTCCACCGCCTTGGTCGTCCGCAACGCCGGCATATTTTGGCCGCGCACGGATCAGCCTGGCCACAGCCTCATCGCCGCCTCCGATCACCGCCTCGTCTGGATCGACCTCGATATCCGCCCGTTCTTCACCGGCCTCTGCACACGCGTCTACTGAAGGCGCAGAATCCCAGTCGACGCCGCGTGGCCGGTGCGATACCATTTCCGTTTACGACGACCGTCTGACGACGCAAGGAATACACGCTCACGCAACGGGAGAAGCCATGAATCGTTTCATACCACGTGCACTGCTGGGCCTGCTGCTCGGCGCAACCCTCGCCCACGCCCAGATCGAAACCCCGGCCGCCGCCGCGGCTCCCACGCTGAAAATCGGGGATCCCGCTCCCGCCCTGACGGTGGGCACGTGGATCAAGGGCGAACCCGTCACCGCCTTTGCCGACGGCACCATCTACGTGGTGGAGTTCTGGGCCACCTGGTGCGGCCCCTGCCGCAAGACCATCCCCCACATGTCCGAGCTCCAGGCCAAGTACCAGGACAAGGGCGTCGTCATCATCGGCCAGAACATCAGCGATGCGGACGCCGATGTCGTCACGAACTTCGTCGCCGCCATGGGTGACAAAATGAACTACCGGGTGGTCTTGGACGACACCAGCACGACGGCAGGCGGGGCCATGAGCGCGGCATGGATGGATGCCTCCGGCCAGAGCGGGATTCCCACGGCCTTCGTGGTCGACCAGAAGGGCCGCCTCGCCTGGATCGGACACCCGATGGCCGAACTGGATGCCGTGATCGAACAACTCGTCGCCGGCACCTACGACGTCGAGGGGCAGGCTTCCGCCATGAACAAGCGCCAGGAACTGGAGTCCGCCCTCCAGAATGCCCTGCGCGAAGAAGATTCTGAGAAAGCCCTGGCCGCCATCGATAAGCTGGCCGCAGAGTTTCCTGAGGAGGCCTCGCAGCTGGTGTTGATGAAGTTTGGCGTTCTGCTGCAGGCCAAGGACTACTCGCGCGCCTATGCGTTGGGCACCCAGCTCAGCGACGCCATCAAGGATGATGCCCAGACGTTGAACGAGGTGGCCTGGACCCTGACAACGGACGAGACCATCGAACAGCGCGATCTCGACCTCGCGCTGCAGATGGCCCTGCGCGCGAGCGAACTGACCTCCAACAGCGATGCGGCCATCCTCGACACCGTGGCCCGCGTGTATTTCGAGAAGGGCGACCTGGCCCGCGCCATCGAGCTGCAGACCAAGGCCCTGGAGAAGGCCGGCGACGAGGACAAGGCGGTCATTCAGGAGTCGCTCGACAAGTATCTCGGTGCTCAGAAGGCCGCCGACGCGCCCTGAGGATGTCCATCCGCCGACCGACCACGGGCGCGCGCGGCGCCGGGTCGGTCATGCGCGGGGTGTGGGCGCGCCAGCCGCCAGCGCATGGCGCCGCCGGCACTCGAGCCGTTGGATCTTGCCGCTGGATGTTCGCGGAATCTCGCCGAACCCCAGCACCTCGATGGCCAACGGCACCAGCTCGTGCTCCTCCCACAACGCGCGCCGAATCGCCGTCCGCAGAGCGGCCACATCCGCGCGCGCAACACGACGGTGCTCGACCCATACCACCAGTTGCTCCTCGCCTTGCGCGTTCTCCATCGCAAAGGCGGCCGCCGCCTCCACCTCCGGATCCGCCGCGCGCACCGAACCTTCAATGTCGTGCGGGTAGTGATTGCGGCCGGATACGATGATCAACTCCTTGAGACGGCCCGTCAGAAACAGATCCCCGCCCTCCAGAAAGCCCAGGTCGCCCGTGCGCAGAAACCACTCGCCGGGGTGCGCCGCCAGCGTGGCCGCAAGCGCGTCGTCCGATGCAACCGACGCCGACCAATAGCCGCTGGACAGGCTGGGTCCTGAAACCCAGATTTCGCCGATCTCGCCATCCGCGAGAGGGCAACCGCGTTCCGGAGCCACGACCACCACGCGATGCTGCGGCGCCGCCTTGCCGCACCCCACGACCCGCCGCACGCCGGCGCCCGCGCCCTCAGGGGCCGGCTCGGCCCGGTGCCGATCCAGGCCGGCCGCAGACACGCGGCGAACCACCGGCCCCGCCAGCGCCCTGCCACCGCTCACGATCAGCGTCGCCTCCGCCAGGCCGTAGCAGGGATACAGCGCCTCCCGCCTAAATCCTGCAGGGGCAAAATAGTCCGCAAACCGATCCAGCACATCCATGCGAATGGGTTCTGCCCCGCAGAAAGCGACCTCCCAGCGGCTGAGATCCAGCGTGTCGCGCTGCTCGGGACGGATGCGGTCCACACACAGGTCGTAGGCAAAGCAGGGCCCGCCGCTGGTGGTGGCGCCCATGGTGGAGACGGCCTGCAACCAGCGCAGCGGGCGCTGGAGAAAGGCGAATGGCGACATCAGCGTGGCGTGGCAGCCGCCATACATCGGCTGCAGAATCCCGCCCACCAGACCCATGTCATGATACGGCGGTAACCACAGCACGCCGCGGCTCGCGCGGGTGTGCCCAAAGCAGGCGAAGATCGCCTCGGAGTTGCGCAGGAGATTATCGTGGGTCAGGCGCACACCCTTGGGCGTTCCCGTGGAACCGGAGGTGTACTGCAGCATCGCGAGGGCCCCGTCATCGGGTGGCGCAGGCGCCAGCCCGGGCACATCGGCAGCCCCCGCCTCCCTCGTCATCACATGCCACTCCAGATCGCGCAGGCGCGGCGAGCCCTCCAGTAGGGGTTGGAGGCGCCCATGGGTGTCGGCATCTGTCAGCACAAAACGCGGCGCACAATCGGCAACGATGGCATCCAGTCGCCGCGGGGGGCGCCGAGGATGCGGGGGATACGCCGGGACCGCCACCACGCCCGCGTAAAAGCAGCCAAAGAGAGCGGCGACGTACTCGAGGCCGGGGGCGCAAAGAATCAGGACGCGATCCCCCGGCGCGGCGCGCCCGACCAACCGGGCCGCCACCGCACGGGCACGACGGTCCAGAGCGGCGTAGGTCAGGGGGGCTGGCGTGCCATCGCCATCCGGCAGGAAGACAAAGGCCTCGCGGTCCGGCTCCCGGCGCGCCCGCCCCGCAAGCACGTCCGCGAACGTACGGCTCGGTTCCCCTTCCAGTCCGGGTGGATCACGCCTTTTGGGCCAACGCGTCACGCACATGCTCCAGCAGGTCGCCTACACTCACCACATCGATCAACTTTTCGCCCGGCACCCGGATGGCCAACTTGGCTTCCACGGCCGTCAGCAAATCGACGATCTCAACCGAGGTCAGCCCCAACTCGTCAAACGACGTCTCCGCCGTGATCGTGGAGGGATCGTCCCGATCCACCGCCTTCGCCAGAATCGGGCGCAGCAGGTTTAGAATGTCCTCATTGTTCATGTCTCGCGGCCTTCCTTCCCTGATGTGTCTCCGGTTCCGCCAGCACGGTACGCGCACGCACAATGGCCACCCCGTCGCTCTCCCGCACCAGGGCGTGCGCATACACGCGCCCCCCGCCATCCGCTGTGGCCACCGCCGCGGTCCGTGAACGCAGGGCATCGCCCACATGCGATTCAGCCAGGTAGTTGACGTCGAACTCGCGAACGTGGCCGCCAGCCGCCGCTTCGGCCGGCAGCGACTCCAGGCACCATTCGACGCAGCGCACGTGGTTGGTGTGGCGGTTGAAGTCGAGGTCGCAGCGATGCACATGAAAGATGGGTTCCACCGCCGCGCCCGCCGCGGACGGAGCCGGCGGCATCGCCAGCGCGGTGTCCGGCACCTCGAGCGCGCGCGGCCGGTCGGGCACTTGCACGCGCTGCACAAACGCCGGCAACACCACCGGCCGGCGCCGGTCCACGCACAGCGCCATCCAGCGTGTCGACGCCGCGCCCACGCGTTCGCCATCGGCCCCGTGTAACAAGAAGTCCCGAAACGCGTGCACGCGATCCAACGCCGCCGGCCAGGTTTCCACCACCAGGGACTCATGCCAGCGCGGCGGCGGCGCCTCCAGCACCAGGCGCAACCGGCAGAGCACCCAGATCAACCGGTGGCCCTCCAGATCCTCGATACCAAAGCCCAGTCGCCGCGCGTGGCGGCTGGCCGCGTCCTGCAGGAATCGAAAAAGGCCCGGCAATGACAGGCGCCGGGACTCGTCGATGTCGTCGGCACGCACCCGGTACGACTCACGCGCGACATCGGCCACAATCGGCGGCGGAAGCAACTCCTGCCCGGCGACTGCACAGGCATGGGCAGAATCAAACTTCATCGTCCCACCAGCAGCGCACTCGGTCCCAGGGGTAACGCGGCAACGTCACACCGGCGCCGCGCGACGGAAATTGCTCCGTCCATGGTATGTGTTCGCCAGATAGATAGCTCGACACCACCCCATCGAGGGCCGAGCTGTCGAGCCGGGGCGCCTCTTCAGGGCCGCGGCCGGCCAGCCAGGCGCCCAGGCGGAAGCGGGCATCCGCCACGGACTGGACGACAAAGGCGGCGCGTTCGGGGTGATGCGTGCGACGCCGCGCGGCCGTGCGGCAAACGTCGGGCAGTTGCGCATCCGTCCACCCGGCCATGCGCGCGTGGTAGGCGCTGACCAGACTGTGCAGCGACGCGCGGCTGCGGGCGGAGAGCGCCAGCACCCACGGGCCTGCAGAAGCAGGGGCATCCGATGCGGGAGCCTCATAGCCGCGCACCACGGCATGGGCATTGGTGCCGCCGAACCCGAAGGAACTGACGCCCCCGACGCGCGCGGCGGGCAACTCCGGCCAGGGCTCCAGCGCCGTCTGCACAGCCAGCCCCAACTCGGCGAAGGGGATGTGCGGATTCGGAGTGCGGAAATGCAGACTGGCCGGCACCTGGCCATGCTCCAGACTGAGGACCAGCTTGATCAGCCCGACAATCCCCGCCGCCGTTTCCAGATGGCCGATGTTGGTCTTCACCGAACCGATGCGCAGTGCATTCGCCTCCCCACGCCTGGCCCCGAGCACCGTGCCCAGCGCACGCGCCTCGATGGGGTCGCCCAGCAAGGTGCCGGTGCCATGCGCTTCCACCACCTGCACCTGCCCCGGGTCCACGCCCGCCACCGCATAGGCACGCTTGAGCACCTCTTCCTGCGCCCAACGGTTCGGCGCCGTCAGCCCATTCGTGCGGCCATCCTGATTCACCGCCGACGCCAGCAGCACCGCATGAACCGTGTCGCCATCGCGCTCCGCGTCCTCCAACCGCTTCAGCGCCACCACGCCGACGCCTTCGCCGCGCACATAGCCATTGGCGCCCGCATCGAACGCCCGGCAGCGCCCATCCGGCGACATCGCCCCCGCTTTGCTGAACCCGATCGTCAGCGCGGGCGTCAGCAGCGCATTGACCCCACCCGCCAGCGCCAGCGAGCAGTCGCCGCTGCGCAGGCTCTGGCAGGCGAGATGCACGGCCACGAGCGAGGCCGAGCAGGCGGTATCCACGGCCACGCTGGGGCCGCGAAAATCGAAATGGTACGACACCCGGTTGGGTGCGATCGGCGGCAGGCAGCCCGTGCAGGTAAACGGGCCAATGCGCTCCAGACGCGACATCATGATCTGGCCGTAGTCCCCGGGTGGCACCGCGTAGAAGACGCCCACCGGCGCCCCCGCCAGTGCCGCCACGTCCTGACCCGCATCGTCGAGCGCATCGGAACTCGCCTCCAGCAACAGCCGCTGCAGCACATCCAGGTGCGAGGCCTCGCGCGGTCGAATGCCAAAAAACTTGCGGTCGAATTGGTCGATGCCGTCGATCAGGCCGGCCCAGCGCGTGTTCATCTTCCCCGGAGCCCGCATGTCCGCATCGAAGTACTGACCCAGATCCCAGCGCGAGGCGGGGATCTCGCCGACCGCATCCGCGCCGCGGCACAGCAAGGCCCAAAAGGCGTCCACGTCGGGCGCCCCGGGCACCCGGCAAGCGAGGCCGACAATCGCGATGGGGGGCTGCGGGGCCATGCGATCAACCGGCCGGTTTCGTGGCAGGATCGGCCGCGGGCAGCGTGGAGAGGAAGTCCGTGAGTTGCTGGACCGTCGGGTAGTCCCAAACCAGCGTCGGCTCGAGCGTACGCCCCATCCACTCTTCCAAATCCCCGGCCAGCCCCACGGCCTGCCGCGAGTTCAGCCCGTATTCGGCCAGCGGCGTCTTCATATCCACCTGCTGCTCCGCGATCCCGGCCGTGGTGGACACCTTGCGGATCAGCCACTGGCGAATTTCATCCGCCGTGCGCCCGCCTGTTGCAGTCTTCGTATGGTCATTCATGCGGTCTGTTCCTGCTTGTTCACGGCACCGGCCTTCCGCCGGGCACTCTCAACGGCCTCGCGACTCGGGACTTTCACGTCCCGCACCATCCCCAGCCACTTCATGCACTGAATCAATGTGGCGCTCAGATCCGGCTCCCACCAATACACCCGGTGATTCGCCGAATTCGGAAACGCGTGGTGATTGTTCTGCAACCCCTCCCCAAAGGAAAATAGCGCGACGAGGTAGTTGTTCGCACTCCGGTCGCGATTGTCGAAGCGCCGCGCGCCGAAGACGTGGCAGACCGATCCCACGCACCAACTGATGTGGTTCGCCAGAAACATGCGCACCAGACCACCCCATAGCAACCCGGTGGCCGCGCCGACCCACGTTCCAGTGGCCAGGCCACCCACCGCCGCCGGCGCAACCAACCCCAACGCAACCCAGACAAAATAGGTCTGATTCAGGCGAAACGTGAGCGGGTCGCGAAGATGATCGGCCGAGTAGTGCGCCCAACTGGTGATGTCGTCGCCGAACATCCAGCCGATGTGCGAGTGCCAGAGGCCACGCAGCACCCGGAAAGGGCCCGGCTTGACCAGGTTGGGTGAATGCGGGTCGCCGGCCTGATCGCTGAAGATGTGGTGGCGCCGGTGCGTGGCCACCCAGAACAGCAGCGGCCCCTGCCCCGCCATCGAGCCCAGAATGCCCAGCAGCAAGCGCGTGCCGCGCGGGGCGTCAAAGGCGCGATGCGCGAAATGGCGGTGAAAGCCGATCGTCACCCCCGCAATCGTCAGCACGTACATCACCACCAGCAGCGCGAGGTCCAGCGCCGACGCCGGTCGCCCCCAGGGCGCCCAGGCCGCCAGCGCCACCGCCACAAACGGCACAACCACCACCAAGAACGCCACCGTCTGCTGATAGCGGCGCGCCTCGCGGCTGGCTTTCACCACCCCGCGTATGCTGGGAGACGCCCCATCCATGGCTTCAGGCCCCCCCGGGCGCCGCCGTCTCGATTCCCGCCAGCTTGTTCTGCACCTCTTGCGGGTTCGCATTGCGGATGTCCCACACCAGGCCCAGCGCCTTGAGCGTCGAGATCAGCCAGTAGTTCGGGTCGTACTGCCACCAGTGCATGCTGTGGTTGCAGGCATAGGGAAAGGCGTGGTGATTGTTGTGCCACCCCTCGCCACTGGTCACAATCGCAATCAGCCAGTTGTTCGCCGCACGGTCCCGGATCTTGAAGGGGCGATCCCCGAAAATGTGGCAGACCGAGTTGATGCACCACGTGCTGTGGTGCACGCAGAACATGCGCACGAGGCCGCCCCACAGGAACCCGAAGAACGCCCCCTCCCACGTTCCGTGCACCAGGCCGCCGATCGCCGCCGGCAGCGCCAACCCCAACGCCACCCACACAAAATACAACTCACTCACGCGAAACATCGCCTTGTCCTTGATCAGGTCCGGGATGTAGCGCCCCCAGTCCGTGACCTCGGTGTCGAACAGCCAGCCCGTGTGCGCGTGCCAGAAACCCACCACCCGGTTGGCGAACGTCTTCTCGCGCTGCACATAGGGCGAGTGTGCGTCGCCCGCCGTGTCCGCAAACTGGTGGTGCCGGCGGTGGATCGCCACCCAGAAGAACATCGGCCCCTGCGCCGCCATCGATCCGAATATCCCCAGCAGCGCCCGCACCGGCGTCACCGCCTGAAAGGAACGGTGCGTGAAGTGCCGGTGATACCCCACCCCAATCCCCACACTCGTGATGATGTAAAACACCACCAGCAGGACCAACTCGGTCCACCCAAACCCCACCCCCTGCCCCAGCCACATCGCCAGCGCCGCAATCGTGCCCACCGTCGGCGTCACCACCACCGTCAGCGCCAACAAGTAATGCAGCCGCTTGGCCGTGCTGTTTGCCCCATACACCGCCGGAGCCACAGGCACCCCACCCGGCTTCCCCACCCCCGCCGTCGCACTGCTCATAACCTGCCTCCAGAAACGGTTCGAATCGGAACTACAGAAAGCCTACCATACCGATCGGGTCTGTCAATACAATCGGCGCACAGAATTCGGCGGAGTGAAACAAGGATGAGGGACAGGTAACTGCGACAAGGCGCTTCTATGTCGGGGGGGGGACGTGCTGCGACCCCGTGAGGAGCCAGCGTGCCCGCCGTCAGGAGACGAACAGCGCCTTGCCGGCGAAATTGGCGTCGCTGGTCAGGTTCACGCCGAGACGCCGCAGGCCGGCCTCATCGCCGGGTGTCGGCATGTGCGTCATGTGGACCTCGCAGCCGCGCAAGCTCTGTAACTGCTCCACCGCCAGTTGCGCCGCCGGATTCGAGGTGGCGCTGATGCTCAACGCCACAATGGTCTCCTCCAGGTCCAGGCTGATCTGCCCCATCCGGAGAATGTCCTGCTTCACGTGCCCGATGGACTGCACAATGCTCGGCGCCAGCAGATGAATCTTGTCGGGAATGCCCGCAAGGTGCTTGGCGGCATTCAGGATCAGGCTGGAGGCGGCGTGCATCAGCGGCGAGTTCCGCCCCGTCACCATCGAACCGTCCGGCAACTCCAGTGCCGCCCCGCAGAACACACCCTCGTTGCCCTTGGTGGGATCGGCCTGCGCCGACTCCGCCGCCTGCCGCGCCGGCAGCACCACCGCCCGGTCCAGCGGCGTCACGCTCAGCTCGTTCAGGATGCGCTCCGTGCGCTCCACCGTCTCGCGATCCGCCAAGCCCATCGCATACTCGCACGCACAACGGAAGTGGCGCCGGATGCACTCCTGCCTGGCCGCCTCGCAGACCACCGCGTCGTCCACAATCCCAAACCCGGCCCGGTTGACGCCCATGTCCGTCGGCGATTCGTACACCGCCCCCTCGCCCATGATGCGCGCCAGGATCTTGCGCAGCACCGGGAACACTTCCACATCCCGGTTGTAGTTGATCGCCACCTCGCCGTGCGCCTCCAAGTGAAACGGGTCGATCAGGTTAAAATCCGCCAGGTCCGCCGTCGCCGCCTCGTACGCCACATTGACGGGGTGCTTCAGCGGCAGGCTCCAGATCGGAAAGGTCTCGAACTTGGCGTAGCCCGCCGAAACCCCGCGGCGATGCTCGTGGTAGATCTGGGTCAGGCACGTCGCCAGCTTGCCGCTGCCCGGCCCCGGAGCCGTCACCACCACCAGCGGCCGCGTCGTCTCTACAAACGGATTCGACCCGTAGCCCTCCTCGCTGACGATGGCATCCACGTTGGTCGGGTACCCGCGAATCGACCGGTGCGTGTAGACGCGCACGCCCCGCCGCTCCAGCCGGTCCCGGAATTGCCGCGCCGACGGCTGGTCGTCGTAGCGCGTGATCACCACCGCGCTCACCTCCAGGTTCCAGCCACGCAAATCGTCGATCAGCTTGAGCGCGTCGTGGTCGTAGGTGATCCCGAAGTCCGCCCGCACCTTCTTGCGCTCGATGTCACCGGCATAGATGCACAGCACGATGTCGGCCTGGTCGCGAAGCTGCTGCAGCAGCCGCATCTTCACGTTGGGGTCAAACCCCGGCAGCACGCGCGACGCGTGATAGTCAAACAGCAGCTTCCCACCAAACTCCAGGTAGAGCTTGTTGCCAAAGCGACTCGCGCGCTCCAGGATCGCCGCCGTTTGTTCGCGCAAGTACCGCTCGTTGTCAAATCCCGTCTTCTTCATGCCCCGTCCCTCCCCCGCCCTCAGCTCCACAGACGGCGGTCCAGCGACCGGTATTGCACCGCTTCGCTGATATGCGCGGCATGGATCGTGTCGCTCGCCTCCAAGTCCGCGATCGTCCGCGCCACCTTCAGGATCCGGTCGTACGCCCGTGCGCTGAAGTGGAACTGCGTGATCGCATTCTTCAGCAGCGCCTGCGCCTCTTCGGTCGGCCGGCAATACTTGTGAATCTGGCGCGTCCCCATGGCCGCATTGTTGTGCAGCGCCGCGTCGTTGCGGAAGCGCACATGCTGCCGTTCCCGCGCCGCCATCACCCGCGCCCGAATCGTCGCCGAGGACTCCCCCTTCGCCAGCCCCACCAACTCCTCGTAACGGATCCCCGGGACCTCGATGTGAATATCGATCCGGTCCAGCAGCGGCCCCGATATCTTGTTGCGGTATTTTTGGATCTGCGACTCCGTGCAGCGGCACTCCTTGGCCGTGTCCCCAAAGTACCCGCACGGACACGGATTCATCGCCGCCACCAGCATGAACCGACACGGAAACGCAACACTCGCCACCGCGCGCGAAATCGTGACGCTGCCATCCTCCAGTGGCTGCCGCAGCACCTCCAGCACATTGCGCCGAAACTCCGGCAACTCATCCAGGAACAACACCCCGCGATGCGCCAGGCTCACTTCACCCGGGCCCGGATGCGTCCCCCCACCCAGCAACCCCGCATCCGAGATCGTGTGATGCGGCGCGCGAAACGGCCGGTGCACCACCAGCGCCGCATGCGCCTCCAGGGTCCCCGCGATGCTATGCACCCGCGTCGCCTCCAGCGCCTCCTCCAACGACATCACCGGCAAAATCGACGGCAGCCGCTTCGCCAGCATCGATTTTCCCGTCCCCGGCGGCCCCACCATCAGCAAATTGTGCCCGCCCGCAACCGCGACTTCCAGAGCCCTCTTCGCGCCCTCCTGCCCCTTCACATCCGCAAAGTCGTCATCGCTCGCGTCACGCTGACGATAGACCGCGTCGAGATCCACGCGATACGGCTCTTGCTTCAGTTTGCCTTCCAGAAAATCCGCCGCCTGTCGCAGCGTCCGCACCGGATACACATCCAACCCCTCCACGACCGCCGCCTCTTCGGCGTTGTCGGCGGGCACCAGAATCCCCGTGAGCCCCTGCTCGCGCGCCTGCACCGCGATCGGCAGCACCCCTTTCACCCGCCGCACTTCGCCACTGAGTGCCAGCTCGCCCACCAGCGCGTACTGCTCCAGGTCCCGCGCCTCGATCTCCTCCGCCGCCACCAGCATCCCCACCGCAATCGGCAAATCGAAACTCGGACCTTCCTTGCGAATATCCGCCGGCGCCAGGTTGATCGTCACCCGCCCGATGTGCGGCTTGTAACCCGAATTCAGGATCGCCGTGTGCACCCGGTCCCGGCTCTCCTTCACCGCCGCATCCGGCAACCCCACAATCACCACCTGGGGATCACCGTGCCCCGCGTTAACCTCAATCTCCACCGCGTA
>CAZWQJ010000045.1:4070-27017 GCA_964635825.1 uncultured Victivallales bacterium | reverse complement strand
CGTTTCATCACAGCACGTTACCCCGCTTTCAAAACCCGGTCATGAATTGGCCATGCGCTTTTAGCGAGAAGTCGCTTGCGGTGACTGCAAAGTCCCTGCTAGTATCGAACCGGTGAATGCGTTTCCTATACAGCAGTTCAGGCAGCCGGCGCGACGGTGCACCCTTGTTTGGGGGACGGCGATCTGGGTCGCCTGTGCCGTCTTCGCCTGTGCCGATGAGCCTCTGAACGCAACGGTGAAGAATGGTCGGCTGGATGAACGGCTTCACAGCCGCATCCCCAATGCGAATCAGGAAAGCGCCGAAAAACGGGCGGACGAGAAGTTGCGGACCACCACCATGGCCGTGGTGAATCGACCGGTGCAGAGCACAGTGCGGGAACGCCCGGCTGAACAGGCGGATCGTGCGCTGAAGTCTCGCCGAGTGGCCGCCGTTCAGAACTAGCAGGAGTTTAGGTCACCAGCGGATGAAATAGTCGGGGTTTGGGTATGAAGCAGGAGGAGGAGGAGTCAATGATCAGGAACGCGACAGGACGACGTTTGAGTGTGTGGACCTTGGGTGTGCTTCTGGCGGGGGCGTTGATGACCCAAGCCGAACAAGCACCGCCAGAGGCAGGCAGTCTGCTGAAACTCAAGGCAGGCGTTTGCAGCTTTACGGTCTTGGACCAGCAGGGCGTCAACCCGCTGGCCGGGCTCAACGTGGTGCTGGCCTCCCCTGAAGATGGATCCGTCCTCTTGAAGGGCACGACCGATGTCGCAGGCGCGTGCTCCCTCGATATCGCCGCGGGGCGCTACGTCCTCAACGTGAAGGGTATGGATCTGGCCATTCTCGAAACATCCGCCGATCAGACCTTGGCCCAGTGCCGCATCGTACTGCCCGAGAGCGCCATGGTCGCCGGCGGAGCAGACGCCGCCACACCCCCCACCAACGAGAAATCCTCCAAGAAGGGCGGATTCTGGCTCTTGGGTTCTTCCGGTTCCAGCATGACGCCGTTCGTGGTCGGCAGCGTGGTGGTTCTCGCGGCAGCCGGCGGCGGTTACGCCATCTACGAGAACAACAACGACGACAACAACGACGACAATGACACCCGGATCGCACCGCCCCCAGCGCCCACGACAACCCGCCGGGCGACCGAACAGCCCAGCTCCCGCCCGCGTCCTCCTTCCGTAAGTAACTGAGGCCAAGCGGGGATGGTCGCGTGCCGCGTCTCGTTCGCGGCCCGACCTCCCCGTTGTGCGTTTACGGACGCTGGCTGATCGGGCGTCCACACCGTACGGACCCAGACCCCACCGACCCATCCACACCATGTGGCCAGAACGCCAGCAAGGAGGCGACAGCATGCCGATGACCATGGAATCCCCGCGCCAACGTGGTGCCGCCATCGCCGCCCAATGCACCCTCCTCGCCGCGATCCTCCTGGCAGGCGGATGTACCTCTGGCCGCAGTTCCTACGGCACCACTGGACCTCTGGATAGCGGATCCACCGCCCCCGTTACCTTTAGCGACCAAGTCAGCCGCGATCTCATCCTCCAGACCCAGGGCCTCCTCGCCCTCCAGACGGAAGACTATCGGGTTGGGCCCGACGATGTTCTCGAAATCAGCGTGTTCGAATGGGAGTTCACCGAACAGACGCGTACGCTGGAATGCCGCGTCTCCGAAACTGGCCAGATTGCACTGCCGGTCTTGGGCCCCGTCGACGCTGCCGGTCGGTCCATCAAGGACATCCAGGCCGCCATCGTTCAACAACTCTCCAGCCAGAACATTCTTCAGAATCCCCGCGTGGCCGTGTCCGTCAAGGAGTACCGCAGCCGTCGCATCGGCGTCGTCGGGGCCGTGAACGCACCCGGCGTCTATGCCTTGCACCGCAACGTGTCCACCCTGATGGACGTGCTGACGCTCGCGGGCGGCCCTTCCGACTCCGCCGGCGAAATCGCCTATGTCTTGCGCAAGGGCACCGCCAAGGCGAACAGCGTACGCATCGCCGTCGATCTCACCGCCCTCCTCGTCAGCGGCGATATGAAACTGAACCCCGTCTTGCAGGGCGACGACGTCGTCCATGTCCCGAAGGCCCCCCTCTTCTACGTCTACGGCAATGTCCGCCAACCCGGCGGCTTCACCCTCCAACGCCCCACCCAAGTGCTGGAGGCCATCGCGCTGGCCGGCGGCCCAACCCCTCTCGCAGACCGCGGCGCCTGCCGGTTGATACGTCGCAACGCCGACGGCAGCCAAAACGTGATCCTGGTCGACCTCGCCGCCATCGAGGCCGGCAAAGCGCCCAATATGTTGCTGCGCGGCGCCGATGTCCTCAATATCCCCGAATCCACCAACCGCAAGATGTTCTCCGAGTTGTGGAACGTCGTGCGCGGCATCTTCACCTTCACCTACAGCCTGAACAGCAACTAGCCGGCGCTCGAGGCGACAACCGGCGGCGAGCAGCCGCCCCCTGCCATGAACATTACCCAACCAGCATGGAATACGCCTTCCGCCAGCGAGAATGATCATCCGATCTTTCCGGAAGTCCATCTGCGTGACTATGCCCACATCGTCCTGGCACGCTGGCCGGTAGCCGTCGCCATCTGGGCCGCCATCCTGCTGCTGGCGCTCCTCTATACGTGGACTCGCACCCCTCGCTACCGCGCTTCCGCACGGATTCTCGTGCAGATGAACGAAGTGAACCTGACCGACATGAAGGGCGCCTATGACGAATCGCTCTCCGTCTCCGGTCAGCGCGAGTTCATGCAGACCCAGGTCCAGTTGATCACCTCGCGCCCCGTCCTCGAGGCAACGATTGTTACTGCCAACCTGCTGAATGATCCCTCGTACCGCGACGCGCGCGACGCCGTCGCCATCCTCGCCAAACAGGTCGCCGCCTCGCCGGTTCGCAACACGCGCCTGATCGATGTCGCCGTCGAACGCGAAGACCCGCAGCAGGCCTCGCGCATCGTCAACGCCATCGTCGATTCGTTCCTCAACGAAAACCGCCAGCGCCGCCTCGGCATTTCCGCCGATGGCCTCCAGGATCTGCACCGCAAACAGGAAGAACTGCGCACCAAGCTCGATGCCGTCACCACGGAACTCCAGCAGTTTATGGTGAAGAACAACATCGTCTCCTTCGAAAAAGTGCAAAACGTCGTCCTCGACACGATGATGGCCATGAACCGCGAACTGACCGGCAAGGAACCCGCACGCCTCGCCCTTCAAGCCCGCGTCGAGGCCGCCCAACAGGCCCTGGCCAAGGGTCAGTCCATCGAAAGCCTCCCCGACGTCATCCAGTCGGAGGTCATTCGGACCGTCCGCCTCGAACTGGTCAAGATGGAGAGAGACTACGCTCAAATGCTGGAGCGGCTCGGCAGCGAGCATCCTCAACTGCAGGCGCTGCGCACCCAGGTCGAAACCATGCGCACCAAGATCGCCATGGAGGCGGTCTCCATCCTCCAGTCGGTCGAGATGGAGTATGAACAGGCCCGACGCGAAGAGGAATTGCTCCGGAAACGCATCAAGGAGCAGGAGGCTGACGTCTTTCGCTTTAACGATCTGGCCGCCCAATACAACGTGCTCAAGCAAAACAAGGACTCGATCGAAACCGCCTACCTCACCATCGCCCGCCGGATTCAGGAAATCGACAGCAGCCGCATCGGCGCGCAGGGCGAAAATATTTTTGTCATCTCGCGCGCCACGCCGCCCACACAGCACTGCTGGCCAAGCCGCGGCAAGAACGTGCTTCTCGCCCTCATCGTCGGCCTCGGCGCCGCCGTCGCCGTGTGCTTCTTCCTCGACTACATGGATGTCACCATCCAGGACGATGCGGACGTCAAACACCTTCTGCACACACGCGTCCTCAGCGGCATCCCGGGCCGAAACGTCGCGGAAGGCGAAGCGGGCGTCACCGATTGCATCTTCAGCGAATTGCCGCGTAGCCAGACCGCGGAAGCCTTCCGCAGCCTGCGCACCTCTCTGTCACGCACCCCAACCGGCGAACCCCTTCACGCGATCGTCGTATCGAGCACCCTGCCATCGGAGGGCAAGACGTTCGTCGCCATCAACCTCGCCATCGCCCAGGCCGCCGTCAACCGCCGCACCATCCTCATCGATGCCGATATGCGCAAGCCGCGCCTGCACCATGTCTTCCCCGTCACCACCACCCATGGCCTCGCCGACTTGCTGACCGGCACCGCCGGCGCCTCGCTCGATTCCGCCATGCAACCCACCACCATTCCCAACTTGTGGTTCATGCCGTGCGGCATCCTGCCGGCCTACCCCGTCGAGATCATCGACTCCCCCCAATTCACCGATCTCTTGCTCCACTTGCGACGCCAGTTCGACGCCATCATCTTCGACTCGCCCCCCGGTCTTTCGCTCATCGATTCCACCGTCATGGCCAAGCAGTTGGATGGAATGCTCCTGGTCATCCGCAGCACCATCACGAAAAAGACCCCGGTCCAGCACTTTTCCCAGTCCCTGCGCGAGGCCCGCGTTCACTTGCTGGGCGTCGTCCTGAACAACGTGGATATCCCCATGCACCGCTATGGCTATCACTATGGCTATCACTACGGCCGTTATCAGTATGGGTATTCCTATGGGCACCGACAGGCTCCGCCGCCATCCCTGCGCCAGAGACTCGCAAAGTCCCTGCGCATGTTCCGCCAGCCGCGCGCCCCATCGGACCCGCCGACATCGGCGGCCTGATGCCGTGCCGATGGGGACGCCGACCACGAACCGGCTGCGACGGCCAAGGAGCCAATCATGCCGTCCCGTCTAAACCGACGCCCCGCCTCTTCCGGCGCACGGCGCCCCGCTCCCACCAGCCGGTCGCGGCACCTCGGGGCCTCGCGACAGTCTGCCGTCCTCATCGCACTCCTCCTGGCCGCGGTCTGCGGTTGGGCAACCATCCCGTTCGGCAGTGCCTCTCGCTGGTCCCAGTCCCTCCTGTTCCTGCTCGCGGTCGCGGTGACCGCCACTCACAAAGCGCTGCGTCCGCCCTCCCTTGCATCAGCGCCCCCACTCTCCCCCGTTGAGCGTGGCGTCCTGGTGCTACTGACGGTCTGGATTGTCCTCCAGAGTCTGCCCTGGCCACGCTCGGTCCTCGGCGTTCTGCAGCCGCTGGCCGCCAGGGATCTCGCCCTCTGCCCCTCTCTTCCCTCCTGGCTACCTCCGGCTGCGGAACCGGATGCCATCCCCCATTCGCTGGCGCTGTGGTTCTCCTACGGACTGCTGCTCGTCTGCGCGCGCCGCCGACTCGCCAGTCGCACCGCCCTGATCGTCTTCGCCTACGCCGTCGCCAGCATCGGCACGCTCCAGGCCCTCTGGGCGCTGACTCACCGGGTGTCCCCGAGCGGCCACGGCCATTTCTGGTCTGAGCGCCTGATCGGCACGTTCCCCGGCAGCAACGCCCTCGGCGGTTTCCTCGTGCTCACGCTCCTGGTCACCACGGGGCTCCTTCTGCGTCAGTGGGGCAACCTCGAACTTGCGCACAACCCAGCACCCCTTCGGACCAAATGGGGGCGCGCCTCTCGGGCACTACCGCGGTTCGCCCTGCTGATTACCGCCATCCTGGTGCAAACGCTGGCCCTGATGCTCTCGGGGTCGAGGGCCTCCGTCCTTTCGGGCATCGTGGCCGCACTGGCCCTCGCACTCTGGTTCGTTCGCCGCCCGCACGCACACCCCCAACAACGCCTTCCCGCCTGGGTGCTCGCCAGTGGGATCCTGGCCACCACGATCCTGCTCAGCACCGGGGGCGCCTTGCTGGCACTTTCGACCCGCTTCCAGGCCATGATGGCGAGCGATTCCTCGGTCGATCTTGGCGCCCGCTGGAGCATCTGGCTCGGAACCTTCCGCTTGTGTGTGACCCATCCGCTGGGCGTCGGCCCCGGTGGTTTCCCCGATGCCTTTCTTCGCTTCCAGCAATCGATATTCTCCGATCTGCGCGTGTACCATGCCCACAGTGACTGGCTGCAGGCACTCGCGGAACTCGGCCTCCCCGGCGCCCTGCTCGCTCTGTGCCTGGTGGCGCTGGTGGCTCGGCACCTGAAACCACTTCTGGTCTCGCGTTCCGGCGAGCACACCGTCTGGGTGGCCCGCGCCATGCTGCTGGCCGTCCTGGCCGCACTGGCCCATGCCACCGTCGATTTCAATCTCTCCTCCCGCCCCGCCATTACCGCGCTGGTTTTCTGCCTGGTGGGTGCGGCATGGGGCACCTGCGATCGCCTCACGTCCCACGTCGAACCAACCCCGTCCCCCGTCTCGCCCACACCCCGGAAGCCGGCGGCTCGCACCTCCCAAACCGCGTTGGCGCTGCTCGCCCTCGTCCTCGTGGCGATCGACCTGCGCGGGACCATCGCCGCGCTGATGTTGGAATCCGCCTGCGTGGCCATGGGCCAAGCACCGAGCCCCTACCAGTGGATACCACCCCTGCCTTGCGACCCCGCCTCCGCCGAAGCCCGCGGGGCCACCGCCCTCCGCCTCTCCCCTCGTAGTGGCGACAACCACTACCAACTCGCCCTCGCCTCCCTGGACTCCTTCCGCGAACGGCGCGACGCCCTCGCCGCCGCCCCACCCACCGGGGCCAATCCGCAAACCTGGCCCCACGAGGTCGATCTTGCCCTCCGCCAGGACCAACTCGCCCTCTATTGCCGCGTCTCCCCGATGCTCGACACCGCGGCCTCCCTCTCCCCCTGGGACGCCGACATCTGGGCCCTGCACGGGAAGCTCCAACTCTTCATCGCCGCCGCCGGCAATCAACCACCGCTCTCACCCGCAACAGCCCTTCACTCCCTGGACTACGCCGCCGCGTTGGCTCCCGCCGACCCCTTCGTCCTGCAACGACTATGCAGCGCCATCGAGGAATCCGTCCCCTGGAACCACACGGCGCCTTGGGCCTCTGCCGCCCGACAACGCCTGTGGATCTGGGGCCGCCGAGCCTTCGCCATCCCATCCGTCGATCTCACGCCCTTCTGTCTAACTTGGCGGAACGCCGGACTGCCCTTGCTGAAAGCCATCCAGTTCCCCGAGGCCTCGGACGATTGCCTCTTCACAATCTACAACCTCGAAGATCAGGCCCGACATGGCCGTCGCGCCCTGCTCACCATCGACCGCATGCACCAACGGCTTGAAGCATCCGCCCCAGCTCCCGCTACCCGCTCCGTCCGAAAACAAACGTCACCCATCCGCTCGCACCGCTGGCTCTCACGCGAATTCGCCAAGTGGGCACTTCGTCGCGGAGCCTGGCAAGATTACCGCGAACAGGAACCGCTTCGACAGCGCGCCTTCCTCGAATCCCTCCAACCGCAACTTGAGCCAATCCTCGCCCATTCCTCAGCGGGATCGACCGTCACCCGACTCGCCTTGGAGGATCTCGAACTCCGCTACGGACTCGACCCCAACACTCGCCTGCACCTTTGCCGCCTGGAAGCCGCTTCCGGCAACGACGGGCTAGCGTCCACCATCCTCACGGAACTCGCCTTGTCCGATGATGCCACCACGCAAACCTTGCTGGAGTCGGACGACCTCGCCTTCCTGCCACCACAGACGACCGGCCGCCGCCTCGTGGATATCCGCCTCGCGGCCCGCCGCGGCGAAACAACCCGCGCCCGCTCCGAAATGCAAGCGATCCTCAACAACAACGCCATCCCCTACCGCTTCACCCACCGCGCGAACCTCCTGCTGGCCGAGTGGTTGCTGGCGGAAGGAGAACGCAACACGGCCCGTCAGTTACTGCAAACCGAATCCGCCAGATGGCCCAGCGCACCCGAGCCGGCGCTCGCGCTCCTGCGCCACTTCGGCCCGGCCATCCCCGTGACAGGCTCCGACGGCATTCAGCGCCGCGTACTCGACCTGCTTCCAGACTGCCTGCCTCCAATCCGCATCAACACCTCGTTCCTCGGCGGCGCCATCTCCCTGACCGGAATCCGGCTGACGCGGGAACCGCGAACATCCTCATCCGCCCTCCTCCTGAGCACCTACTGGTCCTTCGCCCATCGGGTGCCATCGGATCTGATCGCCGTCGCCCAAATTCTGAACCCCGACGACACCAGTGCCCACAGCAGCGTCCTCTCCTTCGCCGGCATCCATCCGGTCGCCTTCGGGTCCGGTGAGCCCGTCTCTGGACCTCTCCTGCGGTTGGACCACCAACTCCCCGCCTCGCCAACAGCCCCCCAACGGATCCGCCTCTACCTCCGCGACAACGGCGCGCAACGCATCATCTCCTCAGACGACGGCCTCAGCACCATCGATCTCTGGAATGCACAAGCCAATCTCCTCACGGCACCCGGGCCCGCCACCGGGCTCGTCGTCACCACGCACCTCACCCCGCAGGATCCGGACAACGACTTCGATCTGCGCTTGCTTGGCGAAGATGGCTATGCCGTACGCGGTCGCCACCCCGATCGCATCGCCGTCCTCGCCGCGTCGCCGGCCGGGCTCCACGCCGCCTCCACCGCCCTGCAAGGGGCAATCGGCCGGGAACGGCGCCTCCTTCCCGACCTCCGTTTCCTCGTCTCCACTCCCGAACCGTGGGAGGCCCTCACGCTCCCCTGGAGCCTCACCGCTCCCGCCTTCCATACCCGCGTCGTCATGGCACCGCCATCCGAGACCTACTCACGTTGGCTTGCCGACAACAACATCGCGCCCGACTCCGCCCAGACCGCTCCAAGCGCGTCCCACAACCTCGCCACGATCTTCGATCCCGCCCACGACTTCGCCACCCATCCCGACTGGTATCCGCAGATCGGCGCAGCCCGCACTTGCCCAACCAACACCAGTTGGCAGCCCTGCCTTTCCGCCGCCGGCCTCGCCGCCCACGCCGCCACCGCCGCAAGAACCTTCTTTGACGCCACCCCCGCCCCCGCCACGTTCTCCCTGGGCATCAATGACAGCACCCGCTGGTGCGAGTGCGAGCCCTGCCGCCAACTCGCCCCGCCGGACGAACGCGACATCCCCGCCGACAAACGCTGGTGGAGCGACCCATACTGGTCCTTCGTGAACACCGTCGCCGAGCAGGTCGCCCGCACCCACCCCTCCCGCCGCCTTTCCGCCCTCGCCTATGGCGCCGTCCTCGAACCGCCGCCCTTCCGCCTCCATGACAATGTGTTCGTCTGGCTCTGCCAGGACGCCGTCAACCGCTTCGACCCCGCCTACCGCAACGAGGACGACCGCATCCTGCACACCTGGTGCGACCGCGTCCGCCTCCTCGGCCGCTACGATTACGGCGGGCTCGCCACCTGGATCTACCCACGCTATGGCGCCGACGAATTCATCGACGGCATGCGCGCCGCCTGCGCAGCCGGCGTGCAGGCCTACCGGATTGAAGACCACGCCTCCTTCGGCCTCGACGGTGGCCAAATGTGGTTGATCGCCCAGGCACTCAACAACCCGTGGCCATCAACGACCGAACTGGAAACCTCCTTCTGCGAACTGGCGTTCGGACCAGCGGCCGCCACCATGCAAACCTACTTCCGCCAGCTCCACACCCTGTGGACCTCGCCAGGTCAGGCCGCCTGGCTTGGTGGCTTCCGCGACCTCCCCGCCCAAGCCCGGCGCTACCCCCAACCCGTCCTCGCCGAACTCCTCACCCTCCTCAACCGCGCCGCCCTCAAGGCCAACAACCACTCCGACATCCAAGCCCGGCTCGACGCGCTCCGCACCCCCATCGAACGTGCCGCTCAACGCCAACCCGCTTCCCCCTAGAATACCGCTTCCATCTCCACAAGAATCTCCCTAAGCTATGCGCTTGCGGTAGTCACCAAACCACCAGGACGCTCAAAACGGGGATTGGCAACGTGGCAATACCATTGGACATCGACTCACGCTATCCACTGACATCCGATCAGACGCAGTTTTTCCGCAAAAACGGCTTCGTCAAACTGAAGAACGCCCTGTCGTCCGACGTCATCAGCCACTACGGCCCCGTGATCACGCAGAAGGTCATCGACCTCAACACCATGCACATCCCGCTGGAGAAGCGCTCGACCTACGACAAGGCCTTCCTCCAAATCCAGAATATCTGGGAGAAGGATGACACCGTCCGCCAGTTCGTGTTTGGCGAGCGCCTGGCGCGCTGTGCCGCCGAACTCATGGGCTGCCGCGGCGTGCGCATGTACCACGACCAGGCGCTCTACAAAGAGCCCAGCGGTGGCCACACCCCCTGGCATGCCGACCAGTACTACTGGCCCCTCGAAACCGAGAAGAGCGTCACCGTCTGGATCCCCCTTCAGGAAACCCCACTCAACATGGGCCCCCTCGCCTTCGCCGCCGGCAGCCACACCTTCACCATGGGCCGCGATCTCGCCATCAGCGACGAAAGCGAAAAAATGATCCAGAAGGCCATGCAGGCCCGAAACTTCACCTACCTTGAGGAACCGTTCGACCTCGGCGAAGTCAGCTTCCACTATGGCTGGACCTTCCACCGCGCCGGCCCCAATACCACCCCCACCCCACGCCGCGTCATGACCATCATCTTCATCGATATCGATATGCGCCTCGCCCCACCTGTCAACCGAAACCAGCAGGCCGACTGGGATCGCTGGTGCCCCGGCGCCGAAATCGGCGAAATCATCAACAGCCCCATCAACCCCGTCATGTTCGAACGCTAACGCCCGTCTGCCTTCATCTGCGTCTATCTGCGTCTATCTGCGGTTCTATAACACACGCACGGAGCACCCCATGAGCATCGTATTTGGCCCCAAAGAAATCGCCCAGTTCCACGACGAGGGCTACTACATCGCCCGCAACCTCTTCGACGCCGAGGAAATGCGCATGCTGATCGAGGTCGCCAAGGCCGACCGCGATTTCGACAAGGCCCCCGAACGCAAGGACGCCCAGGGCTTCGGCAGCAAGCTGCGCCTCAAGAACTATTGCGAAGACGATATCTACAGCCTCTGCGTCTCCTCCCGCCGCATCGTCGACAACATGGAACGGCTCTTCGGCGGCGAAATGTACCACTGGCACCACAAGATGATGCTCAAGGAGCCGCGCGTCGGCGGTGCCTGGGAATGGCACCAGGACTACGGCTACTGGTACGTCAACAACCACTGCCTCTATCCCGATATGGCCAGCTGCGCCATCGCCGTCGATCGCGCCTCGCGCGCCAACGGCTGCATGCAGCTCATCCGCGGCTCCCACAAGGTCGGCCGCATCGATCACGGCATGTCCGGCGAACAGGTCGGCGCCAATATGGAACGCGTCGAAGCCCTCCTGAAACGCCTCGACCTCGTCTACGCCGAACTGGAACCCGGCGACGCCCTCTTCTTCCACAGCAACACCCTGCACCGCTCGGACCAGAACCGCTCCGAATTCCCGCGCTGGACCCTCATCGGTTGCTACAACACGAAATACAACGACCCCTACAAGCAACCCAGCGGCCACCCCGCCTACCACCCGCTCGTCAAAGTCGACGACGACCAGGTCAAGCCGCGCGCGCGCGCCTACTGGGAAAAAGCCGTCGGATCCAAGTCCTGATCCCGGCCTCATGAACATCCTCGTCACCGGTGCGGCGGGTCAGGTCGGCGTGCATGTCTGCCGCCACCTGCTCGCCAGCGGCCACCGCCTCACCGCCACCGACCTGCGCGACCCCGGCAACCTCCCCGTCCCCGTCCAGGTCGCGGACCTGCTCGACCGCGATGCCGTCCGCCACCTCGTCGACGGGCATGACACCGTCGTCCACCTCGGCAACCATGCCCGCCCACGCGGCCTGCCAGACCCTCGCCAACTCTATCGCGAAAATGTCGCGATGAATCTCCACGTCTTCGATGCCGCCGTCGACGCCGGCGTCAAAACCATCCTCTTCGCCAGCTCCATCCAGGTCGTCCTCGGCTCGTTCTCCCTCACCGGGCGCGATGGTCGCTTCCCCCCTCCGCTGCCCCTCGACGGCGACACGCCCCCCCTCCCCGCCAACCACTACGGCCTCAGCAAGCAGACCGGCGAGATCTACCTCGCCCACCTTGCCCACGTCCACCCCCTCCGCGCCATCGCCTTGCGCTTGCCCTGGATCGTCGAGTCCCCCGACGTCGCCTTCGACACCGCCAAACGCCTCGGCGAACGCGCCGGTCTCGACACCCTCATCGCCTTCCTCACCACCACCGATGCCGCCCGCCTCATCACCGCCATCCTCCAAACCCACATCCCCGGCTACCGCTGCTACCAGGCCGCCTCCCGCGCCAATAGCGCCAACCTCCCCGCCCCCGATGCCCACGCCCGCTTCTTCTCCCACTTCCCCCTGAAATCGCCCACGACGCCTCTCTCCGCCCTCATCGACCTCACCCCCCTCACCCGCGATACCGCCTGGGCCCCCTCCTCCTGACGTGGAGCATGAACATCGAACATCCCACATCGATCGCCGAATATCGAAATCCGGACTGCCGAACGTCGACGTTGGATGTTCGATGTTCAGTGTTCGATGTTCATCCCAGATGAGGCACGCATTGGCGTCATGGGTTTCGACGGAACAGTCTCCCCTCTCCCGCCACCCCCTCAAAATAATCCTTCCCCTATCTCGCCGGGTCTGCTACATACTGTATCGGTAAGTGTGCGAGACCATTAGTGAATTGGTGGGTTGTTCATCGCCGGCAGGTAGCCGCGCTGGTGCCGATCTGAAACCCGAACGACTCGGGAACAGTCACGTCAGGTCCTCCGCCCAGGCACCAAGGAAAAGAACATGGCTACGAAACTCTACGTTGGCAACCTGTCGTTCAACACGATGGAAAGCGATCTCCGGTCGCTCTTCGAATCGTGCGGTTCGGTCTTGAGCTGCAACATCATCATGGACAAGTTTACGAACAAGTCCCGCGGCTTCGCGTTCGTCGAAATGGGCAGCCAGGCCGAAGCGACGAAGGCGATTTCCGAGCTCAGCGGCAAGGATGTCGATGGTCGCGCCCTGACGGTCAATGAAGCCCGTCCTCGCGAAGATCGCCCCCGCGGTGGTGGCGGCGGCTTCGGTGGTGGTGGTGGCGGCGGCGGCGGCGGCGGTCGTCGCGACCGCTACTAACGCCTTCGCAACCGAATCTCGCTCCGCGAGGTTTCGATTGCGACTGCAGGCGGCCCTCGGTTACCCGGGGGCCGCTTTTTTTTTGCCCCGCTCCCGTTTACAGGTGGGCGGGCTTGCGCCTGCTGCACCCAAATCCTCGCATACAGTGGGCCACCGCCCGCACCTTGAGCTTTGTCGCGAGCTTTGTCGCGAGCTTTGTCGGGGACTTTGTCGACAAAGCTTGCGACAAGGATCCCGACAAAGATCTTGGCGGATCAGACGCGCCTGTTTGCGGGTGGGGTACAGGCTTAGGCGAGGACTGGGGATGCACCAGCGCTTGCGCTGCTGCATCAGTCGGGCTACGCTCCGGGCGTCGGTTCGCAACGGGCGCACGGCGGATCCCCCGCCAACGCCGGTCACAAGGAGGATTCTGTGAGTGGCATGTTGATTCTGCTGGTCGTCGTCGTCGTCGTCGCACTGTTCGTCATTGGCATCTACAACCGGCTCGTCGCACTGCGCAACCGGTTCAAAAACGGCTTCGCCCAGATCGATGTACAGCTCAAGCGGCGCTATGACCTCATCCCCAATCTGGTGGAAACCGCGAAGGCCTACCTCAAGCATGAGCGCGAGACGCTGGAAGCCGTGGTGACCGCGCGCAACCAGGCCGCTTCAGCCATGAAGATGGCCGCGGCACTGCCCGGCGATCCCAGCGCCATGCAGGGCCTCGCCGGCGCCGAAGGAGCCCTCACCGGCGCCTTGGGCCGACTGTTCGCCGTCGCCGAACAGTATCCGGATCTCAAGGCCAACCAGACCATGGCCCAGCTCATGGAGGAATTGACCTCCACCGAAAACAAGGTTTCCTTCGCCCGCCAGGCCTACAACGACGCCGTCATGACCTACAACACGGCCCGCGAAACCTTCCCCAGCGTCCTCATCGCCGGCCCCTTCGGCTTCAAGGAAGCAGCCCTCTTCGAAATCACCGACACCGCCGAACGCGAAGCCCCCAAGGTGAAATTCTAGCACATGGATTTCTTCCAGAGCCAGGAAGCGGCCCGCCGCCAGTCCACGGTGCTCGTCGTGTATTTCTTCCTCGCCGTGGTGGCCATCATCGTCGCCGTCTATCTGGCCATCGTCGGCGTGCTCCTGCTCAGTGACGAGCATATCCAGCCCGGCCAGCGCTTGCCGTTGTTCGGCTGGATCAGCGCCATCACCGCGCTCGTCGTCCTGGCCGGCAGCCTCTACAAGATGGTGCAACTGCGCAGCGGCGGCGAAACCGTCGCACGCGCACTCGGCGGGCGCCCCATCGCCCCCAACACCACCGACCTTGGCGAGCGCCGCGCCCTCAATGTCGTCGAGGAAATGGCCATCGCCTCCGGCATCCCCGTGCCGCCCGTCTACCTGCTCGACGAACCGGGCATCAACGCCTTCGCCGCCGGCATCGCACCGGATGATGCCGTCGTCGGCGTCACCCGCGGCTGCCTGCAACGCCTCACCCGCGACGAGTTGCAGGGCGTCATCGGCCATGAATTCAGCCACATCCTGAACGGCGACATGCGCCTCAATATCCGCCTGATGGGAGTTCTGCATGGCATCCTCGTGATTGCCCTCATCGGACGCTTGCTCCTGCGCACCGCCGGCCGCTCATCCTCCCACCGCTCCAGCGGCTCGAAAAAGGGCGGCAACCCCCTCCCCCTGTTCGGGCTCGCCCTCATGCTCGTCGGCTTCATCGGCGTCTTTTTCGGCAAGCTGATCAAGAGCGCTGTCTCGCGCCAGCGCGAGTACCTGGCCGACGCCTCCGCCGTGCAGTTCACGCGCAACCCCTCCGGCATCGCCGGGGCCCTCAAAAAAATCGGCGGCCACACCGCCGGCTCGCGCGTCCAGCATCCCAACGCGGAATCCGTCAGCCACATGTTCTTCGCCAACGGATTGCGCGCGTCCATGATCGGAATGATGGCCACCCACCCGCCACTGGCCGAGCGTGTCCGCCGCATCGAGCCCACCTTCTCCGGAGAGTTTACGAATGCCGAAGACGCCATCGCCCTGGATCCCGCCATCGCCAGCCTGGTCGGCAGTTCGCCGCACCGCGTCGCGCCACCGCCGCTGCCGGCCCAATTCCGCTCAGCCGCCGGCGCCATCGCCGCCATCGGCAACCCGGGCGCCGACCACGTCAACGCCGCCGCACGCGTCCTGGCCTCCATCCCGGCGGAGTTGGCCACCACCGTCCGCCACCCGGATGGCGCACGCGCCGCCGCCTACGCCCTCCTGCTCGCCACCGAGGACTCCGTGCGCACCACCCAACTCGCCTACCTTCGCGAACATGAAGAAGGTGAACTCGTTCCGCAGGTCGAGACCATCCAGCCCGCCGTCCGAGCGCTGCCCGTCGACGCGCGCCTGCCACTCCTGGACATCACCATCCCCGCACTGCGCCGCCTCAGCGCCGATCAGTACGAACGATTCACCGCCACCGTCTCCGCCCTCATGGACGCCGACGCCCAGATCACCCTCGGCGAGTATGCCCTGCAACGCGTCCTCACACGCCACCTCGATCCGCATTTTGGCAAGCGCCCGCATGACGTCGCCCCCTCCGCCTCCCTCCCCGACGTCATCGATCCCTGCACGGACCTGCTCTCCACACTCGCGTATTACGGACACGATGACGCCGACGCCGCCGCGCGCGCCTTCAACGCCGGCTTTGCCCGCCTCGGCACCGGACACGCGCGCACGCTGCGCCCACTGGAATCGTGCGGATTGTCCATGGTGGACGCCGCCCTGCCTCTGCTCGACCGCGCCTATCCCGCCGCCAAGAAGCGCATCCTCGAAGCCTGCGTAGCCACCATCGCGGCGGACGAAACCGTGCGCGTCGAGGAAGGCGAATTGCTGCGCGCCGTGGCCGACGCCCTCGGCTGCCCCATGCCCCCGCTGCTGGCCGCGTGAAGAGTGGGGACCCCGTCCCTCAGGCTCCGTTTCAGGCCATGGCTCGACACAGCCTCGCCCTCCAACTCCTCGATGGAGGGCGAGGCTGTGCCGAGCCCGCCGTAGCCTCTGGGCGAAGGCGGGTGCCAAGCCGGATTGACCAGCTCCAACCGGTGCACTTCCGGCACAACACACCAGCCCCGCCAGCCGCTATGGCCGCGCGAAGGCCCCCTTCAGAAGCCCCATCAGGGCCGCGTTCGGCACGCAGTTTTCAAAGCGCCAGGACTGCAGAACCGCATCCAGTTGTTCCTCGCTCATGTCCGCAAAGAGGCGCGCATGAAGGCAATGTCCGCCTCCGTCACAAAATGGTCGAGCAACCGGTCAAAAAAGAATTCGCTCTTCGCGGGGCCAAGCATCTGGCCAAACGTCGTCCGCAACGCATGCTCCGCACCCGGGTAGCCGTTGATGAAGTTTTCCATGTTCATCCAGCCGCCGAGGGAGGTTCCCCGCCAGCGGACCGACCGGCCCTGACCATCCACAATCTGCGTGCCGCGTACCTGTAGCATGTCCATAGAGTCCTCCCGAGTATGTGGCGCACGCCGCGCCTGCAACGGGTCCACCGTAAAGCGCCTCGCCCGTGACAACGGCCACGCCAGTGGTATAGTGCCCCGATTCATACATTGTCCATCGGAACCATCCACAGGAGCATGGCATGAGCGCAGCACGGGAACGCCGGCAGGAAAGAATCCCAGGTGTCGATAAGCCGCTTTCGCGCGTCGTGCTGGGAACCATGGTGGTCGACATCCGCCAGAAGGAGCGCAGCTTCGCCCTGCTCGACGCCGCATTCAACGCCGGCATCAACACGCTCGACACGGCCCACGTCTATGCCGGTGGCAACTCCGAACGCGGTATCGGCGCCTGGTGCACCGAGCGCGGCCTGCGCGAAAAACTCGTCATCCTCACCAAGGGCTGCGTCCCCAACGCCGACCGCAAGCGCATCACCGCCCACGACCTCACCTCAGACCTGTACGATTCCCTCGCCCGCCTGCAAACCAACTACGTCGATCTCTACCTCTTCCATCGCGACGACCCGGCTGTGCCCATCGGCACCATCGTCAACTTCATCAACGAGCACATCGCCGCCGGACGCATCCGCGCCTGGGGTGGCTCCAACTGGACCCGCGCCCGCCTCGCCGCCGCCATCGCCTACGCCAAGCACCACGGCGCCGTCCCGCCCGTCGCCAGCAGCCCCCACTACGGACTCGCCACCCAGGTCAAATCCCCGTGGGGCCCCGGCTGCGTCACTCTCACCGGCGACAACCGCGCCGCCGATCGCGCCTGGTACACGGAAACCCAGCTCGCCACCTTCGCCTACTCCAGCCTCGCGCGCGGTCTCTTCTCCGGACGAACCACCCGCGATAACTACCTGACCACCACCGACGACGCCTGCCAGCGCGCCTACTGCCACCCCGTCAATTTCGAGCGCCTCCACCGCGCCCATCTCATGGCCAAAAAACGCGGCGTCACCGTCACCCAAGTCGCGCTCGCCTTCGTCTTGAATAGCCCCATGAATACCTTCGCTCTCGTCGGCGCCGAAAATGCCACCGAGATCGATGCCTGCGTCGCCGCCCAGCACATCCAGTTCTCCAACAAGGATTTGCGATGGCTGGAAACCGGCCGCCGTTAGCCGATCTTGCGCATCCCCCTCCCCTGCGCTATAGTTTAAGCATGCAGAGTAGTCAAAGACGCCGCATAAAGGATTCCGCATGACGCCCCGTGAACGCATTCTCAAGGCGATCGCCCACGAGCCCACCGATCGCTGCCCCTACATTCTCGAGTTCCATGGCAGCATGCGCCAGCGTCTCGTCGCCCACACCGGCGACGCCCAGTTTGACCGCGGCCTCGAACACCAGGTGACCGGCGTCGGCCCCTCTTTCCCCAACACCAGCGAACGTCTCGATCCCACTCACTATCGCGATTCTTTCGGCGTAATTTGGGAGCAGTCCGAAACCGAGGAATTCGGCATGGTGCGCGAGCCCATCCTCAAGGAACCCTCGCTCGCCGGCTACACCTTCCCCTCCACCCAGATCCCCCATCTCTGGGACGGCGTTCAGGCCAAACTCGATGCCACGCCTGACCTCTTCACCGTCTGGAGCCTCGGCTTCAGCCTCTTCGAACGCGCATGGTCCATGCGCGGCATGGAAGACTTCATGATGGACATGATCGAGCAGCCGGACTTCGCCCACGAACTGCTCGACCGCATCTGCGAAGTGAACCTCGCCCTCGTCGAACAGGCCTGCCAGTTCTCCTACGATTGCATCCGCTTCGGTGATGACTGGGGCGCGCAAAAGGGACTGATGATGGGCGCCCGCCATTGGCGCGAATTCATCAAGCCGCGCTTCGCCCGCATGGTCGCCGCGGTCCGCCGCCAAGGCAAAGCCGCCCTCCTCCACTCCGACGGCGACATCCGCGAAATCATCCCCGATCTCGTCGAGATGGGCTTGACCATCCTCAACCCGATCCAATCCGACTCCATGGACATCGTCGAAATCAAACGCACCTTCGGTAAGGATCTCTCCTTCCTCGGTGGGCTGAGCGTCCAACACACCCTCCCAGAAGGCACCCCAAATCAGGTGCGTGACGAAGTGAAGCGTCTGATCAGCGTCATGGGCGCCGGCGGCGGCTATATCATCTGCCCCACTCACAGCATGGGTTCCGACATCCCCCCCGACAACCTCATCGCCATGATGGATGCCTTCATCCAGCAATCATGAACCTGAACCCCCGCCTGGCCGCCCACCTGGATGCTGTCATCCGTCGCGCGCGCGCCTTCTATCGCCAGACGGAACCCGGACATGCGTTGATCGCCGTCAGCCTCCCCGCCGATGCCCCGGCGGTGCCCCCGCTGCGCAACTTCAACCTCGACCGCCAGCTCAACGAGTGGCTCGACTACCGCCTGGCCGCCGCGCGCGCGCGCTGGGCCGTCCGCGATGGTCTCGACGACGATGCCCTGCCCGTCACCTGCCCCACCTTCGGCATTGCCGAACACACGGCCTGGCTCGGTGCCGAGGTGCACCTGCAGGACACCACCTGTCTACCCGTCCCCATGGTTTCCACCCCGGAGGACCTGGCGCGCCTCACGCTGCGCACCGACACCCCGTGGTTCGGCTACATGCAGCGCGGCTATGCCCACCTGCGCGCGCGGCGGCAGGGCGACTTCCTCCTCTGCGTGCGCGGCGCCATGGCCCCCATGGATATGGCCAATGCCATCCGTGGCGATGACCTCTTTACCGATTTCCTCGAACAGCCCGAGTTCGCCCATCGCCTCATGGCGTTCCTGGTGGATGCCGGCCGCTGGTATTACGACCACCTGCTGGCGTGGACCGATGACCTCGAGGGCGGACGCGCCTTCAGCTATGGCACCGGATGGATGCCCCCACGCACCATCGGCCACCTCTCCAACGACGCCGCCATGCTGTGCGGACGCGCCATCTACCGCGAGTTCGGCTTGCCGTACGAGTCACGCTACGTGGAGGGCTTCGACCACGTGCTCTACCACGTGCACACCGCGAGCCTCCAGTACGTCCCCGACCTGGCCACCCTGCCGCACTTGTCCATGCTCGAACTGACCACCGACCCCAAGACCGCGCCGCCCATCGAAACCCTGCCCCGCATGATGGCGGCCACCGGACGCGCCAACCTCATGCTGCATGCCAGCAGCGATCAGGTCCGCACCCACCTCGCGGAATTGGCCGATCGCAACGTCTTCCTGAATGTCAGCTGCCCGGATCGCGCAGATGCGGAGGATATCGTGGCCTTCGTCCGCGCACGCACACGACCCCTGGGGTGAGGCCGGCCGCACGGCCTCCTCATCATCCTTACCGTCCCGCATTCCGCAGCGCCGACACGTAGCACGCCTCCAACTGCCGGCGGAATTCCGGAAAGTTGTAGGTCGTGTCGATCAGTTGACGCCCCGCCTTCCCCAACTTCTCGCGCAGCACCCGATCCTCGATCAGGCGGGTCATGCCCGCCGCAAACGCCGTCGCTCGCGGCGCCGCCAGCATCGCCACACGCTCATCCAGCAACAGGCGGTTCGACGCCGTATCCGACGCCAGCACCGCGCGCCCCGCCTTGAAGTAGTCCAGTACCTTCAGCGGCGTGTTGATGCCCTGCATGCGCGGCGAGAGCAGGATATCCGACGCCCGCAGATACGCCGGCAGTTCCTCCGGCGGCACACGCTCGATAAACGTCACGGCCGCTTCCACACCACGCCCCTGCAGCCAGGCCCGCCGCTCCGCCACGTCCGAGGGCTGCCCACCAATGATCAGGAACCGCGCATGCGGATGCTTGGCCAGGACCAGCGGGATGCTCTCAAACATCAGGTCCACCCCCTGATACACCGCGTAGGAGCCCACATAGGCGATCACCACCGCGTCGCCACGCGGATCCAACTGCCGCCGCACCGCCGCCACCGCCTCATCCCGCGGCTCCTCCAGCGAGGACGGGATGTCCGAAATCTGGTGCACGCGCCCCGGGGCCACATCGCCCATCTGCTCCACAAGCCCCGGCCCGGTCCCCACCACCGCATGCGCCCGCCGCGCCGTCCAGCGCTCGACCCGCGCGTACACCCACAGCACCGCATTCACAAAGGCCGAATCGCGGTGCGACTGCGGATCCGAGTGCTTCTCATACACCACCGCCGCGCGCCCCCGGCCAAACCACGCCGCAATCGCACCCGCTTCTTCGACGCCATGGATCACATCGTAGCGGTTGCGCCGCAGCAGGGCGGCCACCTTGAACATCATCAGGAAATCAAAACACAGCTTCGGCCACGAGGGGCCGATGGGAACGCGCTCCACCCCGAATGGATTCGAAAGCCGGTGAATACGCACGCCGTCATGCGACCAGGGCCGGCCGATCGGCAGCGTCACCAAGTCGATCTCGTAGCCGAGCATCGCCAGGGCCTGCAAATCGTACCCCACCCGAATGGGTGAGCCGCGCCAGGCGTAGAAAGGCTGCGGCGCTAAAAACAACACTCGCCGCACAGAAGAATTACTCGCAGGCATGCTCGTCGAGAATAGCCGCTTCCACGCCGCGAGCAAAGCCTCGATTTCGGTCGCCGCCGTTCAGCGCCCCACCAGTTGCATGTCGCACAACCGGCGGTAACGACCGCCGCGGGCATACAGCGCATCGTGCGTGCCGCGCTCCACGATGCGCCCCTTATCCATCACCAGGATCTGATCCGCATGGCGCACCGTGCTCAACCGGTGCGCAATCGCAAACACCGTCCGGTTGGCCATCACCCGCGCAATCGCCTCCTGCACCAGCGCCTCGGTCACCGTGTCCAGCGCACTCGTCGCTTCGTCCAGAATCAGGATCGGCGGATTCCGTAAAATCGCCCGGGCCAAGGCCACGCGCTGGCGCTCGCCGCCGCTCAGTACAAACCCCTTCTCCCCCACCACCCGCTCGTATCCCGCGGGATCGGCCACAATGAACGCATGCGCGTTCGCCTGCCGCGCCGCCTCCTCGATCTGCTCACGCGTTGCCCCGTCGGCCCCATACGCAATGTTCTCGGCAATGGTCGTGTTGAAGAGAATCGTCTCCTGCGTCACAATGGTCGTGAGCCGCCGCAGGGACGCCACTTCAATCGTGCGCAGGTCGATGCCGTCCCAGAGTATGCGGCCGGCCGTCGGATCGTAGAAGCGCGCCAGCAGGTTGGCCATCGTCGTCTTGCCCGATCCCGTCTCCCCCACCAGCGCCACCACGCTGCCGCGCGTAATCTCCAACTCAATATCCGCCAGGACCGGGTTCCCGCCCACATCGTAGGAAAACCCCACACCCTCGAACACAATCCGCTCCCGCAGACCCTCGATCCGCACCGGGTTCGGCGCTTCCGGCAGGCGGTCGTCCACATCCAGAATCCCGAAGATCCGGTCCAGCGCCGCCGCCCCACGCTCCATGCTCGGCTGGATCCGCGTCAGTTGTTTCAGCGGCCGGTAAATAGCCACCGCCGCCAGCGCGATCGGCGCGATCTGCCAGATCTGGATGCCGCGCGCGTAGCACACCACGATGAACGCCGCCGCCAGCATCACCGCCACCGCCTCCATCAGCGGCTGCATCATCAACTCCGCCCACAGGGCCCGGATCACCGAATGGAAATACCGGCCATTCATCTCCGTGAACTTGCGGATCTCGCGATCCTCCATGTGGTACGCCTTCACCACGCGCACCCCCGTGAAGTTCTCGTGCATGTGCGAAACCAGGTCGGCCACGCGGTTCAGCGCCCGCGCCGTGAACTTCCGCACGTAGCGCCCCATCAACACCACCGGCAAAATGCACAGCGGGAAGACCACCAGCATGATCCCCACGAACCCGGCGATGCCCTGCTCGATCGAGAATACCACCACGAAGCACACCAGCACCGCTATCTCCAGCGGCGCACGCACCGCGTCCGCCAGCGTCGTGGCTAACATGCTTTCCACGATCGCCGCGTCGTTCGTGCAGCCGCTGATCAGGCGCCCAACATCACTGCGACCGAAATACTTCAGCGACTGGTGCTGAAGGTGGCCGAACAGCGCATTGCGCAGGTCGAGGCACACCCGCGTGCCTATCCAGCGCAGCAGGTAACGACTGAAAAAGCTGGCAGTGCCCCGCAGGATCAACATCACCGGCAGCCCGATCAACACCACCACCAGGAACTGCCACGTAATGCGATTGCCCGCATCCAGGACCGGTATGTGCAGCCGCTCCGCGAACTCCAGGAATTTCTGCCAGTCGCCCGGCAGCGCCGCCGCCTCGCCCCCCTCCGGCACCGTCGCCACCGCGGGGGCCTCCACCGCCACCGCCGGCGCCTCCACCGCCGCCTTGTTCTCCGGCGCAAAGGGTCGGAACAAATTGGGCGACAGGCGCAGCATCCCGTAGTAGGACCCCGCCCCCACCATCACGCAGGCCAGCCCCACATACACACGCCACCGGTACGGACGCGTGTAGCGCAGCAGCCGCGCGTAGGACGCCCACATGGACCCTTGAGGGGTCTCGCTCATGTGCCCACGGACTCGAGGTAACGCTCGGCTTCCAGCGC
>CAZWQJ010000045.1:0-3970 GCA_964635825.1 uncultured Victivallales bacterium | reverse complement strand
TCCTCCACCGCACTGTCCCAGACAAACCGGATCTTCGGATTCGCCAACGCGCGGTCCGCCATGATCTTCGAGGCGCGCAGCTTGTCGCGCCGGTGCACCACCGTCACCTCCGAGCAGAGCCGCGTCAGAAAATTCGCCTCTTCCATCGCCGTGTCGCCACCGCCGATCACCGCCACCGGCACATTGCGAAAAAAGGCCCCGTCGCAGGTTGCGCACGCGCTCACACCTTTGCCCATCAGGCTGCGCTCCGACTCCAGCCCCAGATACATGGCGCTCGCACCCGTGGCCACAATCACCGTGCGCGTCTCGATCGCGCGCCCATCTGACATCAGCAGCCGGTGCGCACCGCCGCCGTCAAAGGAGGCACCCGTCACATCGCCGCTCTCAAAGCGGGTGCCGAACCGCTCCGCCTGGCGCCGCATTACCGTCACCAGCTCGGTCCCGTCGACCCCCTTCTCAAAGCCCGGGTAGTTCTCGACATCCGTGGTCGTCGTCAGCTGCCCGCCCGGCTCCAGGCCCTCGATCACCAGCGGGTTCAGATTCGCGCGCGCCGCATAGATGGCCGCCGTCAGCCCCGCCGGCCCCGTCCCCACAATCACAACCTTTTCCATCGCATGCTCCATCTTGTCTGTAGGTGTAACCGTATCGTGAATCCCGCGCCGGTGCCGCTGAGCGCCGCGACCGACCGCCGACCCGCCCGCAGCAACGCGCCGCGTCAGGTGTACTTCAAGACCTCGTCCACGGTCGTGTAACCGTCGAGTACGTTGCGGATGCCGTCTTCACGCAGCGTGCGCATGCCCAGTTCCACCGCCCGGTTGCGGATCAGCAACGTGGGCTTGCGCTGGTTGATCATGTCCTTGATCGGCCCCGACACCACCAGGTACTCATAGATGCCTTTGCGGCCGCGGTACCCCGTCTCGTTGCAGGAGGAACAGCCGGCGCCATAATAGAACTGACGCCCCTGCACGTCCTGCTCCGAAAGCCCCAGCAATTGCAGCACCTCGCGGTCCGGCGCGTAGGCCGTCTTGCAGTGCTCGCAAACCGTGCGCACGAGGCGCTGCCCCAGCACCGCCTCCAGCGTCGAGGAAATCAGGTAAGGCGCCACCCCCATGTCGATCAGGCGCGTCACCGCGCCCGAGGCGTCGTTCGTGTGCAGCGTGCTGAACACCAGGTGACCCGTCAGCGACGCCTGCACCGCAATCTGCGCGGTCTCGATGTCACGAATTTCGCCGATCATCATCACGTCCGGATCCTGGCGCAGGAACGCCCGCAGCACGCGCGCAAACGAGTTGCCGGTCGCTTCATTGATCGGCACCTGCACGATCCCATCAATGTCGTATTCCACCGGCTCTTCCGCCGTCAGAATCTTGACGTCAATCGTGTTGATGCGCCGCAGCCCCGAGTACAGCGTCGTCGTCTTGCCGGATCCCGTCGGGCCCGTCACCACCACAATGCCGTTGGGCTTCTGAATGTCGCGCGTGTACGACTCGTAAACGTCTTCCGGCATCCCCAGGTTCTCAATCTCCAGCGAGACCACCGAACGATCCAACACGCGCAGCACCACGCTCTCGCCGAACTGCGTCGGCAGCGACGACACACGCAAGTCGATCTGGCGCCCGCCCACGCTGATCTGGATGCGGCCGTCCTGCGGGAGCCGCCGCTCGGCAATGTTCAGCCCGGCCATCACCTTGATGCGCGAGATGATCGGCGTCGCCAGCCGGCGCGGCGGCGGGGCCATCTCGTACAGCGCGCCGTCCACCCGGTAACGAATCTTGAATTCCTTCTCGAACGGCTCAAAGTGAATATCCGAGGCGCGGTCATTGACGGCCTGGAACAGCACCAGGTTCACGAACTGCACGACCGGCTTCGCCCCGGCCGCATCCGCCAAACCCTTCTCGTCGTCCTCCGCCACCGTCAACCGGTCGCTGACCTCCTCGATCTCGCTCTCCAGCGCCGACAGCATGTCGCTCACCGCGTCACTGTCGTCCCCATAGAACTGGTTGATCGAGTTCTTGACGTCATCCTCGCGCGCCAGCACAAACGATACATCCCGCGTCAGCACGAACATCAGTTCGTCCATCACCTGCGGGCTGACTATGTCAAACACCGCCAGCTCCACCGTGTTGTTCGTGGCCTCAACCGGCACGCAGTTGTACATGCGCGCCACACTGGCGGGGATCGTGTGAATCACGTCCGGCGGGATGTCCGTGGCCGGCAAATTGATCACCCGCGTCCCCTGGTACCCCGCGATCAGTTCCAGCAACTGGTCCTCGGTGAGCACACTGGCATCCAGAATGATGCTGCGCAGGGCCTTGCCCGTGTCGACATGCTCCTTCTGCATGCTCGCCAACTGCTCGGCCGGCAGCACATCCTGATCGGCCATCAGTTGCAGCAAGGGTTCCAGTTGCCCGGTTTCCGCCATGGAGTCCTACTTCTTCTGCGCCTTCGCCATTTCCTCAAGCCGCTGGATCATCGTCTGCGGATCCTGCGCCTTCGTGATCAGATCCTCGTACCGGATCACGCCCGCCTCGTACAAACCCATCAGGTTCGCGTCCAGCGTGATCATCCCATACTTGGCACCCGTCTGAATGTCCGACGTGATGCGGTAGGTCTTGTTGTCGCGGATCAGCGCCTGGATCGACGGCGTGGAAATCATGACTTCGAAGGCCGCCACCCGCCCCGGCCGATCCGTCCGCACCAGCAGCAACTGCGAGATGACCGCCACAATACCCACCGAAAGCTGCGTGCGGATCTGCTCCTGCTGGTCCGTCGGAAAGGCGTCCACAATACGGTCCACCGTGCGCGCCGCACCCGTCGTGTGCAACGTGGCAAAGACCAGATGCCCGGTCTCCGCCGCCGTAATCGCCGCTTCCATCGTCTCCAAGTCGCGCATTTCACCCACCAGAATCACGTCCGGATCCTGGCGCAGCGCGCGCTTCAACGCCTCCTTGAAGGAGGGCACATCCACCCCGATCTCGCGCTGCGTCACCAGCGACTTCTTGTGCTGGTGGTAATACTCGATCGGATCCTCGATCGTAATGATGTGCGCGTCGCGCTGCTCGTTGATGACGTTGACCATGCTCGCCAGCGTCGTCGACTTTCCCGAACCGGTCGGCCCCGTCACCAGGATCAGCCCGCGCGGCCGGAATAGCAGTTCCTTGATCTGGGTCGGCAGGCCAATGTCTTCCAACTTCAGGAACTTCGACGGAATCTGCCGCAGCACCAGCCCAATGTTGCCCTTCGCCTTGAAAATGCTGACGCGGAAGCGCGCGGCTTGCCCGAAGCTGAAGCCGAAGTCGGAACCGCCAAACTCGCGCAGGCGCTGCTGGTGGTCCGGCGACGTGATGCTCTTCATCAGCCGCTCCGTATCCTCGGGCCGCAGCGGCGGCGCATCCAGCGGCTGCAGATTGCCATGAATCCGCAGCTGCGGCGGCGAACCCACCGCCAGATGCAGGTCCGAGGCTTCCTCATCCACCGCCAGCTGCAGCAGATCGCTCATCTCGATTTCGTGCGAATCTACGGTGCTCATCAGTCTGCATCTCCCATCGTCACACGCAGAATCTCATCCAACGTCGTCACCCCGGCGATGGCCTTCCGCAGGCCGTCCTCCCGCAACGTGCGCATCCCCAACTCCCGCGCGCGAACTCGCAATTCCGTGGCGGACACCGTCTCAAAAATCATGCGCTGGATCTCGTCCGTCAGGACGAAAATCTCAAAGATGCCCTTGCGGCCCTTGTAACCCGTCAGCGAACAGCGCTTGCAGCCGCGGCCCCGGTAAAGCTGGGCTTGCTGCATCTGCTCCGCCGCCGCCCCCAGCAGCCGCAGTTCCTGATCCGTCGCCTTGTACTCCTCGCGGCAGTTCTCGCAAATGGCGCGCACCAGCCGCTGGGCCATCACCGCCCGCAACGAAGAGGCCAGCAGGAACGGCTTCACCCCAATATCCAGCAAACGCGTGATCGCGCTCGGCGCG